>CAZQSK010000001.1:0-18094 GCA_964596245.1 uncultured Gammaproteobacteria bacterium
TCATCTTTACGAATGCTAAATACATCGAACCAGTCACGGAAAAACAGTCCTCGTACATCCTCGCGATGCTCTGTAAGCCACGTAACTGAGGTTGTTACGCCCTCAATGCGCATTCGCAGAAAGAGATTGTGCTCGATACGCTCCATCGGTACACCTGACATTACGTAATTCGACCAATACACATTGGCTCTTGTATAGGCAGGAATCCAGCCACCAATCTTGTCAGCCTCAGGTCCAAGCACCAACACGACGCTATCTTCCGGTGTCTTGCTGATCCGTTCGAACAAAGCCGCCTGTTCCTGTCGTGCACGGAACTCTTCTTGCACCGCGATGTGAGTTGTTGCGGCCCACGTTCCATGACCGACATACGCGAGCGAAAGCACAGCGCACAATCCTATCCAAATCTTTTTCCAGCGCTCCGGAACCGCATACATGATCGAAACCAGCACAACAATCAACGCAAACGGCTTTGTGTATTGAACAAAGTGATATGGCCAAATCGCTTTTCCGGTCAGCACCTGTTGGTTGAGTACCACCAATCCAGCCACCAACAACACGGCGCTAAAAATCCACCATGATTGCTTGATGAGCGTGCGCCAATCTCTTGTTTGACGGATGATCACTACTGAACAAATGACAAATACACCACAGGCAGCAAGCAAAACTTTGTTAAGCAGCGGCGTATGCATCAACAATAATCCATTGCGCATAGCAAGAGCCTGACTCTCAGCTCCACTAAAGCCAATAAGTCGGGTGATATTCATCAAAATACTAATCACCAATACAACCGCAAAAGCGATGGCGATGCGCCACTCTTTTTGAATCAGAGCGACAAGCATGAGCAGACCACAAATTCCCATCGCCAAAGCCCAACTAAAAAAATAACAGGTTAATGCACCAGTGATGATGCCTGCGACAATAAATAAACCCGTATCTTTACGCGCAAACATTCTCCAAGCGAGCAGTAAAACGAAAAACAAACCAAGACCACCAACAATCGGATTGATGGGTCTAGTCCAAAGGGAAAGATGCAACCCGCTTCCAAATCCCAAGCCTTCGTAACCGATGGTAGCGCCCAAACCGGCCGTAATACCGACCAAAAGACGCATCCACGGCTCACCTTGCGTCAGCTGATACACCAAGAGTCCAATGAGCAGGAAGAGTAGTGCCGGAAGAAAAAACTTGGCCCAAACAAACACCGTAATCAGTGAAAGCCCGGTTGATCCGGCAATCATTGCAAACGCTGGTTCACCGAGTGCCGGCTGTACCGCGACTTCATCTTTATATTCGTAGAAATATGGCGACCCTACTTTTGGATACCCGTCCATAACTTCACGGCTTCGGGCAATATAGAAATCTTCGTTATCGGTAAATAGAAATGGGATACCCTTATAGTCGCTACCCAATGCCTGCTGAGCCAGGAGTACCGGAGCAATAGACAACGCGCCAACGATCAAAGAAGCAGCAACGAACAGCAAGATCACGTGGAGGCGCGTGAACTTCATACATTTGCTTGTTCCTTCTTTGCCCAGACAACCAACTCGGACAGCGCTTTTTGATAATCCGTTTTCGGTTCCCAACCGAGCTTCTCTTTCGCTTTACGGATATCCAGCACGTTCGAATGCACATCGACGAGACGACCTGCAGAAAAACGCGCGTTAATTTCTTTTCCAAGCGCTGAGCGAATATCATCCATGACTTGCTGCAATGAGCGACCAACACCGGCGCCGATGTTATAGACCTCAAAATGTTCAGGCACATGATCAACCATCGCCCAAAGCGCGGTCGTCACATCTTCCACAGGAATATAATCACGCACTTGTGAACCATCTCCCCAAATCTCAATCGGCTCACCATGCAATGCCTTGTACAAAAAAACATTGATCGCGCCCTGACCGTGCCCGTCATGCCACGGACCGAACGGATTTCCAACGCGTGCGGATGTCACGCGCAAACCGCGCAAACGATTCAAGACGCGCAGATAATGCTCGATACTCAACTTCATCACGCCATAAGCACTAATAGGCATCGCGTTCGCCGATTCGGGAATCGGAGACAGTTCTTGGTCGCCGTAAATCGCACCGCCGCTCGAAAGGAAAATAAAATGCCCAACCCCAGCCTCGGCACAAGCCTGCGCGAGTCGCACGCTATTCAAGACGTTATCCTGTACTTCGGATTCAATAACTTTTTCTGCACTTCCAGGATACGTTGTGCTCGCCATGTGAATCACCGTTGATCCTGGCGTGAGTTCGGAGCGATAGGCCTCAAGTTCTCGTACGTCTTGTTCCACGTATCGAACGCGGGAATCAGAAACGGGCCACGGAGCCGGGCGACGCGAAATAACGACGATTTCAACGTCTCTTTCGCCAATTCCTCGCAAAAAATTCGTCCCCAGGAAGCCGGAGCCGCCGGTCACGATTAAACGCTCCATATCTGGCCATTAGCTTAACCCGCGCCCGTATAGACCCGCAAGGACTGGACGAATCGGCCAAAAGTATGCTCAACTAGGCCCAATATGGCCACGTTTTCGATTGTCGTCCCCGTCTATTACAACGCCCTAAATCTGCCCAAAACCATCCCCGCCCTCCAAAACGTCTTGGACCAGGTCCAGGATATGCGCGGCGAGATGGTCTTTGTTGACGACGGATCGGGCGACGAATCGTTTGATGTCCTAAAAGAATTCGCGGCCAAGGACCAACGCATCAAGGTTATTCGCCTCGTGAAGAATGTCGGCGCATACCCCGCGCTCTTAGCAGGTATTGATCATGCGAGTGGTGATGTAATTTCCATCATCATGGCCGATTTGCAGGATCCGCCGGAACTTATCTTGCAGATGTTGGCCGCATGGAAGCAGGGTTCAAAGATCGTGCTCGCCGAACGCACGGATCGCGAAGACCCATTTGTGCCGCGCATGCTCGCTAAGATGTTTTGGGAATTCATGCATCGCTTTGCGGCCAAAACAATTCCGCGCGGTGGATTTGATCTTGTGCTGTTCGATAAGCGAGTTGCAGACATCTTGCGTCAGACACGCGAAAAGAATTCGCATTTCATGATCCAGGTTTTGTGGACCGGATTCAAGCCGCACGTCATTCCCTACACCCGTCGTCAGCGCGATGCGGGTAAGTCTCGCTGGACTGTCTCCAAACGAGTGAAATTGTTTATCGACAGCGCCATCGCCTTCTCATTTGCGCCGTTGCGAGCCATGAGTATGGTCGGTCTTTTAACCGCACTCGTCGGGTTCATGACGGCTGCCTATCTTTTTATCGATCGCATCTTCAACGGAGCGCCTGTTCAAGGCTGGACCTCGCTTATGGTTGTCGTGCTGGTGATCGGCGGTATCCAAATGTTAATGATGGGGATGATCGGCGAATACATCTGGCGTACGTTTGATGAAACGCGCCGTCGTCCTGCTTACACCGTGGCCGAAACCGTGAACGTAGAGACTACTTCCGGACAATAAGATACGGACTTGCACCGACAATTTCCGCACCCGGCAGTTTTGCGTACAAATAATCGAGTAGTTTGAAGGGGCTCAAAATCGGCATGAAGACGTAGAGCAGGACTTTGCGTAACGGAGAGACACCAAAAGAAAACAAAACAGACAAACCATACGCGAGGGTAATCAGAATTCCGGAAACTGGGCCATTCAACATGCCGGCTTCAACTTCTTGCGCACCTTCGAACAGCGAACGCAAACCATCATGCGTCCAACGTGAATAATCTTTCGGAGAAGGATGCAAGGGAAAGACAAACGGGACGGCCGTATAAATATATCCACCAGGTTTCGTGACTCGCATCAATTCTTTCGCAACCACCCAAGGCTTGGGCACATGTTCCAATACCTGTTCGGTGCAAACCGCATCAAACGTGTTGTCAGGAAACGGCAGCTTATCAGCCTCTGCAACAATCTGAACATTTGGAAACGGAAATACATCCACGTTTAATGCACGCGGATGAATCGTGGTCGGACCGGAACCGACATTCAACGTAATGCCGTCTTTTGCAAACCGCTCGATGAACTGTTTTCCGGAGCGACCACTGAACAAAACCGGCGCCACAATGGATACCGCAATCTCATAAAAACGCGGCCATTTCTTGAAGTAGTTCTTAAAGGCGTTTTCCCCATCAGATAACTCCTGCTCGCGGAAGGACTTAATAGTCGCTTCATCGCAAAAATAGAGCTTACCCTCTTCTTGAGCTGTAGGCTGTCTATTAAGCGGGATTTGGCGGCCCAGGAAACGGTAGGCGTCATGAAGCTGGTCCATATCCGCCTTAGGCTAGCACAGGTCTTATACACCTGCTATTGTGGCCTCAATTTTCGCCCTATGCCCGAATTGCCGCGTAAAACCATGAGTAAGGAGGAGGCCAAATCCTATACCGAGGTGGTCCGTAATTGGTGGAATTCCCACCCCTTTACCTTGGGCCTTGCTTCAAACGAATCAGGCAACAAATACGATATTACGGGCCGTATGGAGCAGCTGGATCTTCACTTCTTTCAGGAGGTGGATCGCAAGATGCGTAAGTTCTACGGCACATCTGGTCAGCCAGAAGGCGCGCCGCTTTTGTCCACGCTTGTTCCATACGAAGAACTTCGCGGCAAGAAAGCGCTCGACATCGCTGTTGGAAGCGGATGGTCAGCCGTGACGCTTGCCGAACAAGGTGTTGAAACCTACGGTATTGATTTGACCGAGGAAGCCATTCGCATGACCGCGCGTCACGCAGAATTGAAAGGTGTGAAGCTTGAGCTCAAGCAAATGGATGCGCAGCACTTAGAATTCCCTGACAATTATTTTGATTACGTTCAAGCTTGGGGTTGTTTGATGCACATGCCGGATACCGAGCGCGCGATTGCCGAAATTCTGCGCGTCTTGAAACCGGGAGGCCGTTTCTTGGCATACATGTACAACAAAGACTCGCTCACGTATTGGTTCAGCTTCTTTTTCTTGCGCGGAATCTTGAAAGGAGATCTCATCAAATACAAAGGCAACATGACGGCGATCGTGAGCCGCTATTCTGACGGAGCCCCGGTTGGTGGCAACATGCTGACCAAGGCGTATTCGAAAAAAGAAGCGCGCAAACTCTTTGCAGCCTTCAACGATGTGAAAGTGCATCCGTTCTACATTCCAATCGAAGTCGAGAGCTGGCCGTCACGTGCATTCCCCTTCTTTAAACACTTCCCTGCCGGATTCAAAAAGTGGCTTGGTTCAAAACTTGCTTGGGGATTGATCATCGAAGCCCGCGGTTAAGCCGCGGGTTTTTGTGCTGCAACGTACAACAATTCGCCAAATGGTGGATAAATTGATGCGATCCCAAACGTAAGCACGTTCTTCATCTTCTTTGGATTCGTTATCCAATGCTTTTGATAATATCCGGTTCCAGCTTTTGAGGTGATGTTGGAAAAACCGCTCCAGGCCAGCATGTTGCGACACTCACCAGCCGTAAACTCGCGCACATGTCCGGTGAAATGCGTTTCGCTATTGAAATAATCTTTCAAATCCCACAAAGGTGAAACACCAAACAAAAATTTCATGCGCTTTGGAAGCGAAGTGAGATTGGGCGTTGTCAAAACCATCCACCCGCCAGGCTTCAGCACGCGCAACGCTTCAGCGAAGACATGTTTATGGATGCCATGAAGATGCTCGATGACCGCATTACACACAACAAGATCAACGCTATTTGATGCTTGCGGCAAACTCATGTCCAAGGTCTGGTCCAACATTTGAATGCCCTCGCGCTGCCAAACATTTTGCAGATGCGCGACATCCTGCGCCGTTAACGTGAACATATTCCCCGGCGCATCCGGAAAAATGAAACGATCAACACCAATAACAGACGATGCGCCAAGATATTTTGCAGCAAGCAAATGCAACCCTTGCGAGCTACCGAGCTCAAGCACATCTTTTCCCGCATACGATCCCGTCTGCGCTTCGACAAAACGCATGGTTTTATTCATGCGATAGATTTCGGAACGCTCGCGATCGGAAACCGGAGCCAATGCTTCGTAAGACTTCGAAAGCGCCTGAGCGATATCCATATTAAGACGGCTTGCGAGCAGTCACGTAGAAACCGGAAGCCTGCTTTCCGGATGACGGACGAACGCGGTCCAACTGACGACCGATCCAAAGGAAAAAGGCATTGTGAATCGGACGCGGCAACAAATGCGCGAGTGTTTCGACCGGACCACGTACCGGCTGCACTTTCACTTCATCGAATTCGTAGAGAAGATGACGCAAGCCCTCATCCGTCAAGCGCCAATAGTCCTGATAATATCCGGGCTCCGCGTGATATGGCGCAAGAAACGGGACATACAAGAAAAGAAAACCGCCCGGCTTAAGCACACGCTTCAATTCCTTCACCGCATCCCACGGGCGCGGCACATGCTCAAGCACAGCGAGACATGCGGCGGCATCATATGTCGCATCATCAATCGGCATGGCCTGCACATCACCGACGACATCTGGATGATACGTATCAACCGGATCAAGTACCTGATAATTCACATGCTCGAGCAATGGACGAATCCAGACGCGACGTGGATCCACACGATTGCCACGCTTGGTGTCAGCGCGAAGACCGGCACCAATATCAAGCACGCGCCAGCCGGGCGTCAGGAGCTTGCGTACTGCGTCATCAAAGAAGATGTCCCAAGCGGCTTTTGACATAGGCCTTAGGCTAGCAGGATTTGCGCCAAGCGGGAAACGAGCGAAGACAAGCCTGCTTTTGTCGCCACATCTTGATGAGCCGCCTCTGAACTCACCGGATTTTTGAGCGTCTCACTCGCAAAACGTACATCCTCATCAGACCAAGAACCATTCGTGAGACGCACACCCTCAAAACCACCGAATACATTTGAAGCGGCCATAACCGGTGTTCCACAAGCCAGAGATTCGAGCACCGCCTTATCCAAGCTTCCGGTCTGGCTCGCCGTGACAAACAACGCGGCTTCTTGATACTCGGAAATCAAATCCTTGCCGAGAAGCGCTCCTCGAAAACGCACAACATCAGACAAATTCTTGTTCGTGGTGAGCGCACGCATTGCTTCTTGATAAGTATGATCGCTTTCAAGATATGGCTCGCCAACAATATCCAAATAAAACTTCAAATCAGGATTCTGTTCGCGAATACGCGAAGCGAGCTGGATCAATTCTTCAAGCTTTTTGCGTGGGCTGACACGACCAACCGTAAGCAAGATAGGCTTACGAGTGACGGACGCGATATGAAACGTATCTGTATCGATCCCATGCCCTGTAACGATCTTTTTGGATGATGGGAGGCGCATGCTCTCCGCGGTTGCGGTACAGATCTTATCCACGAATACATTCGCCACACGCAAGCTCATAGGAATCGAACCGTGTGTGTACCAAAGCACTAAACGCTTACCCAACAATTTCCAATACCAGCCCAATGCGGCCGCAACGGGTGCCATCATGTGAACAAATACAGCATCGACTTCCTTGCGAACCTTCCAAGACAATCGCATCAGGGCCCACATGCGCTTCATTTTTCCCTTCGGCATCGGGTGAATATGTACATTCGCAGGAAGCGAGGCATGCTCCCCCTCTTTCCAACATGTCACATGGACTATCGACGCGTGCTTGGCTAACTCCGCCAGCCAACTCACAAAGAACGCCAAATTCGTGTCGCGTTCATCCACGACTTGCGTAGCAACAAACAAGCCTTTATTCGTTTGCATATGATTTCAAAAAAGAACCGATGGATTTCCCGCGCTCTTCCCAAGCATACGGCTTTACTTTGGCACGCGCTGCATCGGATGCCGTGTTCATGGCACGAATTTCACTCAACGCACGGAGAAAATCTTGCCCGTTATCAGGCTTAAAGAAACGAGCGACAGATTCATCCAAGATTTCATGCGAGCTTGGAACATCACTCGCAAGCACCGGAAGCCCGGCTGCCAAATATTCAAATAGCTTCAGCGGTGATGTGTATGACTTTCCAATTTCAAACCTGGCTGATGTCGGAAGGAGAGCCGCATCAGCTGCTGCAAGCCAGGCAGGAACTGCATTTCGTTGAAGCTGACCCAAGAATCGAACGTGCGACGTGTCGCCGGCGATTTCTTGAATGCGCAAAATATCCTCTGGATATCCGCCGACAACAGCCAACTCCACACCTTCCGGAATATCCTTAAACGCATCCGCAATCCCGTCCATGCCCTTCCAAGGATACAAATGGCCGGTGTAGACCAACAAAAATACGTCAACCGGAACTCCCAACTTCGCACGCGCCTCCTGCTTTGTCGGAAGATTCGTGAACTGCTCCGGATCAAAACCATCGTGCGCGATCAAAATCTTTTCAGATGGAACGCCAAGCTTCAAAAGCTCTTGCTTAATCCCTTCGGAAATCACAATCCATGCCGTAACGCGCGAAACGAGTTTAGCCACTCGAGAGGTGACATCATGTAACTCAACAAACAACGGTTTCTTGGTTGCTTTGCCCATCGCATCTGCGATAACCAAGTCGCGAGTGTAATAAACGTCAGAGTCCGGAAGGCGCTTAGCAAGATTGCGCACAAATGATCCGCGCTCAATCGCATATACAAAAGGCTTGAGCACCGAAGGCGCAGACGCAACAAAATCGATTACCGGAATCTGCTTCCACGTAAAAAGCGATGGGATTCCGTAAAACTCAAATGGATTCGTTTTGATGGCGTTCTTACGCTGTGCCGTCACCAATTCAATCTCAATACCAGCCTTGGCCATAGCTTCGCACGTTTTCATGATCTGATAGCCATGCGCTTTCTCGGTGGGCAATCGGATATTTTCAGCGTAAAGCAAGCGCATATCAAGCAAAATAGTCCTTATACTCACGCCACCATAGCTGATAACTGGCAATCGTCCAAAGATCGATGAGGCGATACGAACGCGATTCCAGATGCTCATCCAAAGCTTTATAGACTTCGGCTGCATTGATCCATTCATGCTCAACCGCTGCTTCTTCAACTAAAGTACGCATCCAATCGGTTAAACCAACACGAATCCACTTGGAAGCAGGTGTGATCCAGCCACGCTTTGAGCCCTGAATAACTTCCGGCAAACAACGATCCGCAAAAGCCTCGCGCCACAAACTCTTGCTTGCACGAGCCGTTACCATCCATTTTCGCGGCAAACCGAGCGCGAAGGAAATAACGGCGTCATCCACAAGCGGAACGCGTGATTCCAACCCATGACGCATACTCAAGCGATCTGAGCGAACAAATGCGTCATCACGCAACCACGTCGCGCGATCCAATGCCATGAAACGCTGTACCGGATCTTGCGCTTTGATCTTCTTCAATTCTTCGCGCCACAATGCAAGAACCGCCGTATCATCAGCAGCAGAAGTGAATAAGGCTTTGCGTCGGCTAAATGGAAGCGCGTGAAATGTAAGCAAACGCGCCGCTTCATCTGGCGCATTGAATAGATCTCTCCATTCCGGTTTTACGAAACGAGAAAAGTAACGAAAGACACCCGTCGAGAGCAGATGGCTGGCCCAAGTCCATAATTCGTAACGACGGTAACCACCAAATAGCTCATCTCCCCCGTCTCCCGTAAGCACAACTGGAACTTCGGCGGCAGTCAAACGTGCCGCCGCATCAACAGCCACGATCGCACTGTTGTTATGCGGTTGGCCAAGATGTTTGGCCATGAATTCTGCCTGCGCGATCACATCTTCAGCTCCAACTTCGATTTCATGATGTTCACAACCGTAACGCTCAGCTGTTCGACGCGCGATGTCAGCATCAACATTGAATTTCGGATCATCGACGTGATGTTTGAAGCGCGTGGTAAATGTTTTGATAACTCCGGTCGGCTGGTGCAAGCGCATCGCTGACAAGACAACCGAAGAATCCAAGCCGCCTGAAAGAAATACGCCAACCGGACGATCAGAGACTGTTTGCGCGGCAACGCTCGCATCAACAACCTTACGCAATTGTCGAACTGCTTCCGCGCGATCTGTTGGGGCTTGTTGCGGCTTCGCCTCCGCAAAAGACAAAACCTGTTCGCGCTTTCCATCGCGAATAGCAAACAAAATACCTGGAACAAGCGAAGTAATGCCCTGGAACATCGTGCGTTCGCCGCCAACATACCCAACCGCGAGATACATCGAACGCGCCACCGTATCGAGTGACCAACGGGATTGCGTCGGCAATAAACCGGAAATTTCGCTCGCAAATGAGAAACGGCCACCAACCTCACTCACATATAAAGGCTTGATGCCCATGCGATCACGAGCGACGAATGTCGTTTTAGTTTCGCGATCCCAAAGTGCAAACGCAAACATGCCGTGAAAATCACAAAGATCTTTCAAACCGTTCAACGACGCAGAAGCGAGAAAACACTCCGTGTCCGTTTGCGTTTGAAATTTCCAGCCCTGGGCTTCATATCGCGTACGCAATTCACGATAGTTATAAACCTCGCCGTTGTATGCGACGGTGAAACGCCCATCAGCTGTGGCGAGCGGCTGACGACCAGCTTCACTCAAATCAATAATCGAGAGTCGCTTGTGCGCAAACGAACAACCATCACTTTCAAACATGCCATCTTGATCAGGACCGCGGTGACGCAAAGCCTCACCCATCTTCTGCAAGAGAGCGCTATCCCGTGATCCGACAAAGCCGGCAAAGCCACACATATCAAGAAAGCAGGTGGTTAATATGCGACCACACCTTTTGAATAGATTGCACGCCATCGATCAAGGCCAGCACGAACACAAACACGGTCGAACCAATAAGGACCGGCGCATAACGCTTCATATCAGAACCAAATTTGATGACCGCATATGAACCAAGAATACCCATCAACGGATAGATCGGAATACGATAGCGTGTGCTGATAATGATCATGATCACCGGGAAGGCGGTCATGAAAGCAAATGCAGCAATATAACGCAGCTTCTCATTCTTTTCTTTCCACGCCATCCAAAAGCCTGCGAAGCCAAAGACAAACAGGAAAATAGACGCCACGGCAGAGCTCGCGACTTGAAGCGCCTGTGGCAAACCCGATTGATAGAACCAAAATCCAAGCGGACGAATGACGCTGAAGTACTTCACGAAGCGCCCTGCTGTAAACGCGACGTATTGCTCAGGATGCTCAAGAATAAAACTGCGAGCACGCCCGGCGAAAAAATTATTCGCCCCCGTCATCCCGTACAATTTCTGATACGCGGGTAAGGTCGGCGGATTTCCACCTTCACCCGTACCGCCTTCACGATTTCCGACCCACAAGTTGTATCCGGCATTCGCCATCGTGGGGATGAACTGGTTATAAACCATTGCGTTTCGTACGGTCCACGGGATCAACACGAGACCTCCGACAAAACAGAACGTGATAAATGGGAACAATGCCTTCTTACGCCAATACCAAACCGCCAATACCAAACCAAACAACAAAATACTTGAGCGCGACAAGATACCGAATCCAAAAGCCAAACCAAGCAATGCCGAAGCCTTCACGGTGGGCTTTTCGTATTGGCGCATGAAGAGCCATACAACGAGCACGCTCAAAAAGATAAACAGCGTTTCCGTCATTAACATGGCGCCGACCTCGACCAAGTCCGGATAAAAACCGAAGAAAGCAGCCGCCAGCCAGCCGATGCGCTTTTCTTTCTCACCGAATAATCGAAGGCAAATCTCATAGATGAGATATGCCGTGACCGCACGCAAGATTGCATGAATAATCCACACGATCGGATATGAATGACCGAAGATCGAATAGATACCACCCAAGAAGTATTGATACAGCGGGCCTTGATAGGTAATCACCTCGTCTTCTTCGATCGGAACATTAAGTGAAAGCCGGAACCCGTGACCTTGTGCGATATTCCAACCGACTTGGTCATACGCGCTTGCATCTACCGAAGGCTGAATACGGTGATAGAACGCAAAACCAATGCTCATTAAAAAGGTGAGTGCGACGATCCAGCGAATAATGCGATCTTGCTTCATACGATTGCGGCTTCAAAAGAAGCACGGACACGCTGCGTAGTCGTCGCCTGATCCGGCAAAGCCAGTGCTCGAATACGTGCCTCACCCGCCAAACGCTGCGCAAAACTTGGATCTGTCAACAACTTCAACAGCGCATCAGCCAAAGCCTGAGCCTTGCCCGGAGGCACGACGAGGCCGGACTTTTCATACTCAATCACTTCTCCAGCGCAACCAACATCAGTCATGACAACGGGCAGACCAGCAGCAGCCGCTTCGATCACAGCCATTCCCCAACCTTCAAAATAGGAAGGTTGCACATACATGCCGGCACGCTCAAGATATGGACGCGTGTCGGTTGTCGCTCCCGCAAACAGCACCACGTCGCGCAGACCAAGAGATGCGGCAAGACGCTCAAAAACGCGACGCTTTGAACCATCGCCAACAATCACAAGCGACACATCGGCTTGTTTGGCATGAACGATTTGCATCGCGTGAAGCAGAACATCAATCCCCTTTTCTAGTTCCAAACGCGAAACACACAAAATCTGACGCGGCAATGCGCGCACGCGGGTGATTGCCGAAAAACGACTCACATCAGCCGCAACCGGAATCACATCGATCTTGCTCTCAGAAATCCCGAGCGCCATCAATCCACGTTTTCCGCGCTGGCTGACGGTACGAATGCGATTCGCTTTCTTCATGATCGAACGGGCAAACGGTTTTAACAGCTTCTCTTTCCAGCCAAACGAAGAACGCGCAAACGCTGCGCTATGATCCTGAACATGCAGCGGAATCTTCAACCGTCGCGCAGCAGCACGTCCGATCAAACCGCAAAAGAACGGATCTTGAACCGTCACAAGATCAAAACCGGACGCTTTACGGGCTTGCATCCATGCTGACCACAAAATAGAAATTTTAGACCTGCTCGGATCTTCTAACACGATAAAAGATACTTCATGGCCACGATAATACTCAGCCTGTCGTTGTCCGACGGCGCTGGTGGAATCAAGGACACGACGATCCAGGCTGATACTTAAGATGCGCATAGCTTGAGGATAGCAAGAACGGCATCCGTCATCTGTTGATGCGTCCAGCGCGCGGCACGCTGCTCCGTCTCAACACGTTGCTCGATCTTGGACAAAGCCGCGACCCAGGCCGCTCGATCACGATATGGAAGCACGCTGATCAAATCACCAAACACGTCTTTGGTTTCCGGATTACCGCCTTGATCACTAACCAAACACGGAACGCCAAACGAAGCAGCTTCTGCAACCACATGCGGATATCCTTCATATCCTGAGTGTAACAAAAACGCGTCACATGCCCGATACCAGTCAGACAAAGCCTCTCGTCCAAGGCGCCCGACAAAACGCACGCGCTCACCGAGATTCTTTTCTTGCGCGAGTTTTTTCCAGGCATCCGTTTCAGGACCATCACCTCCGACAACAAGAACATGATTTGGAGGAAGCTCACTCCACCACTCAATCAATTCAGTGACACCCTTCCAGGGCACAGCACGCACCACTGTCAGACAAACCGTCTTATCAACTACATCAAACAACTCTCGTGCAGCGTGACGCGAATGAACCAAAGGCAAACTATGCTCTGCATTCCAAATGACAGAAATCTTGTCAGATGAAACACCCCATCGTTCTGCAACGGTTTTGAGGTATTTGCTGGGCGCGATCACACGCGAAGCGCGACGAGCAACAAAACGCTCCAGTTTTTCGTACAATCCAATCTTACCTTGATGCTTTTTCGTCAAAAACACATCGAGCAAATCTTTTTCTCCAGATTGCTGCGCCATTTCCCACGCATAGTCACCCGGCAAACGCAGAGCCGTCGGCTTACGCGCAAGAATAGCGGCAATGGTTGCCGGAAAACCCTCAGACACCGCGCCCTGCAAAAAGATCACATCGCTGCGATACGCGCGCTTCCAAGCATGCCAGGCAAAACGCATGTAACGAATGACTGGTCCGCCGCTACGAGAAACGCGGCCAGCGGTCTCTCCGTACGCGACAACGAATGCGTGATGGCCTAATTCAGAAAGTTTTTGCGCAAAGCCGGCCGAGTATTGCGAAGGACCGCCGGACTCGGGCGGATAGATTCCGGTCGCAATTAACACACGCATCGACTTCGATACAGACCGAAACAACTCAGTCATCTCGCGACCAATCACATTCCAATTGTATTTCTCCCTCACAAGATTTGCAGCGCGTTGCGTAATGGCTGCGACTTCTTCTTTTGGCGTCGCAATAACACGACCAATAGTCTCCGCGATCGATTCCGGATCTTCCGGCTGGCACAACCAACCGGTTTCTGGATTCAAAAAGTCCGGGATACCACCCACAGCCGTTCCAACCGTTGGCAACCCGGCTGCCATTGCTTCTAGGAATGAGTTCCCTAAGCCTTCCGTTCGCGACGGACGACAGAAAATATCGCTTTGCTTGAACAGCTCCACGACTTCATCATGATTCTTCTGTCCGACAAAAGAAATGCGACTCTCAACATTCAATTCCTTTGCGACTGCTTGGAGCTTTTCTTTGTCTTCCCCATCGCCCACCAAAGTCAAAACAACATTCTCAGGAAGAAGCGACAGCGCAGAAATCAACAAATCCAAACCATTCTTATGTGACAAGCGCGACACCGAGATGATTCGCACCTTTCCATCCGGTGCACGTAAACCTTGCGTTGCAAAACGAGATACATCCACGCCGTTTGGGATGATGCGAGGCTTACCTTCAAAACCCATGTTTACGGCCCAATCACCAAGGAACCTGCTGATAGCCTGCACGCTATCTACGCGACGGAAGATTTTCTTATGCAGAAAATTAAACGGTCCTGCACGTTTAGCATAACGCTCAAACGGATCACCCTCTTGCAGCGTAAGCAGAAAACGCTTGCTCGGACGAAGCCAGGAATAAAACAGTGCAGCAAAACCACCAAAGCTAGCCTGCATGGACCAAATCAAATCAGATTTGATGAACAGCGCTTTTAACGTACCGAGAAAAGGTAAAAGATACTTGTCGAATGTGACGCCAAAACCAACGCGATGCACGCGCACACGACCGATCGTTTCAGTCGAAACCAAATCGGAGCGCAAACGCGCACAGATCAAATCAAATTCGAAATCAGTCGTACGATCCGTGATTTCACGAATCGCAACCTCGGCTCCGCCCATCAGGGGAAGATATGCCGTGGAAAAAATCACGATTCGTGGCTTAAGCATACTTTTCAAGCCAGGTAGCCAACGCGAGCAGCATCCACAAACGATTGCCGTGATCTGTCCCACGCTGATGCTCTTCAAAAAGGCACTTCACTTCTTCGACACGAAACACTCGCGACAGCTTCGATGTCGCTGATAAGCAGCGTGCTTCAAATACGCTCTTCAATTCACCGCGGAACCAAGCGTCAAGCGGAACCTGGAAGCCGCGCTTCGGACGCGACAACACATCCTGCGGAACCAAATCGGAAATCGCGGCTTGCAATACCGCTTTCTGTTTTTCATTCGCAAAATGGAACTCGACGGGAAGCGACGCAACAAAGCGCGTCAGATTCTGATCAAGGAATGGCGAACGCGCTTCAAGACCATGCGCCATGGTTGCGCGATCCATCTTCACGCACAAATCATCGGGAAGATAAGACTTGCGATCGAATTCCAATGCAGCCTCAACGCCCTTGGTACTAATTTGTTGTGCGATAAACGCGTCAGCGCGACTCCCTTGCGTTTTCACAGAAAATTCCGGATTCAAAAGCGCTTTCAAATCGCTTTCTGAAAAATATGAGCCTACAAACAACTCCGCGTATCCCGCAGCATCACCACCGGCCAAAGCGCGAATCGTGCGCAACAAACGTTTCACTTTTGGCGATCCAATCTCAAAATAAGGCAGTTTATTCAACCGGCGCAGCGAAAGTGCTTTCTTGAAGTACCCATAACGCTTGTAGCCGCCGAAAAACTCGTCACCACCGTCACCGTTCATCACCGCTTTGACATGTTTCTTGGTTTCCTTGCTCAGAAGATAACTCGGCAACGCGGAAGAATCCGCATACGGCGCAGCATACAAATCAACCATGGAGTCAATCAGACCAACGGCATCGCCCGGTTTCGCTTCAAATGAAAAATGTTCGGCGCTAATGCGTTTGGAAAATTCTTGAGCCTCTCCGCGCTCATCAGCCGACCAATCCGGAAAACCCATCGTAAATGTCTTGATCGGTGCGGATGAAAGCTTCGCCATTTGTGCGGCGACGGCAGACGAATCCATGCCACCGGACAAGAAACAGCCGACTTCGACGTCCGCAATCATGCGATAACGCACGGCTTCGTTGAAAAGACGGCGCACTTCATGCACGGCCTCATCAAAACTACCGGTGAAACGTGGCAAAGGCGCTTCACGATACGAATGCACGGACAGAACGCCGTTCTTCCAAGTACCACATTCGCCCGGCTGCAAACTACGAACGCCAACAAAACCAGTAAGCGGCGCAGGAATGTATTGCAAACCGAGAAACAGGCGGATCGCTTGCCAATCAATTTCCGGCTTCTGATAGGCAAGCAATGCCTGGAGTTCCGAAGCAAATGAAAAACCAGACACCGTGTCCTGGTAGAAAAACGGCTTCTTCCCGATACGATCTCGCGCAAAAAATAATTCGCTCTTCTGTTTATCCCAAATCGCAAACGCAAACATACCATGCACCTTCGCAAGCATTGCTTCGCCTTCGGTCGCGAACATTTTCAATAAGACTTCCGTGTCGCTGGTTGATTTGAATTGTTCACCCTTCGCGATCAGCGACTCTTTTAATTCTTTATAGTTGTAAATCTCGCCATTGAAGGTAATCGTAAAACGCCCATCGTCAGACTGCATCGGTTGCTTTCCGGTCTCACCCAAATCAACAATGGCCAGACGACGATGTCCCAAGCCGACCGGACTATCAACCCAAATACCCTCCCCATCAGGTCCACGGCGTTCTAAACCCTTAACCATACCAAAAAGCCAGCCCTCAATATCCGAAGGGCGGTGCGAAGGCATTACAAGACCAGCAATTCCGCACATAGAGCCAAAAAATAACCCTTCCCGTATTGACGGGAGAAGCCTTCTAAGCCTATCTTAAGCCTATGGAAAGCGCAAAAAAACGGCTAGTCTTGGCGGTAACCTTGGCTGAACAGGGTGGCGTCCAGCAATTCCTGGCCGGTTTTGCCATTTGGCTACGTAACCAGGGCCATGAGGTGACTGTCGTTGCTGGCGATGGTTCCTGGTTAGCCGAACACTGCAAGGGCTCGAATATCCCCTTTATTCATCTCAAAAAGATGGGTCGTGAGATCAATCCGCTACGCGATCCGGCCGCGATCATGGAATTGCGTCGCGTATTGAAGGTTTTGAAGCCCGACGCCATCGAACTGAATAGCACAAAAATGAGCGTTGTAGGATCAATCGCGGCACGTTTGGCTGGTGTGCCGCATGTCGCGTATCGCATTGGCGGCTGGGCCTTTCGCGAGAATCTTTCTCCAAGCAAGCTTCGTTTTTATCGCGCAGCAGAACGCTTCACCGCACCACTGAAAGACAATATCGTCTGCGTGAATCCGGATGACGTGCGCTTGGCGGAAGAAGTCGGTATCAAACCACGCAAAAAATTGATGGCCGTACCGAATGGTGTCGACCTTCCGGTCTTTGATGCTCAACTCAAGTCGCGCGATGAAGCGCGTCGCGCACTTGGACTTGATACGAACTTTTATTTTGGAACGACGGCAAACTTTTTTCCGCCAAAAGATCTCCCTCGCTATCTTGATGCCTGTAAAATCGTCCATGACGCAGAACCATCTGCACGCTTCTTGATTCTTGGTGAAGGCCAGCAGCGAGGCGAAATAGAATCGAAGCGTGCCGCGCTTGGATTGAATGAAATATTCCTCATGCCCGGCGCGCGCGACGACGCAAAGCAATTATTAAAAGGATTCGATGCATTCGTATTACCGAGCTCCAAAGAAGGCATGTCTTTTTCTTTGCTTGAAGCGATGGCTGCCAGTCTCCCCTGCGTCGCTACCGATGTTGGCGCCGGTAAATGGATGCTCGCCGACGGCGGATTGGTCGTTCCGAAGATGAATCCTGAGGCGTTAGCCGAAGCCATGCTTCAAGTTATGCGTAACCCAGCCTTGCGTGAATCGCTTTCGAAAAAAGCGCG
>CAZQSK010000001.1:18194-177418 GCA_964596245.1 uncultured Gammaproteobacteria bacterium
GCCGTATCAGCAACCGGGTACTGGCTCTTGGTGAGCTGATCAACAACGCGTCCGAGCCCCTCTGCGTCTTTCAACAGAATATAGGCATCGAAGAGGGGCATGAGCTCACGAGAACTAAGGAGCGCGTACGGGAATGGCGCTTCCATCGCCTTCTTGATCTCCTTCGCACCCTCCAAACGAATGGACTCATCGTTATTCTGCGCCGCCTTGTCGTACATGAGCGTCAACCCGTAATTCCACGAACCCATGCCGTTGTCCGGATCAAAGTCACGTACATCCTTAAAGACTTGAATGGCATTATCAAGCTGACCGAGCTGTAGATACAAACGGGCCAATCCATAATGCAATTGCTGACGCTTGGGGCTCGAGGCAATGGCGCGCTTATACATCTCCAAAGCCGTAGCCGATTCGGACGGAATCAAGGGCAATATCTCCTGAGCCAAACGCGCGTAGATATAAAGCGGATGCGTATTGTTTGGATGGCGACGCACCTCTTCTTCACAGAGCGCCTTGGCCAACGCGTAAATCTCCTGCCACTGCGGAATGCGATTGAATTGTCCGCCGGCCACAATCGAGATCACGTTACGCGACAGCAGGAACGACTGTTCATCCTTATACATCGTCGGAATCTCCGAAGCCGTTTTGGCGTAGTTATACGCCATGGCAGGATTGAACGAGAACACAGAGTTCCCCTGCAACGAAATGCGAGATGCTTCAAAAGGCAGGTAAGACGTGCGATAAACCAGGAACACGGCAAGCAATTGAATCACCGTGAACATGATCAACGGCGCGTCACGATGACCTTCCGTTTTCACCGCCTTCACCGTCTCAGGATCGCGCTCGCCGACGAATTCCCCCTTTGTCGCCGCAATGATCAAGCCGAACAGCAGAAAGCTCATCGAGAAACCAGCCGGATGGTCGAACACGAACAGGTTTTGGACAAAATACGCAATCGGCAATGAGAACAGAATGGCCGCAATCGGCAAATCGATCCATTTTTTACGATACGCATGCCATGTCGAGTAGAAAATCGCTCCATACATCGCAAAGAACGTGATGAAGCCAAGAATACCCGTCATTGAAAGCACATCGAGCACCGTGTTATGCGAGCGATCAAACCAGGTTTCGTATTGACCGAAGCGAAGCGATTCAGGATTGAATTTTGCATTAAAGATGATGTGGAAGTTATCCAATCCCCAACCCGTAATCGGACGGTCCAAGAAGCCGGCCCAAGCGATCTTCCATGCAATCAAACGAGTCGAAACCGTGGCATTAAAGTTCGTAAGACGGGCTAACGGCGATGTGGCGATAAACGGTACGTCACGGAACGCATAGAGCGCGCCATAAGCCAGCATCAACACGGCAAGGCCCCCGAATACCACTTTCTTTGTCTTTTTGCTTGGGCTGAAGATACCCACATACAAGGCAAAAGCCACGATACCGGCGCCAAGACCGACCAATGCACCACGAGACTGCGCCAAGATAAAGGCAATAATATCCAGGAAGCCGATGATCACATACACGATGCGTGCATTGCGGGACGGCACGCGCCAGAACAACAGCGCCAGGAAGAACAGGTTGAAAATCTGGTACGCCGCCATGTAAATCGGGTTATCGAGCAATCCACCGACGCGCGGACCCGCCGGAAACATGAGGAGGTTGGGGTTCGCCTTCTGCATCATCGCAATCAGAGCCATGATCGCGGATAGCACAACCTGGTAATTCAAGAGACGCTTCCAGTCAGCCCAGGTCTTCAACAATCCGACGGCCATCGTAAGCCATGCGAGGAAATGGAGCAGCGTGAACAAACCGTTCATGCGCTCTTGGTTCCCCCACCATGAACGCATCGGATCAATACCGAAGATAGTCGAGAGCAGCAAGGCGCCAAAATAGGACAAAATCGCTAGGTACAGGTAGTGCTTCCCCGGGCGATGGGCCGGGTCCATCCACGCCAGCGCCAAATACGCCGGGAAGGTCAAACCGATGAGGAATTGAAAGGCGATTAACTTAGAAAAGACGAATGGGAAGATAACGACCGGAATGAATACCAGCGGTAGGAGCAGTCCTCCGTACACACCGATATAGGTAATGGCTTTAAAGACCCTGAGGGCGGTTGCGCGGTTCATAGATGCTGCGCAGCGTATCACGCAACACCGGGCAAAACAAAACCCCCGCCGAAGCGGGGGTTTTGTTTCCCTTTAGTCTTGGGTTTTTGAGACCCGCGACCATCAGGCTACGAGGATTAACGGCTCAACACAGACTGCTGTGTGAGGTCTTCCACGTAGAGGTCTTCCGTCCAGTCACGCGAGCCGCCGGCAGTACCGGAAGCGTACGAGTGCGGAACTTCAGACAAGTCGGACCAGACGAACGTACCACGAGTCGTGGAACCACCCGACGGGGCAGCGCCCGTGTCGATGTTCGGACCACGCATGCTCGAGGCGAGCACGTTCGAGAGGTAACCCGTCACAGGAGCGGCCGAGGAGTTGCGGAGGAAGTTGAGCGAGAATGAGTCGCCCGAGTCCACCGTACCACCGACCGTCGCGTGCAAGGTGTAGATGTTACCGGAGCCAGCGATCGTTTCTTCGTTGGTGAAGACGACGACGATGTTACCGGAGGTTTCACCCGCAGCCGGACCGCCCGTGTAGTAGTCGACACTGGTCGCGGAGGTGATAGCGATATCAGCCTGAGCGATGTCAGTGGAACCCTTACGGAGGCGGAAGTTCGACATGGTGAAGCTCGAGTTAGCGTCACCCTTCGACCAGCTGAACACAATCTTCTTCAAGCCCACAGAGCCAGCGGCGTCAGCCGAGACCTGGAACTTGTAGAGGTCCATGTCGAGACCAGCGGAGAGAGTCGTCGTCGAGAGCGACTGGCGAGTCACAACCGGCTTGGTCTTGCGAAGCACGAACGAGTTGCCATCGTTAGCAGTCGTCGTGGTAGCCGCGTAGAGGCGGTCACCAGAAGCGCTACCGTTGGCGCGGATGTTCAAGACGTTCGCGTAGTTCGTGTCCCAGTCACCCGTGGTGATGTACTTACCGAGGCCGAGCGCCATGGTGTTACCAGAGCGAGCCTGACCGGTGGTGGCACCAGAGACAGACGATGAGGAGACGACGTTCGCGAGCTTACCCCAGAGCTGGAAGGTGGCAGAGCCGTCCTTCGGAACCACGATCGTGGAGCCCGTGAGGTCAATATCCTTGTTGGCGTACTGGCCGCTCGGGAAGGTCGTAAAGCCCTTCACAGCGCCATCCTTAGCAACGGACACCATCGTAAAGTTGGCGGCGTCACCAGTGGAGGTCACGTTGATGCGATCAAGGACCACATCTTCGTATTGAGCCGTAGCCTTGAACTGAGCGAAGTTCTGCCAGACCGCACCACCGTCACCCACGAGAATCGTGGACTGGCGAAGGTTGTCCGGAGTAACCGTGAGCGTACCAGCCGAACGAATCGTCTGGACGAGCACCTGCGAACCGGCCGTGGCGTTACCCGTCACCTGGGAGGTGAGCGTGGCGGTCACGGAGTTGGCTTCCTGGTCTTCGGCGGTGACATCGGTCGCGGCGGTAAGGATACCGACAGCGATGTAGTCAGCCGTGCCTTCAACCGTGGAGTCAGCCGTACACTTCACGACGAGCGTCTTTGAGGTGCCCTTCGGAATGACGACGTTCATGTTCGTGATGTTCATCGTGCCGGCCGTCGTGTCCGGAGACTGCGACAAACCAACCTGATTATCACCGTCGAACAAAGCACATGACGTCACAACGTCATCGGCGGTGCCGACAGCGTAGGTGGAGTTGTCCAACGAACCGATGGCCGTGAGTTTCACCGTCTTAACGGCGATGTCGCTCTGGTCACCAGCTGTGAAGACGAAGCCGACCGTCGGGATACCAGCCTGCTTCTTGACCGCCGTTGAGGCGCTCGGGGAAGCGGCGAGGGAAACCGAGAGGTTGGAGGCCTTCACCGTCATGAGGTTACCGTTGATCGTGGCGTTCGGAACGATCTTCGACGTGGCGAGGAATTCGCCCGTGCTCACGACGCGAACGTCTGAGGAGCCGAAGAGAACGCTCGAACCGTCCGCGTGGACGACACGATACTGGTTGTTACCGTCCTGGGAGAACTGACCGTTGCCGTCATCGGAACCATTGTAGAGGTCCGCGGTGATGGCGAGGTTCAGGACCTGGCCGGCGTTGATGTTGCGGGAGTCCGAAAGGGTGATCAAACAGCTGGCGGCGGAGCCGGTGGAGCTGGCTGCACAACCCGACGGAATGCTGGTCGGACCCATCCAGGTCTCACCGGTGTCAAGATTCTTGATCTTGATGTCGCGGAAATATTCCGTGCCGGCTGAACCCTTAATGAGGTCGGAGGAGGTATTACCCTGGATGCTGAAATCCACGTTGCGGATTTCAAGCGTGTTGTCCGGGGAAGTCAACGAGAAACGATAGAGGACGACGTCCTGCGTACCCTTTGCAACGTTGCTGGTCACAGGGCCGTTGAAGGCAACCGTGAGCTGACCACCCTGAGTCGTGACTTCGATGTAGTTCGTTGAGGAACCATCGAACGAACCCTGGCTAGCAGCCGTACAACCACCCGTAGCCGTGGAAGCGATACAGATCGCAGCACCGGCATTGTAGAGACGGTCGATGGCGTAGACGTCCGTCGTATATTCGACGTAGGTCTTGATCGTGCGATCAGCGCGGCCAGCGACTTTCGCCTGAAGGGAGAAGGTCTTGGTCGTACCGTTCGAGATCACGTAAGCCGGGTTGAAGGTGAGGACGATCTTGTCACCGACGACCGAAGCGGTCGAGGCAACCAAGGTCGAACCCTGGTAAAGCTTCAAGTCAGTCAAGTCCGAGTTCGAAATCGAACCGGCCTGAATGAGCGTGATGCGGCGAACTTCGATGTCGTTGGTGTTAGCCGTCAACTTGAAGTTCGAGACTTCGGCGTTCTGAGCACCGATGTTCGGGTTGGTCGGAGTCGTGCCCTTCTGGACATCGAGACGGCCGGCCAAGGTCGTACCAACGGTGAACACGTTGCCGCGCACCGGGAACGAACCGGACACCGTACCGGAACCGCTGATCAAGACGGAAGCGGCGTCGGACAATTCAAACGAGTGCTGACCACCAGCGGTGGACGGGCTCGAGAAGTCACCGACGAGGACAATCGACTTGGTCTGACCGGCAGGAACAGTGATGTTCAAGCCATTGAACTCCGTGACGTTCGTCGAGGAGTTGATCGTGCGGCCCGTCGTCAAACGGGTGCCGTTGCCATCATAGAGGTACACGTTCGCCAAGTCCGAGGCGGCACCGACGCCAATGCGGCGGATGCGGAGACCCGTGACCAAAGCGTCAGCGGAACCACCCATGATGTTGAACTTCGACAGCATGACGCTGGCGGCGTTCTTCGGAACTGTCGCGGCAGCCGGGGTGTCGGAGGCGAGAGTCACCGTGACGCTACCACCCGTGGTCGGCACCGTGCCGCACAAGGCGATGACATCAGCGAGCTGACATTCGCGACCGGCAACGTCCGTGCCGTTCGAGTAGGTGATGGTCGTCGTGTTGACGTACATCGGATTGAAGCCGTTGGAGGCGAAGACGGCATCAGACGTGATGCGGCGCTTCATGCCACCCCACACAACGTAGCGCGATGAGTCACCCGCGTAGGTGATCAACGAGCCATCCGGGTGAACCGGGGTCGAGACCGAAGAACCGACCGTGTAGTTCACGAAGAAGGAGTCCGGAACGTCGACCACGCGCGAGGCCCAGGAGGCGCCGTAGAGCGAGGTAGCGACTGCTTCGGATTCGACCCAGTGAAGCACGCCACCGAGGGTGACGGCGTACACTTTCGGATCGGTCTGAATCTTAACCAATTTGGTACCCGGGCGAATGGTGACGTTTCCACCGATCAAGATCGACGCGAGCTCCGTGTCGGAGATCGTGCGGACCGAGGAAAAGTCCATGAACCAGGAGAAATACGTCTTTTCGTTGGGGAAGACGTAGCGCTTGCCGTCGGCGGCGTAGTAATACACGGCCGGGCCAGAGGCCTTGATGAGATCACCGGCCATGGCAGCGGACGCAGCGCTCGGAAGAGCGAAGGTACCGACACCGACGGACCAGGCGATCGTCGTCAATGCGACGAAGCTGGAGAAAATTTTCTTAAGGATGTTTCCCATAGGGAAGTAGTTGGATTTTACTCTAAGAATAGCGACTCCCGGTCTCCGATTTATATCGGAGTCGACCTTTTATACCAGGGTCTTGTGGGGTTAAGGCACGAGCGAAAGCGAAGACTCGACTATGTCGAGAGTTCTCCCGCTCGTCAGGACGCCTCTGCTGGGCAGGGTCGCCCTGGTTGCGGGAGAACCAGGTTTTATTGTTTTATTTTGGTGGTGTGGTACCGGATGAAGTGGATGTCGGAGCAGCGGGCGCGACCGAAGTCGGCACGGTTGAAGAAGAGGCCAATGCGAAATTCGCCTCAGCCTGGGCGGCAGCTGTGGCTGCTTCGTGCAATTTGTCGGTGACCTCATCGAGCTTGTTCTCATCCAAAAGCACGCGCACCTCTTGTAAGGTCGCGCTGGCTGCATTGATCTGAAAGGCGGATGAACTAGCCGTAAGCAGGTCCAAAGACACGGAAGTTGAAGACGTCATCGAAGAAGACGTTGATTGATCCGGAATGGTACTAGAGGGGGAAACGGCGCGCAACCGTTCAGCCGTTCCTGTCAAACTCGCCTGAATACCAACAACCTTGCTTTCGATGGCATTCGCAACTTCTTCATCGGTGATGATCTCCTTTGATTCCGGATCAGCCTTAACATCAATCATAACTTCAACAGCGGTTACGCCGGTTTGCAGAGCTGCGGTTTCTGCTTCTGCCATGGTGGATTTTACTTCCTGCGCCACCGCATCCTTCACCTGCTTAAGCTCCTGCACAACTTCGCCACTCTTTTGATCAACCAACTTCGCCACTTCGGCTGCCTTGGGACCCTTTTCTTGCTTCACATCCCTCAACTGATTCTTCACGGTATCCAAATCACGCTTAAGCCCCTTGGCTGCCTCCTTCAAACGCGCACTGGATTCGGGATTCGGCTGCGCGGCGATCGTTTTGATTTCCTCCACGCGGCGATCGACATATTCGGTCTTTAATTTAATACGCTCAGACTTGTCTGAAATGAACGCCATACGCGTCTGCTCGCCGGCGAGCTTGATCGGATAGAGAAAATCACCAGGCACTGAACGCTCGGAAGCGGAGACGCCGACCAATGAACCACCGAGCACCGTAACCAAGATCGACATCATGGCCAAAGCAGGAGCGCGCACAAAATCAAAGGCACGTGCCGGAACAAATGCGCGCAATGCTTTCATGCGGCTCGGCTGCTGCATCGCGCCCGAAGCGAACGATTGTTTTGCATCGCTCACCAAACGCTCTCGCGTACGCAAAACCCACGCCTGATCAGGCACGATTCCACGCTCCGTCGATCGGACGGCAGCGAACTTCCGCAGAATATCGTGCTTGCTCATGGCGTGGGTAAGGGGGGTGTGGGGGAATCGAGTGCCTCCAACGCCTTGATAGCGCGGTGGTAAATCACTCGGACATGTCCAGGAGTCTTTTCCAGGATTTTGGCGATATCGCCGTAGCTCAATCCATCGATGAGACGGAGAGTGAGCACATCCCGGAAATCGTCCTTGAGACGACTGATCTGATCGAGCAGGAGCCCGAGATCGGCTTTTGCCTCAATCATGGCCCGCTGACGATTACCGTCAGAAAACGGGCGCTCAGTATTAGAAGACGTATTTTCATCTGAAAACGTTACAGACAAGGGGACACTTGGCTCAGCTTGGCGAAAATAGTCCACAACCAAGTTACGGGCCATCTTATAGAGCAGGGCACGAACATTACCGATTTCTTTGTCTTTCAAGACGTATTGCCAAAACCTGAGGAAGGTTTCGGAAGTTACATCCTCAGCAGCTTCACGAGACGGAAGCTTAAGATAGACAAAGCGGTAGATCTGAATGACATAACGATCGTAAATACGTCCAAAGGCTTCCGCGTCCTGATGAGAGCGGATTCGATAAAGATAAAACTGGTCAACGATATGCTTCATGCGGCCGAAACACCCCCGAACCCGCATCAATGGTGCTCAGAACCTTACCCAAAACTAGCCGTTTTTGCAAGGTAAATTAGATAAATTTGGCTAAAAATAGGCAATAAAGTTATCCACAGTAACAAAAAATGGCTAATGATAGCCATTTTCAAAAATAGACTCTCCCCTGCCTCATGCAACGGAAACGCTGGTTAACTCCTGTGGCAAATCTGCAGCCTCACGATACACATGCTCAATATCATCAAGGCGATCTTCCATGCGATGTGCACGCGCTACATGATTCCAAGCCTTGTCTGCAATCACGGCACGATCAGCTGAGCTCATTTCCGCGGCCTGAATCAAACCACGAGCAATACTACCAACATCTTGCGGACGCAAATTCAACATATGCCCTCCCGTCGCTTCGATATTGGCGGAGATGTCAGTAGCAATCACCAAGCGCGCATACTGACACGCTTCGACCATGGCCAATGACAAACCTTCGCTCGCGGTCGGAAACACATGCGCCAACGCACCGGCCTGCAGGGCCACAAGTTCTTTTCCGCTGCGTTCACCAAGCATAATCACACCCGGTGTCTTCTTTGCCATCTGAGACAACCAGGTTGCGTAACGATCGGTCTGTGCAGAACCGCCAATCAGAACAAGCGGCTTATCAGCAAACAAATCCGGGCGTTCTGCACGTGCGCGGCCATACCCTTCAACCAGCAAATGGGCCATTTTATCTGGGATCAAACGACCTAGAAACAAAAAGTAACGATCCAAAATCAAGCCGTGTGAATCAAGATGATTGCGCATCTCCAACACATCGGGTGTGACCGGCATCGGAATAGGATGCGTCACGAATGCCGTCTGAACGCCATAGACTTCCTGACAATACGAAGCAAGCGTTTGCGAGATGGCAATCGTGCGGTGCGGGATATGACACGCCATCCATTCACCTATACGGAAATACGCACGTGCCACGCGACCCCATTTTGCCAAGACGCGATCAATCGAGTGGAAGGTCACGATCACGGCCGCATGCGGAAACAAAAGACGCGCAAGCAATGCAAGCGGAGCAACACCCGTGCCATGCAAATGCACAACATCTGGATTCTGCGCACGTGCGGCAATCAATGCCGTAAAGCTATGAGTGATGGCGTCCAAGTGCTTGGTGCGAATTCCAGGCGTAATCACCTGGCTAATACCGGCCGGAGCCTGGGCGCTTCCCACATACCAGCGACGACCAAAAACGATGACCTGGTGGCCACGGGATACCAAACCCTGAGCCAGGGTTTCCACGTGGCGCTCAATGCCGCCGGAACGAGCCGGCAAGCCTTTTTGACCGATCATGGCGATGATCATAGCGGGTAGCTAAGGATAAGGACTTTTCATATCAAAAAATCAGGATTTTGTCAATCCTGAATCGCTCATATTTCTCTTATATAAGCCATTTATTGGTAGATATTCTGTACCCAGAAGTACTCCACAGGTTTTCCGGTCACAGCCGTGATGGCTAAGGCATCGGCCTGATAGCGCTTGGGTGGGGTTTTCTGGGTCTCCAGCCAGCACTCGATGGTTCGTGCCAGATGACGCAATTTCTTGCCTGTAATCGCCTCCTCAGGGTGGCCAAACATCAAGGTGTTGCGGTACTTCACCTCGACAAAACGCACTTCATCACCACGGGCGATGATCAGATCGATCTCGCCCAAACGATGCGTCCAATTTCGCTCAAGCACATGAAAGCCGCGCTGTTCGAAAAACGACGCTGCCAACGACTCGCCATGCGCGCCGTCTGCTTTGCGTCGATCCATATTTCATTATTCCTCTCTCCCCTATTTTTTCGGCTTCGGCAACCACTTCTCGTAGGCCGCACGTTCGGCCGCCTTGGCGCGCTCAGCCGGACCGACTTTGAAATGCTCTTTCCAAATCACGTAAGCCCAGTATCCGAATCCGATAGCCCAAATCAACCAGAGCACACGCATCGTAAGAAACGGCACGCGCTGCCAGTGGAAGAAGAACAAGAGCAAACCAACGAGGCCCGCCATCAACTCTTTCGTTCCAAGCTGACGGAACATCATGCGACGCTCCTTCTCCAATCCCTTCCCAAAGCGTCCAAACACGAGCAGTCCGATTCCGATGGCAACCAAAGCCGCCATCACGATCGGCAACGCCTGCTCAAGCCAAGGCATGAACGGCAAATACTGCATGTTAAACCAAAAACTCGGTTTGAAGAGAGGCAAAATCCAGTTAAGCAGAGCCATAGTATTGGCGGATTTCTTAACATGCTATGCAAGGCTTCGCAAGTCAGGCCTTTTCGGCCAAATGATTCACCACTTCGACAGACGGCCGCTCATAGGCCTCCCCTTCTTTTCGATACACGAGTGCGTAATGGCAATCACCCGCATCAAACTCGGACACAAGGGTCAGAGTCGGATCGGCAAAGTAACGTTTTGCCTCAATGGGTGCCATGCGATTCTCAGGCGGTGGACCAATGTCCGTGATGCAGGCTTGCCATTCGATCATAAGCAAGCAACCACCGGGAGCAAGCAGACGCATCGCTTCGGCAACCAATCCCGCGCGATTGCGCGACAAGTAAAGGTTGTTGGCGATGATAACGATTTGGCAGGATGCATCACGAATGCGCGCGGCATTCACAACTTCAATGTCAGACCAAATCGGCATCACATTCCAATACTGCTCATGCTTGGCGGCGCGCTCAACTGCTTTGAGCGCGCTCTTGTCGATATCGACGGCGTACACACGTCCCGTGGCGCCAACAAGCTGTGCGGCAGGAAATACAAAATGACCCAACGCCCCGCAACCGAGATCTGCTACCGTATCTCCCAACCGAATCCCGGCGCGTTCGAGCGTCTTGAACGGATTGATGAGCTCGTTGCCGCTATGGCGCATAGATTAAACCGGACGCGGGAACAATCCACCGAGCGTGGCCTGAAGGAACGCGTTCCACAAATTCGTCATGACCAAAAAACCGACGAGGCACAAGACGATCCCCAATAATTTGTAGAACAGTGTCGTACCGCCGCCGCCAAGATAACGCTCGGCAAACGGAACCGGACCAAAGAACCCGCTCACGTCACGCGTCTTCCACGCAAAGATAAAACCCACGCCAGTAATGACCGCCCCAAGGAGAATGCGAAGGATCAAGCCCATATGTTTGGTATTATTCTCGATCAGTGTAGCATATTCGCATGCCGAATTTCAGACGAAGCGCAAAGCATGCATCGCGGGGTGGAAAAAAGGGTTGGGAGCCCGTCGCTGATTGGTATTCCTCGTACATGGGCAAGGAGGGCGGCGACTTCCAGCGTGACCTGATTTTTCCCGGCGCAGAACGATTACTCGCCACAAAAAAAGGCGGTGTCTACCTGGACTTAGCTTGCGGCCAGGGCGCTTTTGCGAAACGCCTCGCAAAAGACGGATCACTCAAAATCGAAGCATTCGATGTCTCCCCGAGCTTGATTGCGGAAGCAAAAAAGAATGCTCCCCGAAATATCCGCTTCCAAGTCGGTGATGCATTAAACTTTAGCCATCTCTACGCCCCACTCTCTTTTGATGGCATTGTATGCAATCTTGCGATCCAGAATATGGATCCGCTTGGTCCGGTATTTGCCGATGCTGCACGCGTCTTGAAAAAAGGTGGAACTTTTATTTTGACGATCAATCATCCGAGCTTTCGACAACCGCGCCAAAGCGGTTGGGGTTGGGATGAAGAACGCAAGCTTCAATATCGTCGCGTGGACAAATACATGAGCGAATATGAGATGCCGATCATCGCGCATCCGGGTTCGGCACCGCACGTCAAAACCTATTCGTATCATCGTCCCCTTTCAAGTTATGTGAACGAGCTAGCCAAACACGGTCTCGTGATTGACGCGCTTGAAGAATGGGTCTCAAATAAAAACAGCGATTCCGGACCGCGCGCAAAGGCGGAAAATGTGGCACGCCAAGAAATTCCGATGTTTCTTGCTTTGCGTGCGAAAAAAGTATGAAGCCCATCGTCGGATTGGTTGGGCCATCCGGCTCGGGAAAAACGACTCTGATCGAAGACATGATTCGGCGTTTTCCCAATCGTGTTGGCGTGGTGAAATCATTGACCACGCGTCCTCGTCGTGGCCCGGAAGATGATCCGAATTACGATTTCGTCAGTGTGGAGGAGATGCGCAAGCGCGAAGCTACAGGACGATTGGTTCAAATTTCGGAATATGCCGGGAACCTGTATGCACATGATTGGGATCATTTGAATGAACTCTTGAAGGACAAGATTGGTATCTGCGCATTAGTTGAACAGGGCGTACGCAATCTACGTGCGGCGAAACTGGATATACGCGTTGTTGATATCGTTCCGCAAGGAGGTGAGGGAGCGCGCGACGAAGCGCGAGAAGAAGCGGATAAAAAACGTGCAGCCTCGGGCCTTACCCCAGACGTTGTGGTTGTGAATGATTTTGGTCCCGGAGGATTAGCGCGCGCAGCTGACGAGCTTGCCAAGTACATCGAATCGCTTAATTGAAACCGATCCAAGCCATCATCGCTTGCATTTCATCGAAAGATTTTGGTTTGTCGTGACGATAGGAAAAAAAGCGATCGGAATCACAGACTGTGCAGAGCTGCGAATCCTCAATCGATGTAGGAGGCACACCCGCACGTACCAGTTGTGTTTGAATGGCTGACGGAAGATTAATGCGTAAACCGATCGATTCACGAATGACGGCACCTTGATCGGAAAACGCGGCAGCCACATCCTCTCCGACTTCAAAATGTCCGGCACGAATTCCCGGCCCTATCCCAACCGCCAAATCGCCCGGATACGAACCCATGCCGACCATTGTCTCCACCAACGTTGTAACGATCCCGGCAGAGACGCCCCGCCAACCCGCATGCGCCAAGCCAACTCGTCCGTTGACGGGATCGGCGATAAAGATCGGAAAGCAATCTGCCCCAGTCACACACAAAAATATGCCACGCTCGGCGGCGATCAAGCCGTCGCACGCCGCGATCTGTTTTCCTGCATCTATTTTTCCCGCGAGGTGTACATGCGTCCCGTGAACCAGCTCCGCAGAAACAAACTGCTCCGGCGACAATCCCAGAGGCTTGAGGTAACGCTCCCTATTCTCCCGCGTATACGATTGATTGAGCCGTAAAGAGCCGTCCGAACGCTCGGACAAACCATAGCGAATTCCGGGAATCCGCTCGAATACGGAGAATGAAATCGGCATAAGGGAGAAAAATCCCATCACTAGATGGGAAGAAGTCACTCGACGGAGGCGATGAAACGTCGATGCGTCCGCCACAGGACGGCTCGGCCGTCGCCCGTGATGTTGGCGCGCATCTCGTCCCGCCGTTCCGGCGAAAGAGGCAACGTGGAGGTGGCCAAATCGGCCTGCACCGCGACGAAGAGATCGTCGAGCGTGACGGACCCGTCATCCGTACCGACCTCGCTCATGGCGGCAATCAAGGCGCGCGACATGTACTCGCCGTAGGACGGCGTGCGATCCGTGGTCGAATACAGGCCATGCCACAGCGTAGACTCGGTAGACGGGCTGGGTGCGGCAAAATTCATGCTGCCCGAGTAACAGGCATCGGCAATGAATACCGCCTGACCCGCACGCACGTTCCGAAGATCGTCGCGCAACATGTCGGTCGTGAGCATGACGCCGTTATGCATCTCCAGATGCTCGTCTCCGCCATGCGTGGCGAAGTACACGATGAACAAGTCGTCACGCGTGACGCGCCCAAACAATTGCTCAACGGCGAGATGGAAGCCCTCGGGAGTCGCCTCCCCTTCCATCAGAACGATCGCCTGGTCAGGCTGCATGATGCGCGCCCGCAGAAAGCTGTCCGCCACCTCGCGCGCGAGGTTCACGTGTCCCGGCAGATTCCGGTACTCCTCATTCGGCCCGCGAGGAAACTCGCTCAGCGAAACGAAGATCCCGTAGGCCTGCCCACGTCCGCTTACGCCGAGTCCGGTTCCGACCTCGGAATCGTCACCCAACGTAACCGGGCTCGAAACCGGCGGACCGATCGCGACGTGCAGCCAGCCTCGATCGTGCAACATCCAGACTGCGATAGCCCCAAACAAGACGGCGCCAACGAGCATCCACTTGATGCTACGAAACAAGCGCCCGAAAAACGAAACGACGCGCGAACCCAACGACTGTCCTTGCGTCATGGCTTTACCTCCTACAAATTGTGACTAGGTACTATCTTGAACGTAACAGGAGGTTAAAACAGGGTCAAAAAAAGGACGCCATCATGCTGCGTCCAGAACGATGCGGGCATCAAACCCGCCACACTCCTCGAGCTTCTGCAAACGCTTTACCTCCAACTGCATCAGCGACCGCTCGTCGAAGATAATGTTGGTAAGTGTCCACAGCATGCAGAGGAACTTGTAGAACCTCTCTTGGTTGGGCGACGCGGCGAAGGCGGTCGCCGCATCGCGGAGATCCATCATCGCGTCGAACTCGACATCGGGATCCTCCAACTCGTCGCGGTCGAAGAGAGGGGTGTCCTTCTTCGCACGCTCGAGCAGAATCGGGTCGTACTCGTAGTAGCGCACGCAGGTCTCGATGACCTGATGCACGTCGGCGAGCTCAATCAACGTGCGGTCGCTGACGAACTCATCAACTTCCTCCAGGAGCTTGAGTGGAAGGAGTCTTCGGAACTCCTCCTCGGTAGCGGTGTGCCAGGAGCAGGATTGACCCCGCTCCTCGATCAGCTCCACCACCTTGTCCCGCACCAACTTCTCGTAGCGTGTCATGAGTCACCTCATTGTGGGGAGCCACCTCCTTCTTACGCAAAAAGAGCCGCCATTGCAAGGCGGCTCTTTTACCATTCTTTTACGCATTCAACCCGTGGCATTTCTTATATTTCTTTCCGCTTCCGCACGGACACGCATCGTTACGACCAATATCTTTGAATTTCGGATCGACTTCAACTTTCTGCGGCGCACCGGACAATTCGTCTGACGTTTTGGCTGCACCGGAAAGCTGCACCGGCTTGGCCATCGGCTGCATGCGGCGCAATTCCTGTTCGGCTTCCTGTTTCGAAATTTGAATTTTGAAGATGGTGTGCGCCACGCGCTGATTAAACGTCGCGAGCAACTGCTGGAACATGCGATACGCTTCGCGCTTATATTCGACCAACGGATCTCGCTGGCCATAGCCCTGCAAACCGACGCCGTGACGCAAATAATCGATCCCCTCTAGATGGTTGATCCACAAATCGTCTAACGCGCGTAAACTCACAACCTTTTCGATTTCAATCTGGATCGCGGGATCACCAAGATTGCCAGAGAATTCGGCATACGCCATGTGAACCAAATCCATGATCGCCTCAATGATCGCGGTGCGCTGAGCGACCACGTCATCCTTAGACACGTAATCCGACTTCTCGATCGCGCCTTTTACATTGGCACCATTCGGTAAAATCGCACGCGCACCATCCTCAATCTTTTCCATGTCCCACGCACCCGCATCGTCGCTGGCGGTATGGAACGAGACGAGCTGCTCGACTTCAGACTCGATCATCTCGGTGATGATCGGCTCAAGCGGACTCTTGTGCTCCTGCGTCGCCTGCGTGGTCGCCAACATGATTTCGCGGCGCTTCTTGTAGATGACGGTGCGGTGCTTATTCAACACGTCGTCGTACTCAAGCAAGTGCTTACGAATATCGAAGTTATGTCCTTCGACTTTTTTCTGCGCAGCTGCAAGCTGGCTCGTGAGCATCTTGTTCTCAATCGGTTCATCATCCGGAATTTTAAGGCTGCCCATCAAATTCTTCACGCGCTGCGTGGACTTACCGAAGATGCGCATCAAGTCGTCTTCCATCGAAAGATAGAATTGTGTTGATCCCGGATCACCCTGACGACCGGAACGACCACGCAGCTGGTTATCAATACGACGTGACTCGTGACGCTCGGTACCAAGCACATGCAAACCACCCAAGCCACGAATGACTTCGGCCTCTTCAGCCGTCGGTGGATTACCACCGAGAATAATGTCGACACCACGACCGGCCATGTTGGTGGCAACCGTCACGGCACCCTTGCGACCCGCCTGCGCAATAATCTCGGCTTCTTTCTCATGATTCTTGGCGTTCAATACCTGGTGAGGCACACCGGCCTGACGCAACATCTCGGACAAAAGCTCGTTCTTTTCAATCGAAACCGTACCCACGAGCACGGGTTGGCCCTTAGCATGACGCTCCTTGATTTCACGAACGACGGCCTTAAGTTTACCGATTTGATTCTGATACACGCGATCCGGCGAGTCCGTGCGGCGGTTATCTTTGTTCGTCGGGATCGCCAACACCTCAAGCTTATAAATCTTGTGGAATTCTTCGGCTTCGGTGGCGGCCGTACCCGTCATGCCGGCCAGCTTTTCGTACAAACGGAAATAGTTCTGGAAGGTCACCGTGGCAAGCGTCACGCTCTCGCGCTGAATCTCGACACGCTCCTTGGCTTCAATCGCCTGGTGTAACCCTTCGGAGTAGCGACGGCCCTGCATCATGCGGCCCGTGAATTCGTCGACGATGATCACTTCACCATCGCGCACCACATAATCACGATCCTTGCGGAATAACGCTTCGGCACGCAATGCCTGCTCAATATGATGAACGGTCTTGATGCCGCCCTGAATGTACAGATTTTCGATATTCAACCACTGCTCAAGCTTGTTGATGCCGTTATCGGTCAACGTCGTGCTACGCATCTTCTCATCAACCTTATAATCTTCGTCTTTGACGAGCTTCGCGACGAGTTCGGCGTACTTGTAATACGCATCCGTGGCTTCGGCTGCCGGAGCGCTGATGATGAGCGGTGTGCGCGCTTCGTCGATCAAGATCGAGTCGACTTCGTCCACCACCGCGAAATGCAATTCACGCTGCACCATCTCTTCGGCCTTCATGGCCATGTTGTCGCGCAAATAATCGAAACCGAACTCGTTGTTCGTTCCGTACGTAATATCGGCATGATAGGCCTCACGACGCGACACCGGACGCAAATAGTCCATGTCCACACGGAATGAGCCCGTCGCGTCGCGCTCCGGATCGTGCTGCGGTTCGGCCTTAAAACTCGGATCGTACACAAAACTTCCCGCATGCTGGATACAGGCAACCGAAAGCCCAAGCGCATGATAGACCTGACCCATCCACACGGCGTCACGACGCGCGAGATAATCGTTCACGGTGACCACGTGCACGCCCTTTCCGGTAAGGGCGTTCAAATACACCGGTGCGATGGCGGTAAGCGTCTTACCTTCACCGGTACGCATTTCAGCGATCGTTCCATGATGCAAAGCCAATCCGCCGATCAACTGCACATCATATTGACGCTGCTTCAATACACGTTTGGAAACTTCACGAGCTGTGGCAAAAACCTCGGTCAACATGTCATCCAAAGACTCGCCCTTTGCGAGGCGATCCTTGAATTCAACCGTCTTCGCTCTGAGAGCTTCGTCGGATAGACCGGAAACCGAGCCCTCCAAAGCCGAAATACGATCGACAACCGAGCGCAATTTCGCCACTTCACGGGCATTCGGGTCTCCAAACAGCGAGGTCAGCCAGGACATAGTCCGGGCACTTTACGCGAAGCTAGGGCAAAAAACAAGCATCATTCGCCAGCCTTGGAACGCTCCTCCAACTTACGTTTTAAGTCGGTTAATTCGACGCGTAAATGGTCGCGCACCTTATCAATTGCCTTATAGAGATCATCGGCCTCGCGCTCGATTTTCATGACTTCGCCGCCAATCTGAACAACAGCCTTACATTCATAGACGTCCCCTTTATGATGATGGCCGTCGGCTCGTCCCACCTCGACATCCATATGGCGAATGGAATCCATATACTTTTCTACCGATTGCATCTTTTCTTCCGTGTATTCGCGGATGGCTGGGGTCAATTCAATGCCCCGCGCATGAATGTTGATAGTCATACACTTTAAGACTAGACCCGTATCACTCAACTCGCAACACATGGCTAATACGGCAATACTGTGGATGAACCAAAGCCCAAGGTAAGCCCCATTTTCCCCATTACGAATGCTACCCGCTACGTGATACGTGCTACATGGTAGAATGTAATCACTTATTATTCCTTTCTCCTTCTTTCGTATGATGGGCGATATGAAGAGCTGTTGCGTTGTTCACAAGATTGCGTGGGTGTTGGTCATGGTGGGTGCGATCAATTGGGGGCTCGTCGGTATTGGCATGTTCATGAAAGCCAACTGGAACCTTGTGAACATGTTGCTCGGCAGCTGGCCGCAAGTTGAATGGGTCGTGTACATCTTGGTCGGCGTGAGCGCCGTTGCGATGTTGTTCAAGGACAACTGCAAGCAGTGCCGCATGGAGATGAAGAAGATGTAAGAGCTTCGGCTCAAATAAAAAACTCCCACCGATCGGTGGGAGTTTTTTAGAACCCGACGTACTGCACTTCTTCCTGTAGCTCGATGCCGTGCTCATCACGAATTTTCATCTTCACGATGGAAATCAACGAAAGGATATCCTGCGCACGCGCCTTCCCTTTATTGATGAAAAAGTTGCCGTGTTTCTGACTCACCTCCACATCGCCGACATGCTCCCCCATCAATCCTGCTTGCTGGATCAACCAACCTACTGAAATCTGTTTCTTATCGATCATTGACTGCGGTACCTCCATGTTCCGCTTTAACAAATCCAACTCTTTCTCGTCGGTGAAATCAAAGTTCTTGAACACACATCCCGCGCTCGATGATTCAAGCGGCTGCTTCTCTTTGCGCTGCGCCACGATCTCCTCCATACGCTTTTTTGATGCGGCCTTGTCTTCCGTCGGCTTCAGCACCAGCGTACAACCAAAAATCAGATATGGCTCATGCTTGAATAGGCTGGTCCGATAACCAAATGCGCATTGATCCTTGGTGAGCTGAACGCGCTGACCATCGCGCAAGCGAAAGGCATCAACCGTTTCAATGACGTCGCGCATCTCTCCGCCATAACACCCCGCGTCGCCGTAAATCGCACCGCCGATAGTACCGGGAACACCAATCGCCCATTCAAACCCCGTGAGACCAGCTTCCACGCTTTGGCGCGCAACCATGGCAGTAATCACACCGGCCTCGGCATGAACTTTATTCCCTTCGATTTTCAATCCGCGATTGGCAGCCTGGATAATGACGCCCTCGAACCCGTCGTCGGAAACAAGCAAGTTGGATCCTCCCCCATATACATACCAAGGAATACCTAAAAGTTGTGCGACTTGCACCGCCTGCATCATCGCGTCGGCATGAGGGGTAACCACATACAAACGCGCAGAACCACCCACGCGAAAACTCGTGTGTTTGGCCATGGGTTCGTTCTCGGTTGTCGCCGGCACACGCTGCTTATAGTCGGCGATTTGTTCAGAAGTCAGTAGCTTCATGTTAGATACTTTTCGCGATCAAATAGATGTCACCGGCACCCATCACCAAAATAATGTCACCCGGCTTTTTCCAACGCTTAAGAATGGTAAGCGCCTCTTCCGGATCAGGGGCGTATTCCACGCTACGCTGCACCGCCCGATCGGCGTCATGACGTATAACGGCGTCCTGGAGATCGCGTGACGAAATCGGTTCTTCGCCCGGTTCATCACGGCCCGCGACATCGTAAATCTCCGTCAAAAGCAACAAATCGGCCTTATCAAAACTCGGAACAAAGTCCAAAAACAAATCACGCGTTCGCTTTTTGTGATGCGGTTGAAAACACAAGACAATGCGACGTCCGGGATAAAACGACTTGGTCGCGTCAAGATTGGCGGCAACGGCCGTGGGATGATGCCCGTAGTCGGAAACGACCAGCACATTGTCTCGGTCTGAAATGATTTCGTACCGACGCCAAATACCGTGATAGTGACGAAGGGTAGGTGCGGCCTCGGTCGCAGGAATCCCGAGCGACGAGACGAGGGCCAACGCGCCCGTTGCGTTAGCCGCATTCATTTTGCCGGGTACATACAACTCGACTTTGGACGGACGCAAATCACCGTCTCGAAACTGGAACATTTGCACGCCCTCGCGAATGACCAAATCTTCCGCGCGACAATTCGCATGCAATCCAAACCCGAACGTCCGAATACGAATGCCGCGGGCCTCAAGCGCCGCACGCTCGCGACCAATCAAGGTGGAAACGCGCGCATCGTCCGCGTTTGCAACCACGATGCCGTTATCCTGCACACGCTCCAACAACTCGCTGAATGTGGCAATCACGTCATCGAGGGACTTATACACGTCGGTGTGATCCAACTCGATATTATTAATGATAAGACCGTACGGACGGAACTCAAGAAAATGTTTGGCATATTCGTCACCCTCAATCACGACCAATTCGCCCTGCCCAAAACGAATATTGCCCAATTCATAGGACGGCACACGGCTCCCAACAATCACGGTCGGATCTTGATGGGTTCCGATCAACATCTGACCAAGCATGGCCGTGGTCGTGCTCTTGCCATGCGTACCGGTCACGAGCAGCACACGGGCGCCGGCCGTCCACTCACCCAAGAACTGAAAGTTATTGACCTGACGAATGTCGCGGCGCGCAGCCTCGATGCGCTCGGGATTGGAAGCCGGGACCGCGGATGAATAAATCACGAGCTCGCATTCGGCGGGCACATGCATCTTGTCATGGCCGATCGACACCGGAATCCCCATCTTCACCAACTCAGTCGTCAGCTCGCTCTCTTTTGTATCAGAACCGGAAACCGTAACGCCGGCTCGCTTGAGGAGTTTCGCGACAGCCGACATGTTGATGCCGCCGATTCCGATCAGATGCGCGTGCTTTGGCAGCGATTCCATGGCCACAAGTTAATAAAATAAGCAGTTTTCGTCAAAAAAAGAGCCTCGAGGCTCAGTCAGTCGGCGGCGGATCACGCTTGATCGGTCGATGTCGCGATGGACGCTCGACAACCTGAATGATCCGTTTGCGCCCCCACACGAAGTCGGGACGCGTATCCACCAAAATGTTCATGTCTCGTACCAGCGGTTTCCACGTCGCATGCTCCTTGAAGATCTCAAGGATCGCGTCGAAGACTTCACGGTACAGGATCCCCTCATCCTTCATCGCCATCAACAGGTCGATCCACCCCAGGTCCACGACCCCGGTTTGGAGCCCATAATAGACATGCGACAAAGAACGGGTGATGGTGACGCAGGAACGCAGATCGGGCTGCATCCCAATGATGAGCGGCAGCAGCCGCTCGCGCAGACTCCTCCCGATTTCACCCTCAGGCATACTCCCTCCTCAATCAGCGCCAGGGCTTGAAGCTAGCAGCTTCTTGGCTTTTTGTCTATAGTTCGGCCATATGTTTTCCTTGCCCAAAATCGATCCCCAGATCGCCGAGCTGATCGGTGAAGAAACTCGCCGTCAGCAGACCGGACTCGAGCTCATCGCCTCGGAAAATTACGTTTCCGAAGCGGTGTTGGAGGCCGCCGGCAGTCCACTCACCAACAAGTATAGCGAGGGCTACCCGGGCAAGCGTTATTACGGCGGCAATGAAGTGATCGACAAAATCGAGACGCTCGCGATCGAACGCGCGAAGCAGCTCTTCGGCGCCGAACATGTAAACGTGCAGCCGCATGCCGGAGCGCAGGCAAATTTTGCGGTGTATCTCGCTCTGTTGAATCCGGGCGACACCGTCCTTGCGATGGACTTGGCCCATGGCGGACATCTCACGCACGGATCTCCGGTCAACTTCAGCGGTAAGTGGTTCAACATCATTCCGTACGGCGTGTCTCAGAAGGATGAGCTCGTGGACATGGAACAAGTGCGCGCGCTTGCCTTGGAACACAAGCCAAAGATGATTATTGCAGGCTTCAGCGCTTATCCCCGAAAGCTCGACTTCGCCGTTTTTGCAGAAATCGCAAAAGAAGTAGGTGCGTATCTCTTTGTAGACATGGCGCATGTTGCAGGGCTTGTCGCCGCAAAGCTCTATCCAGATCCGATTCCGTACGCCGACGTCGTTACCACGACAACGCACAAAACGTTGCGTGGCCCGCGTGGCGCCATGATCGTCTGCAAGACGAATGATCGTCTTGATCCGAATGGGAAAAAAAATCTCGCACAAAAAATCGACTCAGCCGTTTTCCCGGGAGCCCAAGGAGGCCCGCTAGAACATATTATTGCCGCCAAAGCAGTCGCGTTTGGCGAAGCGTTGAAACCGGAATTCGCCGTCTATCAGCAACAGGTGATTAAGAATGCGCAAGCCATGGCGGAAACATTCATCGCCGAAGGCGCGCGCATTGTCTCGGGCGGAACGGACAACCATCTCCTATTGTTGGATGTAACGCCTTGGGGCATCGGCGGCAAAGAGGCGGAGCAGTGGCTGGAAGCCGTCGGTATCAGCGCCAACAAAAATATGCTGCCATTTGATACACGGAAACCGGCTGATCCGTCCGGGGTTCGTTTGGGAACGCCTGCCATCACGACACGCGGATTTGATGAGAACGCCTGCAAACAGGTAGCCGTCCTCATCGCCACACTTTTGAAAGCAAAAAATGATCCGGGCGTGGCGCAGGACGTTGCGAAAAAAGTGAAAGAATTGGCTGCGGCACATCCCCTGTACCCGAGTCTGTAGTACACTGAGGGCATGTTACCCACGAACAAAAAGGAGAGGGCGGTATTTATCCGTAACTTCGTCTTCGGCGTTGAAGACAGCCTCGTCTCAACCGTCGGGCTCTTAGCAGGCATCGCCGCCGCGGATATTGAACGCACCACCGTGCTACTAACCGGCTCGGTACTGATCATGGTGGAAGCCCTTTCAATGGGTGTTGGGAGCCTGCTCTCTGAAGAGCAGGTTGAGCAGGCTGGGGGCGGCGAGTCATCAAATCGCCGATCAATCGGCGGCGCCATGACCATGTTCATCTCCTATGGCATTTCCGGCTTCATTCCACTCGCGCCCTACGCATTCCTACCCACAAAAACCGCTCTCCCGTACTCAGTGGCAGCATCCTTGGTCGCATTGGGACTTCTCGGATATGTGTCCGGGAAAACATTTAGCAAACGCCCGCTCAGGTCACTCATCCGCATGGTCCTCCTTGGCGGAATCGCGATCCTCGCGGGCGTAGCCGTGGGACAAATCTTTAAAATTTAACCACGATACTCCGGCGGAACTTCTTCCGGATACCACATCGGATACGTTCCCTTCACGCGCGGATGCACGAATCCGTGATTAATCGGATCATCAGATTCGTTTTGATCGATGATCGCATCGACGATAATACCTGTATCCGTCCGCTTGATGCTGACTGACACGACCTGATATTCCCCTGTCCCCGCGTAATACGAAACCAACGGATTCACGACATTGGTGTAGATGTCGGTGACTTCACGGCCCGTGAAAGCCAGTTTATTGAAGAAAAACACTTGCGGCGTTTGCGGGCACATGACCTCGTCACCGGCTTTCGCCGTCGGAGACATGTCCGACTTGATTTTCATTTCAGGCACTTCGCAGCCGGCGCCGAGAATGGCGAGCGCGGCCATCGGCAACAGAATTTTTAGATATTTCATAGATACTCGATGGGTTAATAAATGAATGGTATCAGACGCTTGGTCCGTTTCATATACGATTGATACGGCTCGCCCAATTCGGCGCTCAAGACCCCCTCTTCCACCGCAATACGCTGAAGGAAAGCGAGGAATATGATGGCGAACTGCACGGCCAGCGCGAGCCAATTTCCCAGCACGAGACCGAGCCCAACGGAGGACAGGAGAAATCCCGTGTAGGAGGGGTGTCGGACAAAACGATACGGCCCGTCCTGAATGACACGATGGACGCCCTGCACCATCACGGTGCGACGAAAAAAACGGCCGAGCACGCGCACCGACCATAAACGCAAACACACGCCCAAAACAATCAACGCAACACCAAGTCCAACGGGCGTCCACGGATGCGTTTTGAACGCCGCGCTCGGTACGAGGAGTGATAACGTGACGCCCAGCGCCAGCGCCGCCCAACAGGAAACGATCAACACACGCTTACTGCCCTGATCTTGCCTCGCATGCACATGGCCACGATCACGTACAACCAACCAATGCTCAACACACAGCCACATGAAAAAAGCGCCGAGCGAAAGACCGGCCGCGATTTCATCACGGAAGACAAATGGAAGCATAGAAAAAGGATAGCACAGCTTGCCAAAACGCAGGGAAGACGCTAGGGTAACGCAACATTTATACACGTAGGGGCGTCGTATAATGGTAGTACAACGGTCTCCAAAACCGTTAGCGTGGGTTCGATTCCCCCCGCCCCTGCCACACATAAATCCGCCGAAAGGCGGATTTATGTTAGGGTGAAAGAGACTATGGAAACAAAGACAGCCGTGTTAGCCGGAGGATGTTTTTGGGGCATGGAAGATCTCTTCCGCAAACAGCCTGGCATTATTGATACCGAAACCGGATACACCGGCGGAACAAATGAGAACCCGACGTACGGGAATCATCCAGGGCATGCCGAAGCACTTAAAATCACCTACGACCCATCCAAAACAACCTATCGCGAAATACTCGATTTCTTTTTTCGCATTCACGATCCGACAACTCTGAATCGCCAAGGGAATGATGTCGGTACCTCATATCGTTCCGCGATTTTCTTTGCAGATGAGCAGCAGAAAAAGGAGGCGCAAGATTTTATCGATCTCGTAAACAAGTCGGGCCGTTGGCCCGATCCTGTTGTGACAACCGTCGAACCTCTCACAGCCTTCACCGAAGCAGAACCCGAACATCAGGACTATTTGCAAAACAATCCCGGAGGCTACACCTGCCATTTTATACGCAGTATGGAGAGCTATCTCAACAAATAATATGAAAAAAATCCTCACCCTCCTCCTATTATTCATGGTATTTGGCGCAGGCTGCGTAACCAATGCAACCCTGCCAACGGGCACGGCACTTGACCTAAGCAGACAAAGCCTCACACGAATCCCATCCGATATTTTTTCGCGCATTGATCTGGAAGAGCTCAACCTCTCCAACAACCGACTCACTGGAGCCCCGCAAGCAGAAATCCGCCATCTACAAAAACTTAGGGTCCTGGATCTGAGCAACAATAACCTAACGGGTCTTCCTGCGGAACTGGGTCAACTAAGCAATCTGGAAACGCTGGACGTGTCGGGTAACGCGCTCACAGGACTTCCGATGGAGCTCGGCAACCTCACGCAATTGCGCCTACTAGATGTCTCCGGCAATCCCTATTCAAAACAAGACCTTGATCAGATTGTAAAAAAACTTCCGAATACGGAGATTCGAGAATAAAACACGAGTGAGCCACAGGCTCAGTCGTGTTTTATGCTAGAATTAAGGCGAAAATAAAAATATGGCGAAGCGGAAATCCCCGACTCCCAAACCATCTTCTTGGCATTATCCCGCCATTATCATTATTGGTTTTGTTGCATTTCTCATGGGCGCAGTGCTAAGTGCTCTTCCCATCCATGCTGCAAACCTCATTCAATCGGCATCAGCAACAAGAACAACCGCTCAAACCAATCCTACGATCGTCACGGCCACATACCCAACCGCAGCCACGGCCGGCCGACTGCTTATTGCGGTAGTTGCCGCAAACGGTGATACGACAATCAACGGTCCATCTGGCTGGACACAGATCATTAATGAATCCGGGACCGTAAGCCAAGGTATTTTTTACAAATTAGCGTCCGGCGGAGAAACGAGTATTAGCGCTTCCGTTTCAGCAAATCCAGGGTCTATCGGACTTCATATTTATGAATACGCGGGCGCAAACTCGTTAGGCGCCGTCTCCTCAAATACGGGCACAAGCAACACGCCTTCATCCGGCTCCATCGCAACAACCCAAACGAACGAGCTCGTATTCACAGCTATTGTGATCCGAGCAAACACCACATATACCAATACATCTTGGAATAATGCAGGGGAAGGATTCACCGAGCGTCGAGATTTTAATACGGGCGGCGGGGCCAGGCTTGCGGCTTATGCGGGCGGAGACAATCTCACAAATACCGCCGGGACGAAAAGTGTTACGGTGGCCACAGGCGCAAGCGCCGCGTGGCGCGGACAGATGGTAAGTTTCCAAACAGTCGAAGTGGATACGATACCGCCATCGGCCATCACTGACCTCGCGGCTAGCAATCCTACTGGGTCAAGTATTGAACTGGCCTGGACAGCGCCCGGTGATGACGGATCATCTGGCACAGCAAGCGCATACGATATCCGCTATTCAACATCATTGATCGACGAAGGGAGTTTTGCATCCGCAAACGAAGTCGCAGAAGAGCCAATCCCATCAATGGCGGGAACGGCGCAATCAATGACCGTGACCGGACTCTCACAAAATACAACCTACTATTTCGCGATAAAAAGCTCCGACGAGGCTCCCAACACCTCACCGATCTCGAATGTTCCAGATCTCACAACTACAGAGGCCTCGACCGAAGATCCGGGCGACGCCACGGTCAACCTCTATCCGGAAAATATCGTCGTACATATTCTTCCTGAAGCCTGTACCACCGATCCGAAAATACAACTCCTCCTTCATGCGCATAACGCCACCCACGTAAAAATCGGCTACCTTCCCGACCTCTCAGATGCCTCATGGGAGCCATTTGAGGTGGGCGTTGACCGCTTTGCGAACATATCTTGGAACCTACCGGAGGGTGATGGCGAGAAAACCATCTACGTTCAATTCAAATCCCCTTTTTACGATCTGGAATCAGAGATCCACACAGCCTCCGTCCGACTTGATCAGAGCACATTCTGTCGCTCGCCCGAAGAGCACGCCCATGTTTTTGAAACCCAAGGAAAAATCCGCGCACGCGAAATCAGCGAAGCCTGCCTGGCAGATTTTGCACATGCGATCATCGAACCCCACATTGATGGGTTCGTTCCGGAAGTGAAAACGCTTTCGCCAACCGAGACGCAATTCACATTTACAGAAGAAAATAATAAAGTCGAAATCGTCATAAAAAGACTCGACGAAGAAACGGTGAGCGTCGAAATTCATAAACAGGAAGGTGACAAGCCTCAAAACATCAAACTGCGTGTTCATGCTGCTGATCGGGGCGCCGTTCACGACATGCTCCTATGGCGCGCCGTTTCTGCCTTCAAAGAGTTGCCGAAAAAAATTGATTTATCCACTATTCCCCAGCTATGCACCTCGGAACTAGTCCCGCATCCGCACCCTGGCGATCTGTTTCAAGGAACGTCGTCGGATGTCTACTTCATGGGCGACGACGACAAACGTCACGCTTTTCCGAATAAAGACGTATTCAATAGCTGGTTCCAAACCTCCACAGAAATAATGACCGTGGCTGATTATCAGATCGCTGAAATCCCCCTAGGAGAAAATATTACGCTACGACCCGGTAAACTCGTACGCGTTCTGAATAGCCTTGTGCTTTATGTAACCGATGTTGGGCGCAAACTACGTCAAATCATTACAGAAGCGCTCATGGACTCCTACAGAGTCCGTATCGATGATGTGATCTACAGCTTGAGCCCGGCCCTCGTGACGAATTATAAATTTGGGAACCCTATCCTGTCTGAACACGATCCTATCATCGCGCTTTTGAATGAAACCTCGACCAATATAAACGACCTCTGGCCAACTTCCGACGAATCCCATGAGCCTCTCGTACATTCTTCCGACATTCGTGATGGTCGTGTGATTCTAGAAAACAATTCGATACCGACTGGTAATACCGAGCTCCGCTTTCGTGTACTCGACCATACCAAAACGATATTCACACCCGATGGTCTCGCCTCATCACATGGAGCGGATGTCCATGTTCTCATCGTGCGTGAGGATTTAGGAGCGTTCCAACATCTTCATCCAGAAGAACGAAATGGTGTATGGACTGTTCATGCGCATTTCGAAGAGGAGGGTCACTATTACCTCTATACCGATATCGTCCCAAAAGGCCAACCTTCCATTATCCTCCGCGCCCCATTAGCCGTTGGTGATAATCCGCTGAATAACACTTCGTTCCCCGATCCCGATCCGAATCAAGGCGGAAATGACAACCCGTACCGGCTCGAGCTTTTGACAAAGGAACTCTCTGCCGGGAAACAGTCACTCCTCAAATTCCAGCTCACAAAAGATGGAGTGCTCGTTTCGAAAATCGAACCTTGGCTCGAAGCCTTCGCTCACCTTGTGATCTTTAAGCACGGCGATTGGAATACCTACATCCATACGCATCCCCTCGAAGGGTTCTCTCCACCAAACGGTCAACTCCATTTTATCGCACGCTTCCCTACAGCAGGTCGATACACACTATTCACCCAAATCCGCGTGGACGATGGGGTAAAAACCTTTCCGATCACGATAGACATCGCCGAGTGAGAGCCGTAACGCCAAAGCCTTGCCAAAAGGCTCAAAATCTGTTTTAATACAGCTCTTTTATGGACCACGGCAACGTTATTGTGCGCTTTAGCGGCGTCACCTTCGGATATGATGAGGAAAAGCCCCTCTTGGATGAGGTGGATTTTTCTGTACGCGAATCAGCCAAGATCACGCTCATGGGACAAAACGGTGCCGGCAAGAGCACCATCTTCAAGATGCTGACGGGTGCGCTCAAGCCGCAGGCCGGCGAAGTCCACATTCAGAAAGACGCGACGATCGCCATCGCGAAGCAAGTGATGGCCCGAGAATACATGGAAAATACCGTGCGCGAATATTTTGCGCAGGCGTTTTCGGAAAAACTCTACGATCTGGATGGGCGTATCCGCACGGTCCTGGAAACGGTGAACTTGAAAACGTCATTGGACCGCAAAATAAAGGAACACTCCGGCGGCCAGCAAGCCCGCTTGCTTTTGGCATTTGCCTTGATTCAGGAGCCGGATATTTTGCTCCTTGATGAGCCGACCAACAATCTTGATAAGGAAGGCATCGAACATCTCACATCGTTTTTGATCATGTATCCGAAAACGGTGCTCGTGATTTCTCACGATGCCGATTTCTTGAACTTGTTCACCGAAGGCGTTCTCCATTTGGATGTCTTCACCCGCAAGATGGAGCAATATGTCGGCAACTACTTTGACGTGGTCGAAGAGATCTCCGCACGTCTTGAACGCGAGCGTATGCAAAACGCCCGCATGCTGAAAGAGATTCAGGACCGCAAGGATAAGATCAACTTCTTCGCGAATAAGGGAGGTAAAATGCGTAAACTTGCGAGCAAGCTCCGCGACCAAGTGGAAGATGCCGAAGAGAATATGGTGGAAGTGCGTCGCGAAGACCGCACCATTCGTGATTTTGAAATTCCCACTCAGGACATTCTCGGCGTATTGGTAACATTGAACGCGATCTCGCTATTAAAAAACGGTGAATCCATTCGCGTGCCCGTCGATATCACGATCCGAAAGCGTCATCGCTTGCTGATCTCCGGCCCGAACGGCATCGGCAAAAGCACGCTTTTGAAAACGATCGCCGACAACCTCGATCCTGGTTCAGTACTCGGAAAAGATGTATCCGTCGGCTATTACCGCCAAGATTTCTCCGGTTTGGACTTTGACTCGACCGTCTACGACTCACTTGCTGAAGTGATGGCCAGCGAATCAAATGAGAAATTGCGTGCAGTTGCTTCGGAATTCTTACTGACGTCCGATCTGCTCAAAAACAAAGTAGGCTCCTTGTCCGAAGGACAAAAGGGCCTACTCTGCTTTGCACGTTTCGTTTTGCAAGCGCCGGGACTCATCATCCTTGATGAACCGACCAACCACATCAATTTCCGTCATCTTCCTGTGATTGCCAAGGCGCTCGAGAATTACAAAGGCGGAATGATTTTGGTCAGCCACTCTCCGGAATTCGTGAACCAAATCAAATTCGATGAGACGCTCGACTTGGGAGCGCTCGCAGCGAAAGCGGCTTAAGCCGCTTTTTTGAACGTCACCTTGAACACCGGCTCGTATTTCACATCATTCTCGTCGGTGATCTCGACCGTCTCCCCTTTCATGAGTTTGGTGAGAGCGGCATCACTCAACAGCGCCGCATCGGTTTGAATATCCAATGCGATACGCTCCATCTGCTCGGTCTCTTTCATGAGATCGCTACGCAAATCGTGCTGGAGCTGAAGCTTTTTTACTTTCAATGCTTTTAGCTGCTCCAACACCTCCTGATACGGTTTGGATTGTGCAAATACGTCCTTAAATATCTCTGCGAGCTTTTTCTTTTCATCACGCTTCTGCTTCATTCGGGTGTGTATCTCTTTGAGGTCGGCCATAGGTGGCCGAAAGCATAGCATTTATTCCAACCCTTGGCATTTCGATCGGCTTCCATCGTGAGAATGGTATGATCGATCCCATATGAAGCTTCGCTTTTTTCTCTTTCTCAGTTTGTTTGCTATTGCATATCCCGGCCTCATCCCAGCCCAGGCCGCCACAAACGGCTCACTTATCAAAACGTCCTCCAATAGCGCCGTCTACTATTACGTGGATGGAAAACGCTACGCCTTTCCAAACGAAAAAGTATTCTTCTCCTGGTATGCCGACTTCTCGGGCATCACGACGGTTTCGGCGAGTGAACTCGCCGGATATCCCCTCGCGGGAAACGTCACCTATCGTCCGGGGAAATGGCTCGTAAAAATCCAAACCGATCCTAAAGTGTACGCCGTGTCGCGCTACGGAGTCCTGCGCTGGATCGCAAACGAACAAGTCGCAACGGCGCTCTATGGATCGAACTGGAATACAAAAGTGCATGATATCGCCGACACGTTTTTCATCAACTATCGAATCGGAACGGATGTGATGCAGGCTAATGAATACGATCTCTATTACGAACTCAACATCACGCAAATCGCGCAGAATATCCAAGGCGCAACTGTCCCGACTCCCCCGCCAGCCTCCAACGGCTCACCTGTAATCGCCGGTTGCTCCATCTTTCCGGCCGACAATGCCTGGAATCGCGACATCTCGGCCTTACCCGTGCATGCCAAATCGGCGGACTACATCAACACGATTGGCCTGACGCGCACGCTTCATCCCGATTTCGGTGAAAACCAGGCATACGGCATCCCGTACAATGTCGTACCTGTGACGCAGCCAAAAGTACCGATCACATTTACGGCATATGGGGATGAAAGCGATGCTGGCCCATATCCAATCCCCGCAAATGCCAAAGTCGAAGGCGGAAGCGATGCGCACGTGCTCGTGCTTGAAACCGGCACCTGCACACTCTACGAATTATTTGCGGCTAGAAAAAATCCCAACAATAGCGGATGGTATGCGGACTCAGGCGCAATTTGGCATTTGGATTCAAATGATTTGCGTCCTTACGGCTGGACCAGCGCGGATGCCGCCGGCCTGCCCATCCTTCCCGGCTTGGTCAGATATGAAGAGGTGGCGGCGGGAGAAATCAAACACGCTATCCGTTTCACGGCCTCACGCACACAGAACGGTTATATTCTCCCGGCCACGCATCATGCCGGCTCAAATAACGAAGCCTATCCTCCGATGGGTCTGCGCGTCCGTCTCAAAGCCAACTACGATATCTCAGGTCTTAGTGGCCAGGCGCTGGTTATTGCCAAGGCGTTGAAAAAATACGGCTTCATGCTCGCAGACAACGGTTCTAACTGGTATTTCCAAGGCGCAACCGACCCCCGCTGGAATGATGATGAACTCAATCAGCTAAAAGGGATCCCGGGCAGCGCCTTTGAAGCGGTGGATACGGGGCCGATTCGAAAATAAGATGGAACCAACACGCGTCTTGATTACAGATCCCCTCACGCAAACATGGTGGTTTGTTTTGCTTTTCGTGATCGCAATCAGTATCAGCATTCGTGCGAAAAAAAATAAGGATGTAGCTCTCACGAAAGATGTCTCTCTGGAACTCAAGGGCTTCGCGATCCTGGCTGTCATTTTCAGTCACGTGGGGTACTTCCTCTCACAGGACAATCGTTTCCTCTTTCCATTATCAATCTTCGCCGGTGTCGCCGTGAATCTCTTTCTGTTTCTCTCGGGTTTTGGATTGACACGTTCCGCAAAAAAGAAACCGTTTACCCCTCAATCATTCTATCGCGATCATCTCCCAAAACTCTTCATTCCGCTCTGGACTGTGTTGGTCTTCCTTTACATTGGTGACGCCTTGCTCGGTATTCGGTACCCATGGGAAACAATCATAGAGAGCGCCCTCGGTTTTTTTCCGAGAGCGGATTTGGCCACGAGTCTCAATGCTCCGCTTTGGTATTTTACCTTCATCCTGGCCTATTACCTTCTATTTCCATTGATGAATATCAAGAAATATCCCTTCATCACCGCGCTCGGATTAGGGCTTATCGGATATTTCCTCACGCAATCGACGCTTCCGGTTGACCGCGACGTACTTCAGCTCTACCAGCTCCACATCTGGGCTTTTCCCTTGGGTGTACTTCTCGCTTCCATCACTCAGAATCCTCTGCGCCTAAATTTTAAAACCACCACCGGCAATGTGGGACGAGTCGTGCTCGTGGTATTTCTCAGCCTCATCGTGGGCCACGTAGCCCTTAACGCAGCCGTTGGCCAAGAAGTGTGGCGCGAGCAGGGATTGAGCCTACTACTCGCTCTCGGGGTGATTGGCATCTTCATGCTCAAGCCCTTTACAATCGGTCTCTTCCGATTATTTGGAAGCTATTCATATGAACTCTATCTGCTGCATTGGCCCTTGATGTACCGATTTGATCTGTACTACTTCTGGCTCCCTGCTTCGCTCGCGACATGGGCGCACCTTATTAGCGGAATCGGGCTTGCCGCTCTTGCACGAAACGCGAAGACCCTTGCACTAAAAATGCGCGGCTGATCGTATAGTGCTCATAATCCTATTCCTATGCAACAAAAACACTACATCATCGCCGGAATCTTGATTTTGATCGTCGTCGGCGTGAGTTCATATGCGTACTTAGTCGCACCGACCAAAGGCCCAAGCCAACCGATCGCCCCGGTCGCGAATGAAGCACCGAAAAATCCCGAACCCGTTACTGAACCGACCCCAACACCCACCGAAACCACGAAGCTGCCCGAGGAACAAGAGCGTTATACGATTGTCTCTTCGGAATCTTCCGCCACCTTTGAGCTTGATGAATTGTTGCGCGGTGAACCGGTCACCGTTATCGGCATAAACAAAGGCGAAGTTTCCGGAGACTTCATTATCAATCGCCAGAACCTTCCGGCTTCAACGATCGGCACGGTTCGCGTAAACGCGCGCACTTTTGTGACCGACTCGGAACAGCGAAACAATGCGATCCGCCGTATGATTCTCAAAACGGAAGACGACGCAAACGAATTCATCACATTTAAGGCGACGTCGGTAACAGGCTTGCCCACCACCATCGCTGATGACAAATCCTTTAATTTTAAAATCGTGGGCGACCTCACGGTTTCAGGCACGACCAAACCCGCCACCTTTGATGCCATGGGGCAATTCAAAGCAGACGGTACATTCACGGCTCAGGCCAGCTCGATCATCAAGCGCGGAGACTTCAATATCGTCGTTCCCAGCCTCCCCTTCCTGGCAAATATCGAAGAAGAAGTTGAACTCAGCCTCCAACTAGTCGCGAAGAAATAACTACATCAAAATCTGTCCTTTAGAGGCCATCTTCCCGGCCTCTTTTAGGATCTTCTGAATCACCTTGAGATCGAGATCTTCAAGCTTCTTAAATCGAATACAGCTGCGTCCGATACTCGCCTTCGGAAGCTCCTTCTTGAACTTCTCCGCAAGATACTGCTTCCCGTCGCTCACGCAAACGTATAACGAAATATAATTCTTCTGATTGCCAAGGCCGATCACGCACCAATCCCCTTCGCGACCACTCTTGGATTTATAGTGAAACGGACCGTAGGCCAACATGTTGATCAAAAAGAACGGCTTGAGCTTGGGCACGGTCTTGCGAATCAGTGCATCAAGTTTCTTGATGTCGGCCTTACGCTGCTCTGGTAGCGAACCGATGTAATCGGTGCGCGTCTGGGCTTTGGACTTTTTGAACATGTTCATAGGCGTTTCTTCCACTCTACTAGCTCGCCGGCCTTTTGTTCAATAGGATCAGCCCGACGCAAACTCGCCACTTGTGCACGAGTCAATATCGATTGATGCGGGATATCGCACAGTATACCCGGGACTTCCCACACACTTTCTTCGGATGTCGCCCAATCGGTTTTCAACCGACGCAAATCATACGGACGCGAATAGCGACGCAATGTCTTGCGACCTTTTGAATCAAAATATTCGTGGAAGTAACTCAACACGAGCTCACGTATCGTTGAATATACCGGCTCTCGATAACGTAAGACCGCATGATTTGTTTTCGAGATAGCGCCCCATCGCCCATGCAAACGAAACGGTGCCACGACATGATCAAAATCATGTTTTGAAGATTCCAGATCCAGCAACAACGGGGGGTGCCCGTGAAAATGAAGCGCGAGAGCAGCCAGCATCGCGCCCTCAATGCAATGCGCGCGCTTTTCTCGTAGAACGCGACGCGGCGATAAACATGTATCCCCTTCCGGTTCAAAGTTAAGCGCGAGCGTATTCAAAAAATCCTGGATCTTCCTCGGAGAGTTCAACCGTCGCAGGATCGCTAATTCTTTATTATTCAGGTCAAAAAACGCCATAGCTGCTGATCACAATAGCGCATGCTACACTCTTTTCATATGCGGATGTACGTCGCGGGAGGTTTTTTCATTAGCCTCATCAGTATCGGCGGATATGGGCTCTACACCCAAACCCGTGTCCTCCAGGCTACTTTGCCGCCCGGTGTAAAGGTCGAAACGACATTACCGCCCATTTTTTCCATCGAGCCCGTCGTAGAACCGCCGCCAAAACCGGAGGTCACACGCATCCCGCTTCCAGCAGAAGTCCGCGGACTGTATTGGACAGCGGAAACACCAAAAACCAAACGAGGCGATGAGCTCCTCGAATACATGAAGCGATCAGGAATCAACAGCGTCGTGATTGATTTGAAGATGGATAATGGACAAGTGGTGCTCCCGCCTACATCCACCCTGCAACGTCTCGCATCCGAAGGGATCTATCGCATCGCGCGCTTACCGGTCATGCGCGACTCGGTCTTTGCCCGCGCACATCCGGAACTCGCCATCAAAAACAAATCCGGGAAATTATGGACAGATAAAACCGGCGCAGCCTGGCTCGATCCTTCGCGGACAGAAGTCTCGGATGCGGCGCTTGAACTCGCTCGTCGCGCCTACGCCATGGGTTTCGATGAAATCCAATTCGACTATGTGCGCTTTGCGTCTGACGGAGCGCTCTCCGCGATGGAAAAAACCGAGTCGGAAAAAACACAAACCAAAACCGAAATCATGCGTGGATTTTTTGAACGCGTCGGAGGCACGCTGAAAAAAGAAGGCATCCCGGTTTCTTTTGATCTGTTTGGCATGACTTTTCTCACCACCGAAGACTTTGGCATCGGTCAACGACTGGAAGATGTGTATCCATTCGCGGATTTTATTTCACCGATGGTATACCCCTCCCACTACTGGACCGGGTTTCAGGGATACGACAATCCGGCTCTGCATCCGTACGAGGTCGTGAAGTACTCGCTGGACAAGGGCGCCGAACTCCTCGAGATCGACCACTTCGTTTCTTCAACCGAAAGTAGGCCTAAATTCCGTCCGTGGATACAGGACTTCGACCTAGGCGCCGAATACACCGCCGCCCGTATTGAGGCCCAAATCAAGGCTTCCAGGGACGCCGGAGCATCCGGCTGGCTGCTCTGGAATGCCCGCAACGTCTACGAGCCGGCGAATTACAAATAAAGCTCTTACCCTAGCTATTTTTCCGGTTCTAGTGTTTACTGCAGCCATGTCCGAAGCCGTCTTTATCCGAAGCTACGCAGATCCGACGGCCGTCCCATCTGACGGTCCTCCGCAAATCGCCATGCTTGGCCGCTCAAATGCGGGCAAGTCAACTTTGATTAACTCCCTGGCACAGAACAAGACACTCGCAAAAACGAGTGCCACGCCGGGGCGCACGCAGTTAATTAACCTGTTCGGCTTTGGCAAAGAATTTGTTTTGGTCGATTTACCGGGCTACGGCTATGCCAAGGGTTCGCACGAAAAAACCGAAGCGTTCCAAAAATTGGTGCTTGGCTATCTTGAGGAAGCACAGCAGCTTGCCGGTGCCGTGTTGATTACCGATGCGCGCTTGAAGCTCACGGAATCTGATCAAGAAATGTTGCGCGCGTTACAGCAGGCCGAAATCCCTGTCATCCTGGTTGCGAATAAACTCGACAAGCTTTCGCGTTCCGAACAAGTAAACCTTTCACGCGAATTGACGCGTCTCTATCCGGAAGTGGCGGTGGTGGGACACTCGTCCGTTTCCGGAGATGGTCGAGGGGTCTTGCTGGATGCCATTCGCAAGCTCGCGCACAGCCACAAGGGTTGACAAAACGATACAACAAGGCAAGCTTGAAGCCCCGAATATCCGGGGCTTTTTGGAGGGCGTCCTTTGAACAGAGACAAAGCGATCCATTCCGTTGGTCGCCTGACCAACTATCTGCGCAAACGCGGCATTCACAACGCCGACGACTACACGGACTGGGTCGAGGATGATGACCGCGACACGCTCGCCGATGCGCTCGGCTACCACCGCGTGGGTGGCATGCCAACGATCGGCGCACTCGTCCGGCCGTACCTCCATCCCACTCGTGCGCTCGTGCTATGGAACTACACGGACACGGCACATCGAACGCTGCACCTCTACGCCAATGGCTGGACGCGACCGATCCGCCAGTGTCGCGGCATCGTGTTCACGACCCATGGCGAGCTCGTCGCACTGCCGTTTGAGAAGTTCTTCAACTACGGACAGCATCCGGAAACCAAGGATCTCCCGGACGAGCCGTTCGAAGTGACGGAGAAGCACGATGGCCACCTGGGCATCATCTTTCAACACGACGGCGAGCTACACCTCACCACCCGCGGAACATTCGAGAGTCGTACGGCGATCATCGGCCGCAAGATGCTCAAGGACATGAACCGCAAGGCGTGGCGCAAGTTCCTGCCGCCGGGCCTCACGCTCATGGTGGAGATCATCCATCCCGAGACGGAGATCTACCGCAAATACCGCGGGCAGCGCTTCATCGCCATCGGTGCGTACGAGAACGCGAGCCGACGACCGCTTCCGCATGCGACGCTCAAGGATTTGGCGAAGAAGCTCGAAATCTCCTGTACGGAGATCGCCCGCTTCCAGACCATCTCCGAGCTCGGCCATCACATGACCGAACCGGTTGAGAACCGTGAGGGATTCGTCCTGCACTTCCCCAAGTCGGACATCCGCGCCAAGTTCAAGTTCCAGTCCTACCTTGGCCTGATGTTCGCCGACAAGTTGAGCTTCCCCTATGTCCTGAACCGACTCATCGTCGGCGACTGGGAGGAGAAGAAGCGAATGCTCGACGAGGATGCGCTCGGTGATGCGAACCGCATCGAAGCCACGATTCGACGAGCCCGAAGCGCCGAGGATCTCTATGCCCTCGTTCCATCCGAATCACGGACCAGTAGCTACAAGGAGGTCTGCCGCCGTTACATGCGACAGAACACCGAAGAGCCTCTGGATGTGACCTAGTCCCGCTTGGCGGGATTTTTTATTTGATGAATGTCTTAAGAAAGGCCATCGTTTTCTCGCGTCCATTAAGCGCCTCATGCGTCCCCTGTTCGATCTTCGCAAGCATCGCGTGCAAGCCCTCGGGATACTTCAACACCTTGCACAAATCAATCGCCGCGTGACCGCGTGCGCACACGTCCAAAATCGTTTTTGAGTGGTCAACAATCACACGCGTCCAAAAATCCGTGCGTAGCGCTTCCATGTCGCCACCGATCTTGAGAAAAATGGAAGCGCTATTAAATTGACCGCGCGAATAGTCGGCCTGCCAATCATGCGCGTCGTCGTGCATTTGGCGCGCCGCGAGATAGCAACGATACATTTCAAAAACCGCGCGCGTCTCCGTGGAATCAAAGGCGAAACCATGTGAGAGCATAATCGCAATCGGTCCGATCACATGCCCCAAAGAACGTTCGGCAAGAAATAACGGATCATCGATCCTAGGCGGTTGCGCCAAACGCATATGATCCAATTCCCAAAGATTGGCCGCATCGACCCGATCCAGCACGGAGCGCCACCAAGTCTGAAAACCCGGATGCGTCGCGTGGACCTGTTGCAACTCGGCTTGAAGCAGGCGCAAAAATACATTCGCCGGCGGAATGAGCTCCCCGCCCGCATCGCCATCCAGCACATCGTCATAGGCCGTGTATGCCGCCCATCCAAACACATTCACACGGCCCAAACGCTCGAGAAGATCAGGATCAACGAGCAAACCAAGCGCCTGCGCAAAACGCCACGGGGTCAATGTGATCTGCTTACCCGCATCAAATCCCTCGATACGATCGAGCAGTTTTGCGCATGCGAGATGCAATGCCTTATCTTCAGGCAATGCCGCATGCGCGCCGCGCATAATGCGTTGATGCCACTCGAACGATTTTTCATCCGGAATCGATGCCGTTACTTCAATGGCATCAACCTGTCTCATCTCTTGAACGCGAAAAGCCGCTTCAAGCGCGACGCTGCCGGAATAGTATTTCGTTCCCTGAACCGCCGGATCAAGACAAAATGCACGGCCGTTCAATATCGGACGCGGAATCTCCGGACGAATACGAGAGAAAAAATATCTCGGCGAGCTTTCATCCGGATAATAGGGTGAGCGGAACTGCTTTGTAGCAACCGCTTCATCCAAAAAACGATCGAGCGCGGCAAGCTTCACATCGAGTAACTGAAGCGCATATGCCACATTTGCATTAACGGCGACATCCACATCTTTCCAGCGAGGATCGGGATGGTTCCCAATCCTCCACGTTTGATACGGACCGCCCGGCGCCGATTCTGTTTCAATCAACACGCGTGTAAACGCACCGAGCAGTTCTCCGTCATGCTTGATGGATGGATCGCAAAGAACAAGGGCAATCAAGGCGCAGGCCGTATCGTCCAAATCATCCGGAAGCGGCATGTCTTTCGACTCTTGTGAGTCACGGGCCCAATAATTCACGGATCCATCACGAAATTGCGTTCGCAAAAAAGCGCAGGCTTTTTCACAGATATGCTCAGCGCCTTTTGCGCCGGCTATGGCAGCAACAATCTGTGAGGTGAGAAAGGTGGTCCGGTACCGAAACCGAGGTTCGCTTCCATCCGCATGCATGGATGAAGTAGCGACAAATGACCCATCGGGCTGCTGTTCCGACGTGATCAGGTCGAGCAGGGCCGAAATCGCGCTCATACATCTTCTGTTGAACGGATCGGAAAACGGAATTCAAACCTGGAACCTGTCGCATCAGAACGCGCAAGAATAAGCGAACCACCAAAGTCCTTTTCGGCGATCGACTTTGCAGAAACCAATCCCATACCGGAACCGCCGCTTGCTGCTTTTGTGGTGAAAAAAATCTCAAAAATCTTCGATTGCATTTCAGGTTTTATGCCGCCCGCCTCATCCTCAACTGCAATAACCGCGTCATCACCGTCAACGGTACAAATAACACGTAACGGTCGGCTCTGAACCGAGGCATCAGCATAGGCATCGATGGCATTGGCCATGAGATTGGCAACCACGCGATTAAATCCTTGTGGCGAACCCTGTGTCTGCACATTCTCAACGGCATTCAAATCAATCGTGACGTTTGCCGATCGAGCCTTAAAGGAAAGCAACTCGGCGACATGCTCGATCTCATCCGCTAACGAAAAGGTTACGTGTTCATTCGACGGCCGAAACTGCGTGCGCGCCGTTCGGAGCAAAGCGCCCATGCGATCCGCCCCCTGGATGACGCGCTCAAGCAACTGCGCCTGCGAGCCGGTTTCCAAAGCCCGCGCCTGTTGCAAATTGAGCGACATCGAAGTGAGCGGATTGGCGAGGTCATGCAAAACACCCGACGCCAAGCGCCCAAAATCGGCAAAACGCGCATGCTCTTCCAAGCGACGTTGCTGCTCTTCTCGTAGCTCGCGCGTGCGTTGTTCGACCTTCACCTCAAGCGAATCGCGCTCAATCTTGAGCGCCGCCTCGGAGGTGCGTGCCCGCCTCAATGATCGAGTTATTTCACGCTTGGAAAGCCATGAGACGACAAAGATGACGCCCAAAGAGAGCGAAAACCCGATCGCATCTGGAATTTTAAAACCATCGCTGCGCCAATCTCTAATGAAAAAGGCATTTAACCCAGCTTCGTTTAGACCTGTGAGCGCAGTAAACAAAATCGCAACCAGCATTGTAAAGAAAAAGGACGTCCAAGGACCGATCAGGATGCCCGACATGTATACCAATAAGGCATACAACATCCATGTCATCGGCAAATCTACTCCGCGACTCATGTTTGTGTAGAAATTCGCCACAAAGAGGAGACTGATTAATAACGTCGCTGATAACGTCGGGTGTCCCGTTCGTGAAATCCCAATCAAGACCCCAACACCCACGAGCATTCCCAGAACCAAATCGAGTCTCGCTCCCTGATACTGGTCCCCGGATTGGATATGCCCAAAAACCACGATGGAAGCCAAGCACAGCATCAAAACAAATATAGACGATAAAAGCACGTTCAGAATGAACTCGCGACGCGAATCGTCCTCCGAACGTGCTCGTGGCTGGATGAACCGCTCGTATAATAAACGCAGAATACTGGGGCTACGCATGACCGGCCGACCTTAACATAAGGAAAAAGAAGCCACCATCTGCGCCTCGCGGACTTAGGAAGCCCAATACGAGTACGTTGATTCCGCGCCATCAGCCGCCATCTTGGTGGCCGCCTGCTCCGTGCGCTTGGACTTGTCCTCAAGCACGGACTGCATCAACTTCTCCATATGAAAGTCATTTATGAATGAAACGATGCCCTGGGCGTCGTCGACCTACCGACGTCGGAACACCGAGCCGTCGAACGGCAGTTTCAGTATCACACCACGTGGTAAAGACAAAATAAAGAAACCTACGTTTCACCCAACCGATAGCCACGACCCGCGATGGTGTGGATCAGGCGCTTCTTACCTGATGCTTCGATTTTCTTACGCAATGACATGATATGCATTTCCAAACTATTGGTGGATGGATCGGTCCCCATATCCCAAACATGTTCAATGAGCGAATCACGCGTACACACCGCATCGCGATGCATCAATAGATATTCCAGCAATGCGTATTCCTTGCGGGTAAGATAAATATTTTTCGTACCACGTTTCACAGTTTGCTTTGCGGTATCCATCACAAGATCAGCGACATTCAACAGACGCCCCGTCAAACCTTTTGGACGACGCAATAACGCGCGGATGCGCGCAAGCAATTCTTCACTCGAAAACGGTTTTGTCAGATAGTCATCAGCCCCCATGTCGAGTGCTGCGACTTTGTCCTGGGTCCCCTGTCGTACGGTGAGCATCAAAATCGGCATGCTGCGACCGGAACGACGTAGCGCTTCACATACAGCCCCGCCCTCCATCTTCGGCAGGACATGATCGAGAATCAAGAGATCGTATGGATTTTTTTGCGCAAGCGCCAAGCCAGCCTCCCCGTCAGTCGCGAGATCGACGGAGTACGTTTTAGCCTCCAACGTTTCGCGTAACGCAGATGCTACGTCTTGATCATCCTCAACAATCAGCAATCGCATATGCCTAAATTGCAGCAAAAGGGATCCCTTGTAAAGCGCCCTTTATCGCGATTTTATCTCGGGCGTAACTCAAATCAGACAAGAAAAAAAGACCCGGTTGGGTCTAGGCCAGATCGGCCGAGAGACGCTTGAGCCCACGCTTCACCGCCAGGAGCACCTTGCGTGGATCCTCGTCGGGATGCGACGCGATCTCGGCGATCGTACGCAGCTTCGACATGGACGTCTTGAAGGTGGTCTCCGGAAGCGTCGCCGCCTCGAACTGGAACGTGGCGATGGTGGACTGGCAGGCCTGCAGCACGCGCTCGCGCGCGTACCGGCGCTGGCTCACCTCGAGCTGGCTCCAGCGATGGAGAATCATCGACAGTGGCGTGATGGCATCGGTCTCGAGAGACCGGACGACCTTCATCGTTGCGAGCGGACCTCGCGCCGCGATGATCTCGGCGCTCACGTCGACCCGCTCTCTGGCATCGACGATCTTCTTGCCGAGCGTGGCGAGGGCGCCGTAGGCATCCAGCGCAAGTCCGTTGAGCGGACGCACCCGGATCTCCTTCAGCCCCCGCATGATCGGACGCAGATGATCGCGCAACACCTTGATCGACTGCGGCGTCGGGTTCGCGGCCGCGATGGCGATCACGTTGTTGCGACCGTCGAACGCCTGGGGACTGAGCATCCGCCAGGCGTCATCGAGCCGCTCGTGCACTCCCTGGACGAGCCCGAAGATCCGCAGCCGCTCGGGACCGAGCCAGCCGAGAATCGCCTGGACATCAGCCCGGCGATGGTCGAGCTGGGCCGCACCGGCCGAAGCCGTGAACGCCGCAGGCATCGCCAGACGGGTGCCGTTGCCGTTGCGAAGCGTTCCCGCCTTGCGGTAGTGCCCCGCCGCCTTGAGCTTGTGCTCGTCACGCTTCGGATGATCGAGGCTCTCCGCGAGCGCGAGGAGACTCGAGTCCGTGAAGTCCTTGCCCTCGTCGCCGAGGAGGCTCCACGTCCGCAGCTGACCGACGAAGTCGAAGGTCAGCTGCTGCATCTCGCGCATCTGACGCGAGTCGTCCCGCTCACCGCGAACGGCGTGCGAACGCGAACGCAGCATCTGGTACATGCCCCCGGGGAAGATCTGGTAGATCTTCTGCTCCCCGTTGTACATGAACCCGCTCCCCGCCGGGTACGTCACCTCGACGGACTCGTCGTTGCGGATGTCGTGGAACACGACCTCCTCGGGCGTGACGAGGACGCGGTGACCGTAGACGATCAGCATGTCCAGACGGCGCTTGTCGTGCTTCGTGGGCACGACGAAACGCGCGTCCTTCTCGAACACTTTCTGCATGGCGTACATGAAAGGACCCTCCTTCTTTCCGTTGAAATCCGTTGGGAGAAGATAAACGAACTCTGAAAAAAAATCAAGCGTCCGGCCAGGGGGTGATCAACTCGTACCCGTCCTTGGTCACGACGATCGTTACTTCAAAATGCGCACAGATACTGTCGTCCTGCGTTGCAATCGTCCACTCGTCATCCTTCATGTACACGCGATCGGTTCCAAGCGTGATCATCGGCTCGATGGCGAGCACCATCCCCTCCTGCAATTTCACGCGTTGTGAACGGGGTTCGCGATAGTTCGGAACCTGTGGTTCTTCGTGCACGGCGTGACCGACACCGTGTCCGACCAAATCTTTCACAATGCCGTAGCCCTTCGGTTTAATAAAATCCTCGATCGCGTTTCCGATATCGTGCACGAATTTACCGGCACGGATCACGGACAAGCCACGCACGAGACATTCGCGCGTGTCTGCAACGAGTTGTTTGGTTTCATCATCCACCTCGCCAACGATGACGGTGGTGGCCATATCGGTACACAAACCCTGATACCAACAACCGATATCCAAGCCGACCACATCCCCGTTCTTGATCACACGCGCCGGAATCGGCAAACCGTGCACCACTTCTTCGTTGATGGAAACACACAAAGCGCCCGGAAACGGCTTGCCTTCGTCTGCAATTTTGTACCCGAGAAAAGATGGCGTCGCACCCGCTTCCTTAAAGCGCTTGATGGCGATCGCATCCAGTTCCGCCGTCGTGACCCCGGCCACGCAGGCCTTACGGATCTCCGCCAACGTGCGCGACAAAATCACCCCACCTGCGTGGAGCTTTGCGATTTCGTCGGGGGTCTTAATGAGAGACATGTATAAAAGGTTATGCTACGAACCCAAGTTTGACCAACTTCCGATTCAATTCTTCAAACAAATCATCGGCTTTTTGCTCCGCATTCACCGCCAGCAAAACGCCACGCTGACGATAGTATCCGGACAACGGTTCGGTCATGAAGTGATACGCAGCCAAGCGACGGCGAATAACTTCTTCTTCGTCTTTCTTGCGATTGACGAGCTTGCCGCCACAATTTGAACACGGCTTTTTTCCTCCTTCTGCTTCATCGTAGTGAACGATGGTGCGGCACTTAGAACACATCATGCGTCCGGCCAAACGCTTGACCGCCGTCGCATCCGTGAGCTTGAGCTGGATGGCGATATTCACTTTTGCGATACGATCAAGTGTTTCCGCTTGCTCGACATTGCGTGGATACCCATCCAACATGAATCCTTTTTCAAGATCCATGTGTTTCATGCGACGCGCGAGAATGGCATTCGCCATTTCATCCGGCGCAAACATGCCAGCTTCGACATATTCGCGTGCGAGATCACCAAGAGCAGAGTCTTCCTTAATCTCGGCGCGAAATGCCTCCCCGGATGCCACAAGCGGCACGCCGAAGCGTACCGCTAATAAACGAGCCTGCGGACTTTTGCCCGCGCCTTGAGGACCGAAGATGACGGCTCGTAGGCGCTTCCTCCGCATACGATGTTAGTACACGTCGTACTCACGCATGGTGAGCTGCGCCTGCACTTGCTTGATCGATTCGATGATAACCGAGACAACGATCAGGATGGACGTACCGCCGATGGCCAACACACTCGTTCCCGTGAATCCCTGAGCGAGTAACGGGAGAACCGCGATCGCACCGAGGAAGAGCGCGCCACCAAGCGTAATACGGTTGATGACGTTCATGAGATACTCAGCCGTCGGCTTACCCGGACGAATGCCCGGAACGAAACCACCAGACTTCTGCATGTTCTCGGCAATGCGCTCCGGCTGGAACACAATCGTCGTGTAGAAGTATGTGAAGATAACGACAAGAAGGAAGTAGAGCGTTCCGTAGATTACCTGGTTCTGAAGCGTCACGAGCACCCATGTTGCAGCCTGTGCCAACCAAGGCGAGCGCGCCTGAGTGAAGAACTGAGCGACAACAGACGGGAGCAGGAGCAATGAGACGGCGAAGATGATCGGAATAACGCCGGTCATGTTCACACGCAACGGCAAGGACGAAGCCACACCGCCGACGGAAGAGCTCTGACCATTCGACTGGCGTGCATACTGCACCGGAATGTTGCGCTGACCTTCAGACACGAACACCACACCGGCAACCGTGAGCAATGCAACCGCAGCGTAAATCACGACGGTGAAAAGCTGGGACGAGTCGTAGGTGGAAAGGAATTGCGCGGCCGTATCAGGCAAACCGGCAACGATACCGGCGAAGATGATAAGCGAGATACCGTTACCAACCTTCTTTTCCGAGATCAACTCACCGATCCACATCAGGAACATGGTACCAGCCGTGAGCACACAGAGCAGCATCGCGATATGCAACGGCGAATCCGTGGTCAAGATGGTGGTCTGCGACTGACGCAAAAGCGCGAGCAAGCTGAATCCCTGAATGAAGGCGAGCGGAACCGTGAGATAACGTGACCACTGATTGATGCGGCGCTGACCCTGTTCACCGTCCTTCTGAATCTCTTCAATGCTCGGGAAAATCATTCCCAAAAGCTGGAAGATAATGGACGCGGTGATGTACGGCGCTACGCCCAAGGCGACCACGCTGAAATTACGGATGGTACCGCCGGAGAACAAGTTCAGAAGACCAAGCACCTGGTTAGCATCGAAGAAACGCTTCAACGCAACCAAATCAATGCCAGGCAACGGAATATTCGCAGTCACGCGGAAGATGACCAACATGGCGAACACGAACAGGAGACCATTGCGGACCTCCTTCACCTGCCAGGCCGACTTCAGCTTATCCCACATAGGGTTAGGTATTTTTTGGAATTACGAGATCGAACCGCCGGCTGCTTCAATGGCAGCCTTGGCCTTTGCCGTTGCCGGGATGCCCGACAACTTCAACGCCTTTTTGATGGGGCCGTCACCGACAATCTTGGCTGACACGTCGCGGCGACGCAACAGGCCCTTCTCGAGCAAGGTTTCCATGGAAACCGTCGAGCCGGCACCGAACACGTCAAGCTTGGCGAGCGCGATCGCGCGGGCCTTCGGATAACGGCTCTGGAAACCACGATTCTTCGGGAATCCAAGCAACATCTGCTTCAAGCCCTTGAGCTTAAGCTTGTTGCGGCCACCAGTACGGGCCTTTTGACCCTTGGTACCTTTACCAGCCGTCTTTCCACGACCGGAACCGGCACCGCGGCCGATACGGAACGTCTTGGTGCGAGCACCGTGAGCCGGTTTCAGGTTGTTGAGTGAGAGAGAGGTAGACATATTATTCGGCCTTAGGGGCAGCTTCCGTACCGGTCTTCTTAACCGGCATGCGGAGTTTCTTGAGGGCGGCAAATGTCGCCTTCACGTTGTTGATCTTGTTGGATGAACCCATGATCTTGGACACAACGTTCGGGACGCCGGCCAATTCAAGCACGGAGCGCACGGCGCCACCGGCCTTAATACCAGCACCTTTCGGAGCCGGCTTGAGCAACACCACAGCCGCACCGAACTTGGCCGTCACGGCATGCGGGATGGTTTCGTCGATCAACGGCACAGTGAGCAACGCCTTACGAGCCTGCGTCACAGCCTTGTTGGAAGCGGCGGCCACGTCCACGCCCTTGGCGAGACCGAAGCCAGCACGTCCCTTGCGGTTACCGATAACGGTCAACGCGCGGAAGCGCATGCGCTTACCACCCTTGGTCACACGCGTCACGCGCGCGACTTCGAGGTTCTTTTCTTCGTAGTCAGCCTCGGCCGGGACTTCGGCGCGCGGACCGCGGCGATCACCGCCACGACCCGGACCGCGTCCACCACGACCACCGGCGCCACCACGTCCGCCAAAACCTCCACGTCCACCACCGGCGCCACCACGTCCAAAGGACGGGCGAGCGGCAGGAGCGGCGGCCGGAGTCGGAGCTGGAGCAGGAGCTGCTTCAGGAGCCGGGGCGGGGTTCACGTTCTGTTCTTCATTCATAAGCTTAGAAATTCAATCCGGCTTCACGGGCGCCATCCGCCACAGCCTTAACGCGGCCATGGTAACGCTTGTCACGGCGGTCGAACACCACCTTGGTCAGGCCCTTTGATTTAGCGCGCTCAGCGATGAGCTTGCCAACCAATGTCGCAACTTCAGCCTTCTTCTTTCCCTTGGCTTCCACATCGGTATCAGAAGCGGCGGCAAGAGTCTTGCCGGCCACGTCGTCGATCAGCTGAGCAGAAATATGCTTCAAGCTGCGGTGTACCGCGAGGCGCGGGCGTTCAGCCGTTCCGTGCACGATGGCGCGGACGCGGGCGATGCGGCGGTCCTTGGCGGTTTTGGAGTTCAAGTTCGGCATAAGATTAGGCGGCCTTAGCGGTCTTACCGGCCTTGCGGCGGATGACCTCGTCAACGTACTTGATGCCCTTGCCCTTATAGGGTTCCGGCGGACGATTGCGGCGGATTTGAGCCGCGGTTTCGCCAAGCAAGTACTTGTCGGCTGACGTAAGAGTCAAAATCTGTTTGTCCACCTTGGCTTCGATGCCTTCCGGAATCGGGAACATCACACGATGTGAGTAACCGACGTCCATTGCAATATTCTTTCCTTCGATGGCGACTTTGTAACCGACGCCAACGAATTCAAGTGCTTTCTGGAAGGGCGTCTGAAGACCGGCCACGGCGTTCGCAATGAGCTGACGCGTGAGACCCCAGATGGCGCGCTGCGGCACATTCTCGGGATCCGGGACCGTGACCGTCAACGTCTTCGGATCACCTTCAATCGCGACGATCGCCGGAGGCGGGATCATCACCGTGAGGGAACCCTTCGGACCTTTGACGAGCACCTTCCCAGCTTCGACGGTGGCGTCGAAACCCGAGGGCAGGATGATCGGCTTCTTTCCAATACGGGACATATGGTTATAGTTAGGAAACTTCGCAAAGAATCTCACCACCGAGACGGCGGCGGCGGGCTTCGCGGTTCGTCATGACGCCGGCTGACGTCGAAACGATCGCAATCCCCTGACCCGACAACACGTTCGGAAGCTCGTCGGCACCGCGATACACGCGCAAACCCGGTTTGGAGATGCGGTTGATCGAGCGGATGGCCGGTTCTTTTTCGTTATATTTAAGCGTGACCTCGATGGTCTTCTTCACACCTTCGGTCGTCTCTTTGACGCCGGAGATAAAGCCCTCGCGTTCGAGGAGCTTGGCGATGGCGAACTTCAAACGTGACGCCGGGACCTGAACAGTCTCGTGTCCGACCACCTGCGCATTGCGCAGACGGGTGAGGAAGTCGCTAATTGGGTCGGTATACATAGGAGGTTTACCAGCTGGATTTGGTCACGCCGGGCAAGAGGCCGCGGTTAGCCAATTCACGGAAGCAGATGCGGCAGATGCCGAAGTCACGCATGTAGCCGTGCTTACGGCCGCAGCGCCAGCAACGACGCACTTCACGCGTTGAGTACTTCGGCTTGCGCAGGGATTTGGCGATTTGAGCTTGTGTTGCCATAGGATTACGCGGTGAAGGGGAAGCCAAGCGCCTTGAAAAGCGCGAGGCCGTTTTTACGGGTGCCGGCCGTCGAGCTGACGGTCACCTGCAAACCGTGCACACGTTCGACTTCGTCGGTACGGATTTCCGGGAACGCGAGGTTCTCACGGAAGCCAATCGACAAGTTGCCGCGGCCATCCACCGTCTTGTCCGAGATACCGCGGAAGTCGCGGATACGCGGGAAGGTGAACTGAGTGAAGCGCGTGAGAAAATCCCACATGCGGTCGCCGCGCAATGTCACCATGATGCCAACGACCTGGCCTTCACGGATCTTGAAGCTCGCGATGGACTTCTTGGCCTTGGTCTTCACCGGCTTCTGACCCGTGATACGGGTAAGGGTGCGCTCGATGACTTCCAAGACTTTCGGGTCCTTAATCGCCTGCGACAAACCGACGGACACCGTTACCTTGGTGACCTTCGGAGCGGCCATGACATTTTTGATGCCAAGGTCCTTCATGAGTTGGGGCCGAATCTCGGCCTGATAGCGTTCTTTGAGCGTCATATTACTTGGATGCAGCCTTGGTATGGCGAACGGCCTTGCCGTTGCCACCGAGGGGCTGAACATTGGAAGCATGGATCGGCATGGAAACTTCCACGATCTGACCCTTCTCCCCTTGCTTGCGCGTGCGGAGATGGCGCTTGGTGACGCGCACACCTTCGACCACGACACGATTAAGACGCGGGAAAGCCTGGAGGACTTTGCCCTTCTTGCCCTTGTCTTTGCCGGCAATGACGATCACTTCGTCACCCGCTTTGAGGTTGAATGTAGACATAGGCTTAGACAACTTCCGGGGCCAAGGAAATAATTTTACCGAAGCCGCGGGCGCGCAATTCACGCGCCACCGGTCCGAAGATACGGGTGCCCTTCGGCTCCTTGGACTTCGGATCGACGATCACACCAGCATTATCGTCAAAGCGAACATACGTACCATCCGGGCGGCGCGTTTCCTTGTGGGTACGCACCAACACGACGTGGACAATGTCCGACTTCTTCACGAGACCACGCGGGGCCGCTTCCTTCACGACACAGGTGACCATGTCGGCGAGCTTGCCGTAGCGCTTTTTGTAGCCGCCTTGTACGTGAATAACCTGGAGCAACTTGGCGCCAGAGTTATCCGCGACTGCGAGCATAGAGCGATGTTGAACCATATTATTTGGCGGCGTTGATGGTAGACACGTACGTCCAGCGCTTGTCGCGCGAGATCGGGCGGCCCTCCACAAATTCGACCGTGTCGCCAACCTTGGCGGCGCCTTCCGGGTCATGCACCTTGAACTTTTTGGAGTACGTAAAGTACTTCCCGTATTTCGGGTGCGCGATGCGTCGGTCTACACGGACGACAGCCGTCTTGGCCATCTTGGTCGAGACGACGACACCCTGCAGGTGACGGCCCTTGGCGGGCGAGGTTGAGTGAGTGGCGTTCATAGGGGTTTAGGCGGCCGATGTCGGGTTGGACAGGACCGTCTCGATACGGGCGAGGTCGCGGCGCAAGTGGCGCAAATCGCGAACCTTCCCATGTTGACGGGTCGCGACTTTGAATCGCAGACCGCGGAGCTCGGCGCGGAGCTCATCCGCCATGCGGGTGAGTTCAGCGGGAGTTTTGGATTGGAGTTCCTTCGCTTCCATATTATTTGCTGATGAACTTACAGACCGAGGAGAGCTTGTAGGCCGCGCTCTGAAGCGCGATCTTTGCCTGATCCGGAGTGATGCCGTCCATCTCGTAAATGATGGTGCCCGGCTTGATCACAGCGACGTAGTGGTCCACGGCACCTTTACCGGCACCCATCGGGGTTTCGTTACCCTTCTTGGTGATCGGCTTGTCCGGGAACACGCGGATCCAGATCTTTCCACCCTTCTTGATGTAGCGAGTGAGCACGCGACGTCCAGCTTCGATTTCTTGGCTCGAGATCCATGACGGGGTCACGGCTTTGAGGCCGTAGCTGCCATAGGCGAGTTCAATCTTGTCGGTGGCGTTGCGGATGTTACGGGCGCGGCCCTTATGCCACTTGCGATGTTTGACTTTCTTGGGAATCAACATAGGCGTGGGGCTTAGACGGCTGCAGCCGGCGTACGGTCGCGCTCATCACGGCGTCCTTCCGGACGGCGGCGCTGCGTCGTGGGCTGATACTGATTCAAACGGTCCTGGGCAAACACATCTCCGCGATAGATCCAGACTTTGACACCGATCGTACCGGCCATCGTCTGGGCAAAGCTCTGTGCGTAGTCGATGTCGGCGCGCAAGTTGGTCAGCGGGATCTTTCCCCAACCGAGCCATTCGCGACGCGCGATTTCGGCGCCGTTCAGACGACCGGAGACGGCGATTTTCACACCGAGGGCTCCGCCCTTCTTCACGCGTTCGATCGACATCTTCAAGACGCGACGGAACGGCATGCGGCGTTCAAGGTCAGCGATCACACCCTGAGCCACAAGGGCGGCTTCGAGAGACGGGCGACCGACTTCCTGCACGCTCAAGTTAAGCTTCACGGTCTTGCCCGACATCGGGAAGAACTTCTTCATGAGCTTCTTCTTGAGCGCTTCAATACCGTCGCCGGAACGACCGATGACGAGACCCGGCTTGGCCGTGTGCACCATAATGGTGATGAGACCACGCGAGCGCTCGATGTCGATACGGTTCACCGCCGACTCCTTGAGCTCCTTCATGAGGAACTCGCGCATCGAAAGATCCTGGCGAAGCTGCGCACGATACGCATCTTCACGCGCGAACCAGCGAGACGGCCAGGTGGTCGTCGTCGTGATGCGGAAAATTGTGGGATGGACTTTGTGACCCATATTAGTTGGTGGATTTCTTGGCAACGGCCTTCTTCTTCGCCGGGGCCTTAGCCTTCACGGCAGGAGCCGGAGCAGCTTCGGTCTTGGCCGGCTTGGCATCGCCCTTGGTCGAAAGGATCAAGGTGATGTGGGTCGTGCGCTTACGAATAGGCGCTGCACGACCGAAGGCGCGCGGCTGAAAGCGCTTCAAGGTCGGACCGCCGTCCGCCACGATGTGGCGCACGTACAAGTCTTTCTTGTCGAGCTTGAAGTTGTGCTCGGCGTTGGCAACAGCCGAACGCAAGAGCTTGAGCACCGGCTGGGCGGCGAGCTTCGGAAGGAAGGTCAGGCGCGTCTCAGCAGCCGCGATCGAGAGACCGCGGACAGTGTTCACCACGAGGCGCACCTTGCGGGGCGACATGCGGAGATGACGAAGATTAGCGTGGACGTCCATAGTAGTTTATTTCTTGGCGGCCGGAGCGGCGGCGGGAGCCGGAGCAGCAGCGGCAGCGGTATCAAGCGTCTTGGTCAGCTTGCCACCATGGCGCGTAAACTTACGCGTCGGGGAAAACTCACCGAGCTTGTGACCAACCATGTTTTCAACGACGAACACGTTGATGTGCTGCTTGCCGTTGTGCACTCCAAAGGTCATCCCCACCATTTCAGGTGTGATGGTCGAAGCGCGAGCCCAGGTCTTGATGGTGACCTTGGAGTTCGGTCCGGCTTTGCGGACTTTCTCCATGAGCTTGGCGTCCAAGTATGGACCTTTTTTGAGACTGCGTGACATAGGAGGTTTAGAGTTTCTTACCCTTACGGCGCGTGATGATGAGCGTATCGGATGACAACTTGCGGCGACGGGTCTTCACGCCGAGCGCGTGCTTACCCCACTTGGTCTTGGCGTACTTCATACCGATCGGATGCTTACCTTCACCACCACCGTGGGGGTGATCGACCGGGTTCATGACCTTACCGCGTACCGTCGGCTTAATACCGCGATGGCGCATACGGCCGGCCTTGCCCCAGCGAACGAGATGCCAGTCCGGGTTGGAGACGGTACCGATCGTGGCCATGCACGACTTCGGCACGCGACGCGTTTCACCGGAAGGAAGTTTGAGAACGGCCCACTGTTCTTCGATGGCCATGAACTCGATGCGGGAACCGGCGCCGTGGCCCATCTGGCCACCCTTGCCCGGAACCAACTCGACCGAGTGAATGGGCGTACCGACCGGGATCTTCTCAAGCGGCAAACGGTTACCAACTGAGATTTCCGCCTCGGTCTTGGATGACACGATGGTGTCCCCCACCTTGAGACCGTCCGGCTGAAGGATGTAACTCTTCACGCCGTCCTTATATGTAATAAGTGAAATGCGGGCGCCGCGGTTCGGGTCGTATTCGACCGTCTTCACGGTTGCCGGAATGTCGAAACGCGTGCGCGCAAAGTCGACATCGCGCAAATAGCGCTTGTGACCAGCACCCTGGTGACGAACGGTAATCTTACCCTTCGTGCGACCGGCGTACTGCTTTTTCGTCGAAATCAAGGACGGCTCGGGTTCATTCGTGGTGACGTCGTGGAACGTCTGCACGGAGCTGGCTCGAGCGCCCTTGGTAACGGGACGGTATTTCTTGATAGGCATATGTTTAGACGCCTTCGTAAAGCGCAATCGTCTCACCCTTCTTCAAGGTGACGAGCGCCTTCTTCAAATCCTGGCGCGAGGACACGCGCTTGCCCTTGCGAACCGGCTTGCCGCCGATGTTCACAATGCGAACGCCATCAACCTTCACTCCGTACAACGCTTCAACCGCCTTGGCGATCGAAACCTTTTCGGCCTGACGGGCAACCTGGAACACATAGGTTCCGCGGTCGGCCATACGTGCAGCCTTCTCGCTCACATGCGGACGAAGGAGAAGCGAGGAAGAGAGCATGTTGCCCTTACCGGTCGCTGCCGGGGCGCTCGAAGCAGCCGGAGCCTTCTCCGACTTCTTCGCCTTCTTGGTCGCGGCGGGCTTTTTCTTGAAACGGTCGAGGATAGCCATATTTATGCGTAGATTTTCTCAAACGCCGTGACCGCGTCCTTGAGGAAAGCGACCGAGCGGTAGTTAACGACGTCCTCCAAGTTCACACTCTGCGCGGTCACAAGTTTGACCTGCGGAATGTTGCGGACCATGCGCATGAGCGCGGCGTTCGAGGTCGGAGCGACGATCAAGGTCGTGCGGCCAAGCGGTAATTTCTTGACGAGGGTCGCGACGGTCTTGGTCTTGGCCGGTTCGGTGTTGATCGACTCGATGACGATCAAGTTCTTGTGCGTGACCTTGTCGGACAACGCCATGAACAACGCCTTCTGCTTGGCCTTGCGGTTTACCTTCACGGAAAAATTACGGGCGTTCGTCGGACCGAAGACAATACCACCACCGATCCACTGCGGAGAGCGGATCGAACCCTGACGGGCGCGGCCGGTACCCTTCTGCTTCCACGGCTTCTTACCACCACCGGACACTTCGCCCTTGGTCTTGGTATGAGCAATGGACTTGCGACGATTCGCCTGTTGAGCCACGAGAACTTCGTGCACAAGCTTCGACTTCGTCTTCACGCCGAACTGCGCCTCGGAGAGGCTCATCTCGCCGACGGACTTGCCGTCTTGGGAGTAGATGGAAACGTTAGGCATATGTTTAGGCGGAGACGATTTCAAGCACGGTGTGGCGAGCGCCCGGAACAGCTCCCTTGATGGCAAGGATGCCGCCGTCACGCACTTCCACCACCTGCAATTTCTGAACAGTCACCTGAGCGTTGCCCATGCGACCGGCCATGCGGCGACCCTTGAACACGTGCTGCGGACCACCGGCACCGATGGAACCCGGCATACGCGTCTGGTCTTTGTGACCGTGCGTCGTCGGATGACCATGGAACCCATGGCGCTTCACGACACCTTGAAAGCCCTTACCCTTGGAGACACCTGTCACGTGGACGAGATCACCCGGTTGGAACACGGAAGCCTCAACGGCATCACCGCGCTTCAATTCGGAACCGGCTTCCACACGGAAATCGTGGAGCTCGGACATCTGAGGAAGATCCTTCAAGTGACCAGCTTCTGGCTTGTTGAGCGTTTTCTTCGGCAAGAATCCGAGCTGAACGGCGGCAACACCATCCGTTTCGGTCGTCTTCACCTGAGTAACGACACACGGGCCAGCCTGAACGAGGGTAACCGGAACGACCGTCCCATCGGGACGGTGCACCTGTGTCATTTCGAGTTTTGTGGCGAGGATGAATTTCATAAAAGCCTGGAATCCGCAGGCGATCGGAAATCGCCTACACATTCCAGGCTTTTATACCTGACGTGATATCGATTTCGATGCACTGCAGGGAGGTTATCTCACCGATTGAATATCGGAGGAACTTTCTCCTTGGGATCGAACGAACTTGATTGTGAGAACGACTTACATCTTGATCTCCACGTCGACACCGGCCGGAAGGTTGAGCGACGTCAGAGCGTCGATCGTCTTCGCATTCGGATCCATGATGTCCACGATACGCTTGTGAATACGCATTTCGAACTGTTCACGTGCGTTCTTGTGGACGAAGGTGGAGCGGTTGACCGTCCACTTCTTCTTCTCCGTCGGGAGCGGCACCGGACCGACGACCTTTGCGCCGGAGCGCTCAGCCGTTTCGATAATGGTCTTGGTCGCCTGGTCAATGATCTTGTGGTCGTAGGCGCGAATCTTGATTCGCACGCGATGACCTTGCGGAGCGTCCTTGGCGGACGCTGCCTTCTTCGTGTCAGCAGTCATGTGGAGAGTGGAGAGGACCATGGCATCCCCGAAGGGAATCCTCTCTCATCAAGGTTTATTTAATGATCTTGGTTACGACACCGGCACCCACCGTCTTACCACCTTCGCGGATGGCGAAGCGCATCTTGTCTTCGATACCGACCGGGGTGATGAGCTTAACCGTGATCTTCACGGTGTCGCCCGGCTGCACCATGGCCACTTCCGGCGCGAGCACTACTTCACCGGTCACATCCGTCGTACGGATGTAGAACTGCGGCTTGTAGCCCGTGACGAACGGCTTGTGGCGACCACCTTCTTCCTTGGTCAAGGCGTAGATTTCGCCTTCGAACTCGGAGTGAGGCTTGATGGAACCCGCCTTGGCGAGAACCATACCGCGCTCAATTTCATCCTTCTTCGTACCGCGGAGAAGCAAACCGGCGTTGTCACCGGCCATACCTTCGTCGAGCTGCTTGTTAAACATTTCGATACCCGTGACAACCGTCTTGCGGGTTTCACCGAGACCGACGATTTCAATTTCTTCGTTGATCTTGATCATGCCACGCTCGATACGACCCGTGACCACCGTGCCACGGCCTTCAATCGAGAACACGTCTTCCACCGGCATGAGGAACGGCTTGTCCATTTCGCGGACAGGTTCCGGAATCCATTCGTCACAAGCCTTGATCAGGTCCAAGATCGGCTTGGCGGCGGCCTCATCGGTCGGATTCTGAAGAGCCTTCAAAGCGGAACCGCGGATCACCGGCGTCTTTTCGCCGTCGAATTCGTACTTGGTGAGCAAGTCGCGGATTTCCTGTTCGACGAGGTCAATCAACTCAGCATCATCCACCATGTCGCACTTGTTCAAGAAGACGACAATCGAAGGCACACCGACCTGGCGGGCCAAAAGAATGTGTTCACGCGTCTGCGGCATCGGACCGTCAGTGGCGGAAACCACGAGAATAGCACCGTCCATCTGGGCGGCACCCGTGATCATGTTCTTGATGTAGTCAGCGTGACCCGGACAGTCGACGTGCGCGTAGTGGCGCTTCTCGGACTCGTATTCCGTGTGAGCCGTGGCAATCGTAATACCACGAGACTTGGATTCAGGAGCCTTGTCGAGGTCATCGATGCCCTTTTTCTGGGCCGTCATGCCGTGCGCACCAAGGACGGTCAAAATGGCCGCCGTCGTGGTGGTCTTTCCGTGGTCAACGTGGCCGATTGTGCCGATGTTGACGTGCGGTTTGGAACGATTGAACTTGTCCGCCATAGGAGCGTGAGCGTGAAGAATGGCTGAGTTAAAATAATTTTCGCATTTGCGAGTGCCCGCAGAATAGCAGAAGCCGAAAAAAGACGCAAGACCTTAGGGTTTATACCCTGTGGATTCTACTTTTTTAGCTAAGATGAGCTATTTATGCCCGTCTTCCATGGTCTCGATATAAAACCGCTCTTCTAGCGATAAATCGGCCAAATCCGTCTGGGTAACTTGTTCATCAAAACCACGATTTACCTCGACCGCCATCCTCTCCAAACGACCGGTCGATTTAGGAGCCGACTCCCCTCCCGCCCGGACCGGAACCACGATCGGTTCACTGGCTTCAGGAGCCGGGGCGCTGGGACGGGTGGCCGGAGCCGAACCGTCAGTCAAAGCCTCATAAACCTCCAAAGGGAGGATCACCATGGGGTCTTTACCCTCTTTATCGGTCACCACGACCGGAACCCCGTGGCGGCGGGCCATTTCGAACATGCGTTGGAAGGACATATGGACACACCCTAAACCGCGGTCATCAGCCTGACAACCTACTCTACTATATGGCTAATATTAGCCAATATTAAAGCATTATGATTGACAAAATGGGCCAAATATGGTATAATAACAACGAGTGCTACGCGAAATATCAATTGATACGCGTCCCGTCCATCTGGTAGATGCTTTCCGGACAAACGCACAAAAACACAGAAGGTTCGACAGGAAAATGTTTCATCAATTCAGCCTGACTACGACTTCAACGTTTTGACGAAAAACACCCACCGAAAGGTGGGTGTTTTGTTTTATAAACAAAAAAAATCCACACTAGTGGATCAGAGCATCTTCCCCTCGCGGCGCAATTGCTCGCGCTTGCGGTCCATAACCTTCTGAAGGTCGTCACCGATCGCCTTCCAGGCATCGGCGAAGGACTGGTTCACCGTGCGCTTGTAGATGTGCTGGTAGCGGCGCGGATCTCTCAACGGCGCAGATAGATCGAGAATACGGCCGATCGCATCCAAAACATGTCGGAACAAACTGCGAGGACGTCTTGCCAGAGGCACCTCCTCCCCCACTCCAGCAAAACAAAAGAACGAGCGCAAGGTCCGTTCTTTGTGACTCACAGATCAACGCAACTTCAATGCGGGATCTCCGATAAGACTGATGCGCTGAATAAATTCTATGGGATTGTTCGTATTGTTGGTTGCGGCCTTCGCTCGCTGATCTTCAACCGAAATTCCATTTGAGAATAGCGCCCCTAATGTGGGCGACGTCTTTAGCGTATTCATAATCCCAACAAGAAACGTGTAATCGTATCCATATCCTCCGTCATGCGTTGCTCCGAAAATGCCGATCGCGCCGTTCGATCTCGTCGTCAAAGATCGTGCCAAAGAAGTGGTTTGACCCGTGAAAAAGAAATCCTGTTCATCGGCCAACCCGCAGCCACCGGACAAATAAATGATGGGATGATCGGCATTCGTCAAACTGACAATGTTACGAAGGTTGAACGGATCATTTTGAAAAGCGGAACCATGGCCGTAATAGATAACCATGAACGTATCCGACGCATTTATGGCATTGAGTAGCGCGCTCTCCGTTGGCGCTTCGAGAATGAGCGTTTCAAATCCTAAACTTCGCGCAAGTGCCGCATCACGATTATAGGCATAACCCAACTCCGGCTGTGCGCCAAAGAAAATAATTTTGTCGTATTTCCAAGAATAGCTCTCGTAGGTAATCATCTTTGTTACATACGCATTCATCTCCGCCTCAGACCGAACGGGTATTCGTCCAAGAGAAAGTTCGGGTAAATACTCCGTCGGATACCTTGAATCCGTGAGCGCGTATTTGAGATCGCTCCATGTCTGGGTTCCGCTCGAGGGAACTGTTATCTGAAATGAAGGAAAGATATCCACTCCCCCGAGCAGTACGACGTATCTCAATTCAGGATGCCGTAAACGATAAGATTCGATCCAACTATCAATCGAGGCTGCGGACGCTGAAGCTCCGATTTGTGACAAAGCTTTCACATACACGACATGTCCATTGGCATCACGATACGTCTTTAGCCTGGCTGCGGCCGCGAGCAAACTATCAGGCGAAAGAATCAAATAGTCGCCACCTTCAGGTTGCGTCGGCGTCGGAGCTGGTGTCGGAGTTGGTGCTGGGACCGGAACTGGGGCGGGCGTCGGAACCGGCGTCGGGGCAGGAATCGGTGCCGGAGTTGGAGCGGGTGTCGGCGCCGGAACGGGGGCGACTGAAACAAATTGCGCACGCGCCGTCAGGTTATCATCAAGACCCGCTGTCAAATATTCGTCATTTGGAAAATATTCACTTTCAGAGTTTATCGGTTGCCCCATGGCATAATTCGTAAAGAGAGCGTCCGACACATCTACAATGCGCGTATTCCAAATAGGTCCGTAAACTGCTTGCGCGATTAGCTCCGTGGGAATCCATCTCAAGACACCTCCTCGGCTCACCGCATATACTCTCGGATCGGTTTGGATCTTGATCATCTTGATGCCGGGACGAATGGTCACGTTCATACCCAAGGGAATCTGCGCGATTTCCGAATCGCTCAAGGTTTGGACGCCAAGAAAATCCCCATACCAGCTAAAAAATACCGTTTCGTTTGGAAACGCATGCCGTTTCCCATCTCCTCCATAAAAATACACGTCGCTTTGGGTTCCCTTGATGAGCTGTCCCGCGACGGCCGCGTGCGCAATATTTCTTTCGCTCACCGGGACCGGAAAGACGGCCAACATCCCGATCACGACAAGAACAGAAAACAGGCGACGGGCGATCATATGCCGAAGACTATAACAAAAGAACGGGCGCAAGGCCCGTTCTTTATGATTGATCTTATTTCTTGCGACCTTCGATGATCGTCTGAGCCACGTTGTTCGGGACTTCGCCGTAATGGGCGAATTCCATCGAGTAGCTGGCACGACCCTGTGACATCGAGCGCAAATCCGTGGAGTAGCCGAACATTTCGGACAATGGGACCAAGGCATTCACGACGCGAGCACCGGAGCGCTCACCCATGTCCTGGATCTGACCACGCTTGGCGTTCAAATCACCGATCACGTCACCCATGAACTGTTCCGGCGTGACGACCTCCACCTTCATGATCGGCTCAAGAAGATAGATACCAGCCTGCTTACACGCTTCCTGGAAGGCCATCGAACCTGCGATTTTAAACGCGGCTTCGGATGAGTCGACATCGTGGTAAGAACCATCGACGAGCGTCACCTTCACATCGAGCACCGGGAAACCGGCGAGCACACCGCGCTGCACAGCTTCGGCAATACCCTTGTTGATCGGCTGGATGAATTCGCGAGGAACGACACCACCCTTAATTTCGTCGACGAATTCGTAGCCCTTGCCGCGTTCATTCGGTTCGATGTTGATGACCGCATGTCCGTACTGACCGCGACCACCTGACTGACGAACGAATTTGCCTTCGACTTCTTCCGCCTTGCCACGAATGGCTTCACGGTACGAAACCTGCGGCTTACCGACGTTGGCTTCGACTTTGAATTCGCGCTTCATGCGATCCACGATGATTTCAAGGTGGAGTTCGCCCATACCCGAGATGATGGTCTGCAAGGTTTCTTCATCGGTGCGCACACGGAATGAAGGATCTTCTTCCGCAAGCTTCGAGAGGGCCATACCCATCTTTTCCTGGTCACCCTTGGTCTTCGGTTCGATGGCGATCGAGATCACCGGTTCCGGAATCGTGATCGATTCGAGCACGAGCGGACGCTCTTCTGCGTACAAAGTATCACCCGTGAATGTGGACTTGAGACCCACGGCCGCGGCGATTTCACCCGAGTACACGTCGCTCACTTCTTCACGCTCGTTCGAGTGCATGCGCACGATACGCGAGATGCGTTCACGTTCACCGCTCTTGGCGTTCACCACGTATGAACCGGAAGCCAAGTGGCCCGAGTACACGCGGAAGAACACGAGTTTACCCACGAACGGGTCGGTCATCACCTTAAAGGCGAGAGCGGCAAACGGTTCGTTATCCGTGGCATTCACTTCGATAATCTTATCTTTATCGTCGATGTCATGCGCCTTGGTCGGCGGAATGTCGAGCGGGCTCGGAAGATAATCGGCAACGGCGTCGAGCAAAAACTGCACGCCCTTGTTCTTCAAAGCCGAACCGCACAAAATCGGATAAATGCTTCCGGCAATCACGGCCTTGCGCAAACCGGCCTTCAAATCAGCGACCGGGATTTCTTCACCGCCGAGATACTTCTCCATCAACTTCTCGTCGTTCTCGGCAATGGCCTCAACAAGCTTGGCGCGATATTCCTTGGCCTTGTCGAGCATGTCAGCCGGCACTTCGCGCTGTTCAAACTTCTGTCCCATTTCATCGAGATAGACTTCAGCCTTCATGTCGAACAAATCGATGATGCCCGAAAAATTCGCTTCGGCGCCGATCGGCAGCTGAATCGGATAGGCGTTCTTGGTGAGCTTCTCGTGAATGGAGGCGACGTCCTTATAGAAATCGGCACCCATGCGGTCGAGCTTGTTCACGAAACACAAACGCGGCACGTGATGCTTGTCAGCCTGGCGCCACACGGTTTCTGACTGCGGTTCCACACCAGCCACACCGTCGAACACAGTCACGGCACCGTCGAGCACACGCAATGAGCGCTGCACTTCGATGGTGAAGTCGATGTGACCAGGAGTGTCAATCAAGTTGAAGCGCTTGCCCTTCCAAAAACAGGTCGTGGCAGCGGCGGTAATCGTAATACCACGCTCCTGCTCCTGTTCCATCCAGTCCATGGTGGCTTCACCCTCGTGCACTTCGCCGATCTTGTGCTTCTTACCTGTGTAGAAAAGCACGCGCTCAGAGACCGTGGTCTTACCGGCGTCGATGTGGGCGATGATTCCGAAGTTTCGGGTGTCATTCAAGGAGTATTCGCGAGGCATATAGAGAGAAAAGTGAGTAGTGTCGCCACTACTCACTGAATATTTTATTTGGCGAAGTGAGCGAAGGCGCGGTTGGCTTCGGCCATGCGCTGGACTTCGAGCTTCTTCTTCACGGCGTCACCCTGGTTTTGGGCGGCTTCCATGAGTTCGAACGCGAGCTTCTCAGCCATCGGCTTGCCCTTACGGGAGCGAGCAGCGACGAGCAACCAGCGGTACGCAAGCTGCACGCGGCGTTCGGCACGCACCTGCATCGGCACCTGATAGTTGGCACCACCGACGCGCTTGGCCTTGACCTCAAGCAACGGCGAAACGTTCTTCATTGCTTCATCAAACACTTCAAGAGCCGGCTTCTTCATCTTGGTCTCGATGTCATTAAGCGCCGTGTACACGATGTTCTGAGCGGTCGTCTTCTTACCGTCTTGCATCACGTAGTTAATGAGTTTGGCAACCAAAGGAGATCCGTATTTCGGATCGACATCGCTCTTACGATTGGGGGCTTTCTTTCCGCGCATATTCAGTCAGTTCAGGATTATTTCTTGTCAGCCCCGGCCTTCGGACGGCGAGCGCCGTACAACGAGCGGCCCTTACGACGGTTCGCAACACCCTGGGTGTCGTACACGCCACGCACGATGTGGTAGCGGACACCAGGCAAGTCCTTCACACGACCACCGCGAATCATCACGATGGAGTGTTCCTGAAGGTTGTGGCCTTCGCCCGGAATGTAAGCGGTCACTTCGGTACCGTTCGAAAGACGCACACGGGCGATCTTACGAATGGCCGAGTTCGGCTTTTTCGGGGTCATGGTGGTCACCTTGGTACACACACCACGCTTGAAAGACGCGCCACGGCGAAGCGTTGTGCGCTTACGGTGGAGCGTATCCATGGCGTATTGCATGGCAGGGCTCTTGGACTTGGCTCGCACCGGCTTACGGGCACGGCGGACGAGTTGATTGATTGTAGGCATGATGGGCGAAAATCTAGCAGTACTTAGCCACCTACGTCAAGGGGAAGAGACTCTGGAATGGAAATCCGCTAAGCAAACAATCGAAAGAGCGCATCGGCAATCCAGGAGATCCACGAAAAAACCCCGATATTCAGCACTAAATCGATCAAGATCAGTCCCAAGAGCAAATTTGGCCCCTGCGTCTCAAGCCAGAAGCGAATTCGGTCATGCTGAGGACCAGCCAAGGCGGCAAGCAAGGCCTTTGATCCGTCCAAGGGCGGGAGCGGGATCAGGTTGAAAACCATCAAGGCGAAATTAATATGTCCCAAAAACCAAAGGCTCAAGGTCAACAAATTATTCGAACCAAGCGACGGCCACAGTAAACCGTAGGCAATGGCGCAAAGTGAGCCAAAAATCAGGTTGGAAGCGGGTCCGGCGGCCGCAATCAGTGCCGGCCCCCAACGCGGATACGTTAAATTATAAGGATTGTAAGGCACCGGTTTGGCATACCCGAATCCCGCGAACAGGATGAGCAAAAAGCCCATGGGGTCCAAATGAGCCAGCGGATTAAGGGTTAAACGCCCCATGCGTTTGGCAGTTCCGTCCCCCAGCAGGCTCCCCACCCAGGCATGAGCCGCCTCATGCACGGAAAGGGTGAAAACAAGCGCCAACAACAACACCACAAACACCAAGGGTTCTTGAAACAAGAGGGTGATGAGGCCCATAAATCGAGTTTAGCATATCGGGGACTTGCCAAATTTCAAATCATGGGCTAAGATCGGGCCCAATCATATGTCCCGCATCGATATTCTCACCGGCAAGAAAGCCAATGTCGGCAACTCGCGCAGCCACTCCAACATCGCGACCCGCCGCAAGCAGAACGTGAATCTCCAGGTCGTCCGTATCAACGGCCGCCGCGTTCGCGTTGCCACGAGCACGATGCGCACGCTTCGCAAGATGGCTGGTATCGCTCACGGCGAAATCCTGACCAAGATGCAGAAGAAGGCCAACAAGAAGGCCGCTCTCGCCGCCAAGGCGTAAGAAAAATCCCCCGAGCGATCGGGGGATTTTTTTTATAGCTGTCGTTCGTGCGTGGTTTTGATGATCTCGTACGCTTCGTCGATATCTTCGACCACGCGCAAAATTTCGAGTTCAAACGGTTCGATGAAATGATTTTCATCAACCATCATCTTCTTGATCCACTCGATCATTCCAGCCCAATAATCTTTTCCGACAAGAATCACGGGAATCTGGTCTGACATTTTTCCGGTTTGAATTAATGTCACCATCTCAAACATTTCATCGAGCGTACCAAAACCACCGGGAAAAAATACATACGCCTGCGCCGAAGCCGACAACATCACTTTGCGCGTGAAAAAATAGTGAAAGCCTTTTGATTGCTTCACGTACTTATTGCGACGTTGCTCGGTCGGCAAAACAATATCGAGACCAACCGATTCGCCTCCGGCTTCAAATGCGCCGCGATTACCCGCTTCCATGATACCCGGGCCACCGCCCGTGATGATCGTGTAGCCATCCTTGGCAAGCTTTCCGCCAAGCTGACGCGCCATCTTGTAATACTTGTTCTCCGGCATGGCGCGAGCGCTGCCAAAAAATGTCACCTCCTTTTTCAATTGCGATAAAAATTCAAATCCTTCGACAAACTCCGCCATGATGCGGAAAATGCGCCAATTGATATTTTCGGTGAACCCCTCTCCCCCATCCGGTACACACGTGTTGTTGTCACTGCACACCCAGTGATGGAAACGGTTCGATGCCGGAGCGCCCAATCCAGGACCGGTCCAACTCGGTTGTGGAAGAAATTGCGTATTAGTTTCCGCATGCGTAACAACGCCTGCGTCACGCAGTCGTTTCGTGTTCTTGGATGTTTTTTTGGCGGGCATGGGATTATTCTATCACGTACTGGCAAGAACCGGTCGCACTCTCAAGCTTGGATAAAAACGATTCGAGCTCGCTTCGTTTCCATAACGGACCGAGCGCTAAACGCGTGCGACGACCGTTGGCTGCACGAAAAATCACTGAGACGATGCCACGCTCCTGATTCAGCCCTTCGTGAATCACAAGCACTTCATCCATCGCGCACACGTTCACCGTAACTTTTTTGCGCAGAAAAGAATCAAACGTCACCAATCCATTTTTCAAGACAAGCTTCTCGCTCCATGCATCCACGAAGTAGCCGAGCACCAACAGAAAGAAAAATGTGAATACCGCCGTCTGGATCGGCGTATGCCATGGCCCGCGCGAAGCGATCCAGGCCAAAACCAAAGTCACGAGCAAAATGCCCATCAGGACGATTCCCCCGACAGAGATAGGCGTGGCGCGGATCTTCATATCTCCATGATAACAAAAAAGAGGCCGAAGCCTCTTTTTTGTTGCGAGCTCTTAGAGCACCGCGTCCTTCGCGGCCTTGGCCACGCGGAACTTCACGACCGTCTTGGCCGGGATCTTGATCTCAGCACCAGTGGCAGGGTTGCGGCCCATGCGAGCGGCGCGCTTCACCTTCACCAACTTACCAATGCCCGGAAGAACGAATTCACCGTTCTGCTTCACATGCTTGAGGGCCATGCCGACGAGCGTTTCCACGTACATCGTGGCGTCCTTCTTGCTGATGTTAAGCTTGGCGGCGAGCTCGGTCATGAGCTGCGACTTGGTCATCTTTGACATAGTATCTGTGGATCAAAGAACCCGGATTAGGAATAAAAAAACTCGGGTTTACGGGGCATTATGAACACCCATCGCGAGGAACGCAAGGAAAGACGGGCCAATCCGTCAAGGGGTACATAAAACGACCCGCATGAGCGAGTCGTTTTTGATGGTCGGGCTAGAGGGACTTGAACCCTCGACCTCTTGCACCCCATGCAAGCGCGCTAGCCAACTGCGCTATAGCCCGAAGCGGTGGGAGCGTACACGGAACTTGCCGAATCGCCAAGAACCTGCTAGCCTTTTAAGGAAATTCAATAAGCCCTGCCCGGGCTTTTTGAAAACCAAATCCTATGACCAACCCCGCCACCTACCTCATCTCCTATTTCCGCTCCGCCAAGGCCGAGTTGGAAAAAGTTTCTTGGCCGACTCGCCAGGACACCCTCCGCTACAGCTTGCTCGTTGTCGGCGTCAGTGCCGTCACGGCCATCTTTTTTGCCGCTCTCGACTTCGGTTTGGGTCAGGCCGTAGACCTCGCGCTTTCACGTCATGAAGGCGCCGCCGTCCAGAATGAACCCGTGACGCCGCAAACCGCGCCGATCGTCGAAGGCGTAGATGAAAATGGCAACACGGTTCCGGTGAAGATCACTCCGATCCCGGTAAATGGCGGCGATGGCTCGTTCAAGGTCAACAACTAACTATGCCCAAGCAAACAGCGGATTACGGGCGACGTTGGTACGCCATCCATACCTATTCCGGGTATGAAGAAGCGGTGGCTGATTCGCTCAAGCAGCGCATCACCGCGCTCAACATGCAGGAATTCATCTTTAACGTGATGGTTCCGAAGGAAAAGAAGATCAAGATCAAGAACGGCAAACGCCGCGTGATCGAAGAAAAGATTTATCCCGGGTACGTGCTCGTCGAAATGTTGGTGACGGATGACTCGTGGTATGTCGTGCGCAACACGCCGAACGTCACGGGTTTCATCGGCACGGGTACGACGCCCTCCCCGCTCTCGCAGCAGGAAGTGGATTCCATCCTCAAGCGCGCCGTTGCACCGGAAGAACCGACCGTAATGATCGACCTTCAGCCGGGCATGGCCGTCAAAATAGGCGATGGTCCGTTCAAGGGCTTCGAAGGCAAGGTCAACGACATCGACGCCGCTCGCGGCAAGGTCAAAGTCTTGGTCTCGATGTTCGGCCGTGAAACGCCGCTCGAACTCGACTTCACCCAGGTCAAAAAGATCTAATAGCCAAACCCTTGCCAAATGGCAGGGGTTTTGCTATAAACAGGCCACTGTTACGCGAATACGCGAGGGCACGCTTCCGCCCGGCTCGTAGCTACTGGCTACTTGCTACTCGCCTACTCGACTCCAACTACTATGGCTAAGAAAGTAAAGACACTGATCAAGGTGCAAGTGATCGGTGGTCGTGCCACTCCGGCACCGCCGCTTGGTCCCGCCCTCGGTCAGCACGGCATGAACATCGCTGAATTTTGTCAGCGCATCAACGCCGCCACTCAGGATCGTCTCGGAGAAGTCGTGCCGGCTGTCATCAGCCTGTATGAAGACCGCTCCTACGACTTCATCCTCAAGACCGCTCCGGTTTCCGCGCTTCTCATGAAGGCCGCGAAGATCGAAAAGGGTTCCGCCAAGCCGCATCTCGAAAAGGTCGGCAAGGTGAACAAGGCCCAGGTCCGCGAGATTGCCGAGATCAAAATGCCCGACTTGAACTGTCACGACATTGAAGCAGCGATGCGTCAGGTCGAAGGCACGGCCAAGAACATGGGTATCGAGGTCGTTGGCTAATCAAAATCCCCGCTCCGGCGGGGATTTTGCTATAATCTTTTGCATATGAATCACACCCTCGCTCGTTTTGCGGCGACAATCGGTACAGCCGCACTCCTTCTTTCTCCCCTTTCGGCCAGCGCCATGATCGCGGCCGGAGGCGATACCTTCACCCTTTCAGCAGATCAGCGCGTACCGGACGACTTCTACGTTGGCGGCGGAACGCTCGTATTGAATGGCGCCGTCAACGGCGACGTGTTCGCGGGTGGCGGAACGGTGGTTGTAAGCGGTGATGTGGCCCAGGATCTGAGCGTCGGTGGAGGCAACGTAACGATCTCCTCGAACATCGGCGACGACTTGCGCGCAGCCGGCGGCAACGTATCCATCATGAAGAACGTGAAGGACGATGTACTGGTTGGCGGTGGGAACGTCATCATCGGCAAAGATGTAGTGATTGGCGGTGATATCGCTGCCGGAGCCGGTTCAATCGTGATCGACGGTACAGTCAAAGGCATGGCCCAAATCGCCGGCGGACAAGTCGTCATCAACGGCACGCTCGACGGTGATGTAAAGATCTACGCTGAGGATGTGCGCTTTGGAAGCAATGCGCGTATCGCCAAAAAAGTCATGATCGAAGGACCAAAAGAGCCGATCATGGATGCAGGCGCGAGACTCGCCGCCGGCCATGAATACACCAAAACGGATTTCAAAAAGGGAGAACGCCGTCCGACCATGACAGACGCTGAGAAGGCCGGTGCCTTCGCAGGATTGATCGCGATCGGATTCTTAGTGAAGCTCTCCGTACTATTAGTGACGGCACTCGTGCTCGTGCTCTGCTTCAAGAAATACAGCGCGATGCTGACCGAAGAAGTGTTAGCTCGTCCGGGTCAGGCGATGCTCGCCGGTTTTGCCACGTCAATTCTTGTACCGATCGTAGTGATCATTCTCTTCATCACAATTCTCGGCAGCATGTTGGGTGGTTTGCTCGCTTTCGGCTTTGGATTCTTGATGGTCATGGCTAAAGCCTATGCCGGCGTGATTTTCGGAGCTTGGATTTGGAGCCTGGCGGACAAAAATAAAGCAAAGGGTGTTGATTGGAAGATGGCTGTCATCGGCACAATCCTACTCTCACTCATCTCCCTGGTCCCGATTCTTGGCTGGATCATCGCCTGTCTCGCCTATCTAGCTGCGCTCGGCGGTCTCTACGCCCTCTCTGCACAGCGAATCAAATCGCTTCGCTAGTACAAAAACCCCCGCACGGGGGTTTTCATATCCAACGAAACGAGTTGCGCGACACGCGAGGCGTGTATAAGGTGCTGGCGTTATGCGAAAACTATTTCTTTTGGCGCTTGCCTTTGGCGGCGCTTTCCTCAACCTCCCTTTGGCAGCCTCGGCCGCTGAAAGCGCTCCTCAGGGTTTTATTCGCGGCTCGGGTCCGGCCGTGTACTGGTTGGCGCAGGATGGGAAGCGTTACGTCTTTCCGAATGAAGCAACCTTGCAGAGCTGGCTCACGAAGCAAGAAACCACGGGCCAAGTTGTCTCAGATGAGACGCTTGCTCAGCATCCGATCGGCGGCAACATGACGATTCGTCCGGGAAGCGTACTCGTGCGCTTTGACTCAGATCCAACGGTGTATGTCGTGACTCGTGGCGGCGTCCTACGCGCCGCATCCGCCCAATTAGCCGAAGCGTTCTACGGTCCGGGTTGGGCTCAGCGCGTTGAAACTCTGTCCGTCGCGCTCTTCACAAACTATCGTCTCGGCACTGCACTTGAATTCACCTCCGACATTAGTCTCGCCGCCGAAGCGGCAGCCGCTTCTACGCCGGATATGGACATCCGCCTGAAACAGAATGCTGGACTCTTGCCGCGCAGCACTCCGGTACAACTCAATGGAACGGTGACCTTCACAGCCAGCCGCTTGGTCGTGCAACCGGCCGAAGCTCCGGCCACGGTCGAGCTCATCGCCAAAGTTGAGAAAACCAACTCCCCGATCGCCAATCTCACCATCCAAATCTTTGACGAGAAGGATCGATTACAAAAAACCTGTATCAGCAGCGATATCTGTAAGGAAACAATGGACTACAGCATGTTGTTGAACGGTGCGGACAAGCGCTACTACGTCATTGTCAGTAACGAAAAAGGTGAGAAACTCGGTCGTATCTACACGCCGTACATCACGATTCAGCCGTATCAGGCTCCGGTGGAAGCCCCGCTTGAGCTTCCGACCGGTCTGCCGATGTAAGTCCCTCCCTTGACGTTTTTCGCATCCTCCGCTAACCTTAGGCCACTTAATTCCTATGTGGGAGGCTACGCCTAATAAGCAGCCGACCGTACCACGTATGGCGCGATCCAAGCGTTATACCGAGCTTTCCAAGCTCGTGGACTCCAAAAAGCTCTACACGCCTGAAGAAGCGATTGAGCTCGTTAAAAAGACCGCTACCACCAAATTTGATGGTTCGGTCGAAGTACATATCAACCTGGGCATTGATGTGAAGAAGGGCGACCAGCAGGTCCGCTCGACCATCATTTTCCCTCACTCAATCGGCAAGGCAAAGAAAGTCATCGCCTTCGTCGCTCCTGACAAGGAAGCCGCGGCCAAAGAAGCCGGTGCTGACATCGTCGGTGGTGAAGAGTTGATCGATGAAATCGCCAAGACCGGCAAGATCAACTTCGAAGTCGCGGTTGCAACGCCGGACATGATGCCGAAGCTTGCCAAGGTCGCGAAGATCCTTGGTCCGACCGGTCTCATGCCGAACCCGAAGACGGATACCGTCGGCACGAACATCAAAAAGCTCATCGAAGATGTGAAGAAGGGTAAGGTCGCATTCAAAAACGATGTGACCGGCAATGTCCATCAGGCCATCGGCAAGTCATCGCTCAGCGCGAAGGAATTGCTTGAGAACCTCAAGATGCTCATGGAAGCCGTGAACAAAGTGAAGCCGGCCTCGGCCAAGGGCACCTATCTCAACAGCGTGACGCTGACGAGCACCATGGGTCCGGGCATCAAGGTTGATACGGCTAAGCTCGCGTAACGCGCATCTCGCAACGTGAATCAGACACCCCAGAAATGGGGTGTTTTGATATGAGTTTGACGACAGGCGATGCGCGATACAAGATGCGCGATAACTATGCAGGAACACGGAGCCATTCCCATGCAGCTGATCCGGGAAATGATTGGCGCGAACTACATTCGCGGAGCCAAGCCGGAGCACATTCAACCAGCCTCGCTGGACCTGAGCGTTAGCGACGAATGCTATCGTTTACGCGGCTCCTATCTCCCCCGCCTCGGCGAACCCGTGAGCGATCTGCTCGGCAACGGCGCGCTCTACAAGCACTCGCTTGATCGTCCGCTCGAAGTCGATGGCATTTATCTCATCCGTTTGAATGAGAGCTTGGAATTGCCTCCCGGTATCCACGCCACGACAAGCAACAAGAGTTCATCCGGTCGCATCAACTTGCGCGGACGTTTGTTGGTAGACGGTGTTCCGCGTTTTGATGATGTGCCTGCCGGTTATGCCGGTGCCCTTTGGATCGAAGTCAGCCCGAAATCATTTCCGGTATTACTCCATCCCGGTGATCGCGTGAACCAAATGCGCTTTTTTCATGGTGATGCACGACTATCGCAGCTCGAGCATCGCTTGGCCTTTGATCGCTACGGTTTATTGCGCGATGCAAAGCACGCACGAATCAAAGCCTCGTCTGAGCACGTCGGCCGCGGGATCACCATGACGGTAGATCTGACTTCTTACGACGTCATCGGCTGGCAGGCGCGCCGTACAGCCTGGAGTGTGCTCGATACGGCTAAGTTTGATCATGATCCATATGAGTTCTTTGAGCCCGTCCCGCGTCCCAAGAACGGCGAATTGGTTTTGCATCCGCAAGCATTCTTCATCTTGGCTACCAAAGAAAAGATTTTGACGCCGCCGGACTTCGCAACCGAAATGGCGGCCTACGATTCTTCCAAAGGCGAGTTCCGTTCGCACTTTGCCGGCTTCTTTGACCCAGGTTGGGGTTGGACGGAAAAGGACGAAGAGCGCGGCACCATCGCGGTATTGGAAATCGAAGCTTATAGCCACGACTTCGTCTTGCGCGACGGCCAACCGATTTGCTTGATGGTCTATGAGCGCATGGTCGAAGCCCCCGAAACACTGTACGGCGAGGGCCTGAAATCCAACTACTTCTTCCAGCAAGGTCCACGCTTGGCAAAATGGTTTAAGCGTGTCTGATCCTGTGATTAAATGAGCTCCCGTATGCCCAAATTGATTATCGGACTGGTCGGCCAAGCCGGCTGCGGGAAAGGAACGGCCGCTGACTTGTTGCGAAACGAATACGGCGCCGGCTATGTTCGCTTCAGCAGCTTTCTCGGAAGCATGCTCGATCTTCTCGCCATCGAGAAGTCGCGCGAGAACATGATTAAGATTTCTAATGCGATGCGCGCTGAGTTTGGCGAGGATGTGCTTTCTTACACGGTGGAAAAATACGCCCTCTCGGCCGAACAAGACATTGTCGTGGTTGATGGCATCCGTCGCCCGCAAGATATTGTCGCCCTTGAACCATTGCCGCAATTCAAATTGATCGCCATCGATGTTCCGGCAGAGCTACGCTTCGAACGCATGAAAAAGCGCGGTGAAAAAGCTACGGAAGCGGACATGACTTGGGAACAATTCCTGAATGAAGAAAAAGCGCCCACAGAAGTCTCGATTCCACGCGTCATGGACCGAGCCTGGCGCTCCATCCGCAATGACGGTACCAAGGAAGAGTTCGAAGCCGCCGTGCGTCAAACCATGAAAGACCTTGGCTTTTAACCCTATGAAATCCTACCTCGACATCGTCCGCCACATTCTTGAGACCGGCGAGGTCAAAGAGAATCGCACGGGCGTCAACGCGATCACGGTCGCCGGCGTCTGCTTTGAGCACGACATGTCGAAAGGCTTTCCCCTGCTCACCACCAAGAAGGTTCCGTTTAAGATGGTGCGTACCGAACTCGAGTTTTTCATCAAGGGATTGTCTGACAAGAAGTGGCTGCAGGAACGCGGTAACACAATTTGGGATGAATGGTGCAATCCGAAAAAGGTTGCGTACGGTCACGACGAAGAAACCAAACGCCGCATGCGCGAAGAGCGCGACCTTGGACCTGTGTATGGTTTCCAGTGGCGCCATTTTGATGCTCCGTACGAATCGTTCGATAGTGATTACAGCGGCAAAGGCATTGACCAGCTCGCCAAGGTCGTGGAAACGCTCAAAAAGAATCCCGGCGATCGCCGCATGATTGTGATGGCTTGGAATCCGAAAGCGCTTCCCGAACAAGCTCTGCCACCCTGCCATTACGGCTTCCAGGTTACAGTCGTAAACGGGAAATTGAATCTGCTCTGGAATCAACGCTCTGTAGATACGATGCTTGGTTTGCCGTTTAACATCGCAAGCTACGCGCTTTTGCTTCATCTTCTCGCAAAAGAAGCTGGCTTGGCCGAAGGCCGCTTGATTGGCTTCCTGGCTGACACGCATATCTACGTAAATCACGTCGAAGGCGCGAAGGAACAATTGTCGCGCGATCCGGAAAAATACCCATTGCCAAAAATCATTACCGAACCGTTCACCTCGATTTTCGATTGGACGCATGAGCACACCCGCGTCGAAGGCTACGAAACCTATCCGAAAATCGATTTCCCGATTGCCGTCTAACATGGTCTCCATCATCGCCGCGATTGCGAAAAACAATTGCATCGGAAAAGACGGAACACTGCCCTGGCAACTTCCGGAAGATTTAAAGCGCTTCCGCGCACTCACAACCGGCAAGGTTGTGATCATGGGGCGAAAAACCTGGGATTCTATTCCGGAAAAATTTCGCCCGCTCCCCAATCGCACGAATGTTGTTATTACACGTCAATCGGATTTCGCCGTTCCAGAAGGCGTGACCATCTTTTCCAGTTTGGAAGCAGCCCTTCAGAAATACGCTCATGAAGACGTGATGATTATCGGCGGGAGTCAGATCTACGCAGCCGCTATGCCGCTCGCGAAGACGCTCTATATTACGCATGTTGATCAAGAAGTTGATGGAGATGCGTTTTTTCCAATGATCGATACGAGTATCTGGAAAGAAATCGAGCATGAAAAATATCCGGGTTATACTTTTTCAACATATGCACGCTGACCAAGGCAAGCTCATCATGATTGATGCGGTAGACGGTGCTGGCAAAGATACCGCCGCTCAAGCACTCACCTCGGTGCTCGAACAAAAGGGTCGTCGCGTCCATCAATTTGATAAGGCGCAGGATGATTCAATCCCGGAAGATGTCGACACGCTCCTGGTTTCGGAGCCGACCTATCGCGGGATCGGTGCTGTTGTACGTTCAATCATCATGAAGGATACGAATTTCAGCGCTTGGTCCACGGCCATGGGGTATGCCTTGGATCGCGAAGTTCTGTATCGCCGCGTCATCCTCCCCTTTTTGCAAGCGAAACCCGGACGCGTCGTCGTACAAGTACGCGGACTCATGTCATCCCTCACCTATCAAACGATTCAATCACAAGATGAAGGCAAGCCGCTCAGCGTCGAAGACTTGATGGAATTGCCAGGAAATCAGCTTGAGCTTTCACGCGCACCTGATCTTGCATTACTTCTCACGGTATCAACCGAAACCGCTCAAAAGCGTCTCGAAGGCCGCACTGACAAGGTAGATGGCGACAAATTCGGCGATCCGCGTTTTCAGGCTCGTGTAGCTGAACGCTATCGCGCACCCGATGTCCGAGGACTATTTGAACGAAACGGTACCAAAATCGTTGAGATCGATAGCGAACAATCTAAAGAAGTGGTGGCTGCCGCCTGTATTGCCGAGCTGTCCAAAGTCATCTAGGGCCAAGCTTCGGGGTTTTTGCTATACTCCGGACATATGAAATCCCTCATCTCCCTGGGTGACTTGCTGAACTTTGGCTTCAAGGCCATCAAGGAAACCTGGAAGCCGACGCTTAAATACACGGTTTGGTTCATCCTCCTTCCCATTCTCTATTACGTCGTCGTGCTCGGCTCGGCATTTGCCACGCTAAGAAGCCCGCTTCTGATGATCGCCATCATGCTGCTCGCCACGCTCGGCTTCTTGGTCGGTATCTTGTGGGCATCGATTTCGCTCTATCAATACATGTTGGCCTATGCCCATGGCACCAACATGAAAAACTGGGAGCCAAAAGAAAATCCACTCTCCTTTGTTCCTGGTTTGGCTTGGATCGGCATTCTGATGATCGTCCCGATCTATGCCGCCTTTGGCGCGGCCTTTCTTCCGCTTTTGGTAGTCGATAGTCCTGGCCTCGCCTTTTCTTTGGTTGCCCTGCTCTATATCGCCGCATTTGTTTTCACGATTTGGTTCAGTACGCTCGCCTCTCAGGCTCATGCATTTTTGATGGTAGATGGAATTCGCGGCATCGCGGCGATGAAAAAGTCGATGGAAGTTGTTCAGGGTCGTTGGTGGAGCGTCTTCGCACGCCTCTTTGTTCCGCAGCTCTTGTTCCAGTTCATCATCATGAGCATCTTCATGGCGTACATCATCGTCGGCTTGGTGATCATGGCAATTTTCTTTAGCGGATGGAGCATCGGCATGAGCGCCGCCTTTCAAGAAGGCGCAAGCGAAGGTCTGCGCATGACGAATATGGGTATCGGTCTCGTGGGGATTGTTTTCTTGATCGTGTACGGCTTGCTAGGCCTCGCGATCCAAGTTGTTGGATTGATCGCCCAGGTCCTATTCCAGTCCGGCGTTGGGGCAAAAGTTTTCTACTCCCTGAAAGAAAGCCGCTAAGCTATGTCACAACCACTCATCCCCGTTGCCGAGCTCCTGTCCTCCGGATGGGAACGTTTTACGCGCGACTGGAAGCACAATCTTGAATTATCAGTACGCTTCTTACTGAGCTCGCTCATTATTTTTGCGGGGGCCTTTATCGGTCGCAATGTTCCGCTCGCGGCCCAGCTTGCGCTGAACGTGGTTGTCATTATTGCCGCCGGCGCGATCAACCTGCATACCATCATCACGCTTGTCGATTTCATTCTCCGAAAAGAACAGAATCCGTCGCCGGATATTAAACCGAGCGTAGAGATCGGTCGCGCCCTATTCTGGCCATTCTTGCTCGTCGTGTTGCTCCAGGGCTTGGCAGTCCTCGGCGGATTATTCCTGTTTGTTCTCCCCGGCATTTGGTTGTCCGTTGTATTTGGCTACTCCGTATTTCTCGTGGTGGAAGATGGGGCTCGCGGCTTGGAAGCGCTCGCCGCCTCACATAATCTTGTCCGTGGACGTTGGTGGGGCGTGTTTGGCCGCTCGCTGCTCACCGGTGTGATCGTGGGATTACTCTCGAGCGTCACCACCTTGCTCATCTTGATGCTCATCTCCCTATTCGTGGGATTTGATCGCGTGTTTGGCTTTGCAGAAGCGGTCTCTGCACCTGTTATTCGAGATCCGCTCACCGAAGGAATCCGTTCGGTGCTCGGCGGTATCATCAACGCCATCTTCATCCCGCTGGGCGTCATCTATCAGGCCAAAATCTTCAAGTCATTGAAAAATACCCGCTAACAGGTAGGCTTAAGGCCAACGTATGCGCTTGATCCCGATTATCGGCCTTGAAATCCACGTGAGGCTCAAAACCAAGAGCAAGATGTTTTCGGATTGTCCGAATGTGGATGACTTGGCTCCTCCGAATACAGCCATTGATCCGGTCTCTACCGGTCAGCCGGGCGCCCTTCCTGCCGTGAACGCCGAGGCTGTGCGCTTAGGCGTCCGCGCCGGACTCGCCCTTGGTTGCCGCATTCCGGATACGGCCCACTTCGACCGTAAGAATTATTTCTATCCTGATCTTCCGAAGGGATATCAGATTTCCCAATACGACCATCCGATAGCCGTTGATGGCGCATTGACGATTGAAGTCCCGACGCAGAAAGCGCCGCGTGATGTTGTGCGCATTGGTATTACGCGCGCGCATTTGGAAGAAGACGCCGCCAAAAATACACACGATGCTTCGACGGGAAGTACGCTTGTTGATTTCAATCGTGCCGGCGTCCCACTCACCGAAATCGTCACTGAACCGGATTTTCGTTCTCCGGCAGAAGCGAAGATCTTTTTGCAGGAGTTGCAGAGCATCTTACGCGCCGTCGGTGCATCGGATGCGGATATGGAAAAAGGGTACATGCGTTGCGACGCCAACGTCTCAATGCTCGAGGTTGATGAAAACGACATGCCGCTCAAGGCGGGCTATAACCCGAAAATCGAGGTGAAAAATTTGAATTCGTTCAAAGCGGTTGAGCGCGCGCTCGCTTACGAAATCGAACGTCAGACAGAAATGTATAAAAAAGGCGAAGTTCCGCAGGGCGCCACGCGCGGTTGGGATGAAAACAAAGGCCAGACATTCGAACAGCGCATGAAGGAGACGAATGCCGATTATCGCTACTTCCCAGAACCGGATTTGCCGCCTCTGGACCTGCGCAAAGTCGCAGAAGAAGAAAAGACTAAACTTCCTCCCCTGCCGGCCGAACGCCGTCTCGCATTGGTGAATGACTACGGCTTCACGCCGGATGATGCGCGCTTCTTTGTTGTGAATGGCTGGACCGACTATGTCGAACAAGTCATGGGTGAATTGCCCGGCTGGAAAGAAAAGAGTCCGGAAATCGCCAAGCTTGCCGGCAGCTGGTTGAAAAACAAGCTCGCGGGATTGCTTACAGCCAAAGAAAAAACAATCGAGGAAGTGAATATCACGGCTGAAAACTTTGCCGAGTTCCTTCACTTGATCGATGACGGCATCATCAACAGCGCTAATGCGCAGAAGTTACTCGGACTCATGCATGAAACCGGTAAAGATCCGTCTCACCTGATGGAAGAGCACAATCTTGGTCAGATGGATGACCCGGCCGCGCTTTCGAAGCTCGTCAGCGAACTCATTGAACAGAATCCTGAACAAGTTGAACAAATCAAAGCCGGAAAAGTCGCGCTGGTTAAATGGTTTGTCGGTGTCGTAATGAAATCTACCGAAGGCCGTGCCAATCCGGAAGCAACCGAAACGGAAATAAAGAAACAACTCGGTCTGTAAACAAAAGAACCCCTCGCGGGGTTCTTTTGTTGGGAGCTTAGGCGCGCGGGGCGCGGGCTTCCTGCGGGCGGGCCTTGTTGACCGCGATCTGGCGGCCACCAAAATCCTTACCGTCCGATTCGGCAATTGCCTTGTCAGCAGAGGCGTCATCGGCCATCTCGACAAAACAGAAGCCACGCGGGCGGCCAGTTTCACGGTCCATAGGAATATAGACAGAGAGAACTTCGCCGAACTGTGAGAAGTGGGAGCGGATTTCCTCTTCCGTAGCACGGAAAGGGATACCACCGACGAACAACTTCGTGGGCATGCGGTTTGGGATATCCTATTTCAGGACATCGTCATTTAAGGAATGAAACTGGATAACCGTTTGCGCATGGAACCCTCCCCGACCAACGGACGGACCTTCGCACGTTGTATATCCGCACATAGTCTTACATACTTTTTGCCTTGTGTCAAGCAGTCAGGCACTATAGACGCATATGAAACAAGCCTCAAGAAAGCCAAAAAATCAAACCCTCCCCAGCTGCCATGATCTCTACAAACTACTAGATGTCCGCCTGGAGCACCCCGAAAAGGCCAAGGAGTTGGATAAGCGTATCCAGAAGGATTTTGAGAAGGTCTGCAGCATTTTTGTACTGGATATGTCCGGCTTTTCACGCACGGTCCAGCGCTATGGAATTATCCATTACTTAGGGATGATTCACCGTATGCGCCGTATTGTCGGCCCGGCCGTTGAAAGCCATAAGGGTACGGTAGTGAAATTCGAGGCTGACAACTGCTTTGCCGTCTTCCCTACTCCGGATGATGCACTAGCGGCTGCCCGCACCGTTCATAACGATCTGAAAGTTGCGAACTTGATGACCGATGATTTAAGCGACGTGCATGTTTCGATTGGAATTGGTCACGGACCCGTTCTTCTTTTCTGTGAAGACATGTATGGCAACGAACTCAACATGGCATCCAAACTTGGTGAAGACGTTGCAGAGCGCGGAGAGATCTTGATTACGGAAGCAGCGAAACGAAAAGTAAAGTCAAAAAAATCGTACACATTTGAAATGGTTCCGCTCACCGTAAGCGGTGTAAACATGCGCGCATATCGTCTGAAGGAAAAATAATTTGCAAAAATAATCATCCACAGGTCACGCTTGACGCACAAAACATAAAATATGTGTTATACTAAATGCGCAAGCGTGATTTTTTTTCACGAGCATCGACTCCGCATTTAATGCGTGGGCGATTAACTTGAAAGGAGGAGATTTGCATGGCAAAGAAAATGAAAAAGACAGCGAAGCGTAAGGCTCCGAAGCGTAAGGCTACGAAGCGCAAAGCGACCAAGCGCAAGGCAAGCAAGAAGCGCGCCTAGTTCCCTACTCGAGCTTTAAGCTCGAACGCACTTTCTCGGAGGAGAGCGCCTCGACATCGTCGGGGCGTTTTTCATTTTCAAATCGCAAGCGAAACTTGTTTTGACTTCTGTTTCTTTTTCGCGGCAACGGAAATCACGCCGTATTCACCGTCGTATCCAGGGATGATATCCATTTCGCCGCGACGCATACTCAGGATTGCTTGAACTATTTCAGACGGAACAATGCGGCTCAGCTCGCCCTCCGGCTCATCCAACAAAACGCCGAATTCCGTACGGCCATCAGCGACGAGTTTGGAAACCATGACTTTTACTTTCTTTGATGAAGGACCGACGTCCAATACCGTACCCACCAACTCATCCAAAGGCACGATGGATCGATACGGCACGGCAAGCTTTGGTCGCTTCCCTACTTCACGATCAGCCAAATCATCGATGCGATGCAATACACCAACCGTGAGCGGCTTGCCGCACCTGGGACAAATGCCTTTCAAGCGTTTTGTCTCTTTCGGTTCGCAAAAGAATCCGCATGCGCGATGACCATCTGCATGATACTTCCCCTCTTCGGGAAAGAATTCGATCGTCTCGATAAACTTTTTTACATCTTTTTCGGTTAAGATGCGATACAACTCGTCATACGTCGGCTTCTCCATCTCAAACACATTCGCTTCGCGTCCAAGCTTGTCGAGAGAATGTGCGTCGGAATTTGAAACGAGAAACACATTGTCTAGCTTGGAGAGACGCCAATTCATCAACGGATCAGATGAGAGGCCCGTCTCAACGGCCGGAATATACTTCGCATATTCACCAAAACATTCTTCCAGCGCATCAAAGCCGGACATGGAACCAAACACCGCAAACCATGGCGTCCACGCATGAGCGGGAATAAGCATCGAACGAGGGTCAGCCTCGAGCAAAATCTTCAACAGCTCTTCGGAATCAAGCCCGAGAATCGGACGACCGTCGGCTTTTAAATTGCAGCCACGTGCTGCGAGCTTATTGATCACGAAGTCAGCGGCCGCCAACGTCGGAACCAAAACAAGATGATGAACACGACGGACTTTCCCACCGCGTTTGTAAATACAAGAAAGCTCCGTCGCAATCAGGAAGCGCGTCTTGGATGCACCGTTCTTTAAAGCGAACGCACCGCCCTCAACCTCCACCAAATCAGATTCGATTTCTCTGCGCCAAGCCGGATGCGTAAAATCGGACGTCCCGACAAAAGAGATGCCCTTGCGTTCACACGCAGCCGCGATATTCGGCAAGGTTAACTCCTTGGAACAGGCGCGCGACCATTTCGAGTGAAGGTGAAAATCGGTAATGACGCGCATGAAACTTAAGCTCCCATTATCTTAAGCACGACAAAGGTGACGAACATCGCTCCAAAGGCCACCAGGCCCCAAATCATGCGAAAAGGCATGTCCGCATCCTATCAGAGGACCCCAGCCTCCTCCAACTGCCACCGTAGGGACTCGGTACTGAAGGATAAACGGTAGCTATTGGCGTCATCAGAGACGGAAAAAAAGTATATTTTCTCACGTCCGATGCGTTCGGCGTGCACGAGATTTACTTTGCGTATCTGGTGATACTGCGTGCCCCATTTGAACATCATCGGTTCCGGTTTATCGTTCTTGAAAGCCACGAGCACCTCAACGGGCTCGCGAATGGATTCGTAGGACATAGGTTTAACGGTAGGCGCGGATAACCGCTTTCACCACACCTTGAATAAGCGGATCGTAACAATAGATCGGCTTCATGGTTTTGTTGGCCGGCTGCAAACGAATGCGATCTTTCTCGCGGTAGAACTTTTTCAGTGTCACGTAAGCGTTCTCGAGAAGCGCTACGACGACATCTCCATTCTTCGGCGAAGGGTTGTGTTCGACGATGACGAAGTCGCCATCGTGAATTCCTTCATCAATCATGGATTCGCCTTTGACGCGCAGTACGTAAGAATTTGCCGAGTTCGGAACAAGATCAACCGGTACGGCAAATGTTTCGCGTTCTTCGACGGCCTCGATCGGCATACCGGCTGTAATCAAGCCCTTGAGCGGAAGGACGACGCTACGCCCCCAACGCACGGCCTTGTCGGTCGGCTCAAGCTCGCGACCGCCATTACCCTCACCCTCCCGCAAGAATCCACGACCGCGTAGAGCCTGCACATGAGCATGCACGGTGGACGGAGAAGCGAGCTCAAGCCCGCCAGCAATCTCGCGATACGAAGGCGGGAAACCGCGCTCGTTGATGAAGTTCACGATGTAATCGAGAACTTCTTTTTGCTTTGGTGTGAGAGGTGCCGGCATATGAAACAAAAATAGAACACGATCGAACAAAAGTCAAACACCTGATTTTATTGATTTTCATACAAGTTATCCACAACAAGCGTGCTACAATCTCATAGTCATGCCCTCAAAGGCCCATTTTCGTTTTCATAAACGCCTAATGCTCGCTGCGGCGCTTTTGATGACCACCGTACTTAGCTCGGCTTTTTACGGGAGTTTGGCGGCTATCAGTCAGAACGAAATCTTAGCAGTCGCACAAATTCACGTGGTGAATACGAACACAGGAACATCCAATGACGGTTCCGCGACCTTCATCTCTCCTAACGGTTATCTCATCACCAATTACCATGTCATCAAACCGGCCGTAACGGATAAAAACCAACAGATTATTTTATGTCTGACATTAGATGCGCGTAAACCGCCGGTTTGCGCCTCGATGCGTCTGCAACTAGCCGCCTTCAATGAGCAAATTGATTTGGCATTGCTGAAAGTCGCGCAAATTCAAATCAAGCAACAAGATGGCTGGTCAGATTTTGACGCGTTCATCAAGGAAAAGGACTTGGTGGTGAATCACGTGAAATTTAATCGTGATGCAACGGAAGAAAACATCAACCTCGGCGAGCGCGTACAGATTCTCGGCTATCCCGTTGCAGGGGGGCGAAGCATTACCTACACAGGTGGAGTCGTGAGCGGCTTTGAACGCAAAGAAGAAGGCGGAGAATGGAAGCCCTGGTTGATCAAAACAGATGCGAAACTGAACCCGGGCGGCTCAGGCGGCGCGGCATTTGATGAACAAAACAATTATCTGGGCGTTCCGACGCTTGTTCGTGGCGGACAAGGGAATATTGGTTTTATTATTTCGCTTCCGGTGGTGAACGCATTCTTGGATTCGACCCTGCTTCCGATTGCCGCCGGCGGACATCCGGCCAAAACCTTTAATCTGACCAAGGCATCATTGACAAAGCCGACAAAGTAAGGAACGTCGTATAGAGAGTCGGGAACGTGCGCATGGATTCGGCCTGACCGGATCAACACACGGACCGACGGATACAAACCTCCCTATGCTGCGATTTGCGAGGGGTTGGTTGATGCTATGTGCGTTAGTCGGAAGTGCCGTATTAGGCTGGATGGCACCCGTATCGGCTCAAGGACCGCTTATACTTGGAGAAGTTGCTTGGGCCGGGTCATCAAAATCGACGGCTGATGAATGGATTGAGTTATGGAATCTTGGTGATGAACCCCTGGATTTAAACGGGTATAAGCTTTTGGGCGCTGGTGGAAGCAGCGGCATCCCGTTTGTTGCAAATGACATCATTCCCCCACGCTCCGCCTATTTGATTTCGAATTATGCGGGATCTGATCCAAAGTCTTCACTCGCCATCGAACCACAAAAAGTTACGAGCGCCGTCTCTCTATCGAATGATCATCTGAGCATATCGCTTATCGATGCTGATGGAAAAGCATTGGACGTGGTTGGAGATGGCGGAGCTCCGGCTGCAGGCTCAAGCACACCGACGCGTGCAACCATGATCAGAAAATTGGATGGAACGTGGATCACGGGAACAACACGTGAACGTTTGGATGTAGATGTTGCTGATTTCGGTACTCCGGGAATCTGCGATGAATGCTTCACAACGCCGACAAGTACGGAGCCGGTTACGACGACACTAGAAATTGTAACGCCAACCACAACAGCAGAAAGGCTACCAACAACAACTACGGAACCGATTCTTGTAACACCCGCCCCCATGCCGACAATATTTCCAAACATTCGACTGCATCGCATCTTCCCTGCGCCGCCGAGCGGTCAAAAAGAATGGGTGGAACTTCTTTTACCAGGAACGAATCCAAACGTTCTAGATGGATATGCGCTTTACGATGCGACCGGACGCATCACGCTCTTCCCTGTCAGCGATCCATCGCTTCAAACACAAACAGATCGCGTCATTCAAGTCAGATTAACAAGCGCAAAACTAAATAATGGTGGCGACACGGTGGAACTACGTCGTCCTGATGGGAGCGTGGTTGAGCGAATGGTCTATGAAAAAACACCATCAGGAGATACCTGGACCAAAAATCCTGACGGAACAGCTTGGATACTTGAATCAAATGATGCGATGGATGAAGTGGAGCTTGTGACAGCCCCAATCGAAACCCCTCCAATAATCGAACTTCCCATCTTGTCGCCGGGTGACGCTGATGTGGGGACCCCGGCAGCGCGCAGCTACGCGAGCACTGACGGGGTGACATCAGCGGCAGGACCCGGCGATGCAGAGGAAGTGACGAATACGGAGGCGGCAGGACCCGTGACAGCCGAGCAAAAACCCGCGCCTAAAAAAACCACAACCAAGAAAATCGTGAAAACAATTTCGACCGATATCACTATGCTAACAAAGATAGAACCGAATACACGCGTCACGCTAAGCGGCACGGTTGCAACCAAGCCAGGTATTCTCGGGAAACACCAGTACGTCTTACTCGCACCGGATGGTCATGGGTTGTTTGTCCGAGGCACAAGCAAGCAAGTCTCTCCCCCGCTTGGAGCAACGATCCGCGTCACAGGAACACTCACGTTAAATGACGACGGGCTTTCGCTGGGGATATCATCCAGCGATCGCTGGCAAAAAGAGCATGCAAAAACCGAGCCCGAATCCCGTCCGGTAAACTTTATGGAGCTTGATCTAGAAGATGGCTGGAGCTTGGTAGACGTGACGGGAACGGTCCGCGAAATCAAAACAACGAGCGCGGTACTCGATTTAGGCGATGCATTGGTAAACGTTTCTATCAAAGCAGCGAGCGGATACCGAGCCGCACGTCTAAAGGAAGGAGACGTGATTCGTCTGCGCGGGCTACTCGATGATCGAGGCGACGAACCAATGATCGTGCTACGTAACGCAGAAGATATCGAGATCATTTCACATGCAGCACTGGCTAAAGTGGAGGCATCGAAACCGGCAGGGCTCCCAAACTGGACTCCCTTTGGCGCTGCCGGATTCACGGTGGCAATCACTCAGGGGTTCAAACATTTAAAGCGCATGCGCGATGAAAAACGCATACGCGATCTCGCTTCCGCTTCATATGGTTCTTCTTAAACTCCATCCGGCCGTTGTTCATGCCTCGATCGAGGATCTAATCGCCGCGGTCAGAGAACTGCAAGACATCTCGCGTGATCTCGCGCTCCAAACTCAACAACTAGCCGAGACGTTACGGGACGGCCAATAAATAAAACGAAAAAGACGCCCGAAGGCGTCTTTTTCTATGGAGCGGGTAGAGGGAGTCGAACCCTCATCTCCACCTTGGCAAGGTGGCATAATAGCCGCTATACGATACCCGCGTGATATGTCTCGCGGGCCCTACGTTAGCAGCGTCCTCAAGACTTGGCAAGATAGGTGCGACGCCTGGCTTCGGGGAAATGCTCGATAGCATAGCGAAGGGCTGTTCGGGGCATATCGGCCTTATGGCGCGCCAAAAAGGCCTCTAACTCCGCTTTGGAACAGCGCTTCCCTACCTCGCGTAGCATCCAGCCAACCGCCTTATGCATCAGGTCATGCTTGTCCTTTAGAAGCTTGGTAGCGATACGGATGGCTTGTTTTGAATCACCTCGATTGATCGCATCGGCCGTCGCGATCATGGCGATACGTCGTTCCCACATGTTTTTAGAAGCCGCAAGACGATCGAGAAGCCGATCATCTTTTCCAGCCAAATGCGCACCTACTATTTTATGCGCCGACGTATCTACCAAGTCCCAATTATTAATCCATTTTGTATGCTTAAGATAGAAATCGAATATGTTTTGTCTCCCCTTCTCATCGGCCTTCGGATATTGCAACGTAAGGATGATCAACGCGAGCAAACGCTCTTCATGCCAAGGACTCTGCAGAAGCTTACTCACTTCCAGCAGCTCCATGCTCCGATAACGCGCGGCGACACTGCGGATCTGCGGAACCGTAACCCCGAGAAATCGATCGCCCTCTCCATACTCCCCTTTCCCCGTCTTAAAAAACCTACCGGAGGAGGCGGCCCTTGCCGGGCTTGCATGCGATCGTAAATCCTTCCGGGCTTGAGCCAGGCTCATAGTCTCATTCTAATACAAAACCCCCGCTTACGCAGGGGTTTTGTGTGGTGGGCGTGCCTGGACTCGAACCAGGGACCTTCACATTATCAGTGTGACGCTCTAACCAGCTGAGCTACACGCCCTCATGGGCCAATACAAACGCGGCGGTAGGTTACCCCAGGCCGCCGCGTTTCGCAAGGGGCCGTTATTCGACCGGCTGCTTAACCTCCCGGCGTACGCTGACCAACGATTTTGGCTTGCTGGAACCCTGATCGATCACCGTAACCACAAAAGTGAGATCCCCTTTAATAAACGCTTCAGATGTGGAGTTGCCACGGGTTCCCTTCTCCCCTGGCGTCGCACCCATGGCGCTGAATGACTGGCGATACCAAGCAAGAATAGCCGAGGCTTCATCGTCAGAGGTAAGCGACAAAATGGCCTGCTTCTCATCGGCAAAGGCGGAAAACGTCTTACTTCCCGTATATTTGGGAATATCGGTCGGAAAATTCGCCGGAAGCTCGAATTCCGCGACGACCTTCATATCACGATTCTGTGGCGCACTATTCGAGGTCTTTGGCGCGGAGTTCGATGCAGGAGCCGGCGAGCAGCCAGCACCGAACAAAACCAATGCAGATGATGCGACCAGAAAAAAGGTTGTTTTCATGTTATTTCGCTTCAGAACGAGTTACGGTAATCACCGTTTTCGATTCTTTGGGCACCGCCTGGGTCTGAACCGTAATCTTCACCTTCCCCTTTTCATAGACGCGAAACAGCCCGAGCTTGGCGATACTTTCATCTTTCTCAAAACCCGCTGCTGCGTACTGAGCGTCATACCACTCAACGACTTTTTCTTGCGAGTCGGTGGTGAGAAAGTTTGCGATAGCGACATTACGCTCCTTCATATTCACGGCCGAGTTCACGGTCACGTTCGGATAACGGATAACATCGGCGGGAAAGTCTGCGGGAATTTTCCCAAGCTCGATATCCGCATTCCCACCCGCCGATCCCTCGAGTAGACGCTCGGCCAGTTCTTCGCCGGCGCGCTCACTGGCCCCTCGTCGAATCTCGCGTGAGGCGGAAGAGAGCGGGTTGCAACCGGCACCAAGGACGCTCAGGAGCAACGCGGAGGTAAGAAGGTATTTCGCATGTTTCATATAAAAAAATAATTGGGATCGATGCTTCGAGCATACTCTCCAAGCGCCTGATTAGCCAAACAGTTCCTGTTTCAGTCGCGTGCGTGTGTCAACTCCACGCTCTTCGAGCATGGCTCGTACGGCCTCCATGTATGACTTTGGTCCGCAGGTCAAAAACGTCTGCGTTTCAAGATTGGGCAGGTGTTTATCAAGCATGGCGCCATTGATACGTCCCGTCTCACCTTCCCAAACCGATGGCGCATCAAGAGTCAGGTTCACGATCAGCTTGAACCAAGGCGCGCGTTTTTCAAGCGCCATGAACTCTTCAAGATACGCGGCATCCTCTACTGTTTTATTTGAATAGAAAAGCGTCACGGGACGGCTTGAGCCTTGCGCTTCCAATGAACGGATCATGGAGCGAAAAGGGGTAACCCCAATGCCGGCAGCAAACATCACGAGCGGGTTATCACCCGGCGGCGTGACGAAAACGCCAAACGGCCCCTGCAATCCGACAATGTCGTCGGGCATGAGCTGCTTTGCGCGCTTGGTGAAATCCCCCTCAAGCTTGATTCCGAACTTAAAACGTTCAGCTGATTCTTCCGGCGATGAAGCCACCGAGTAAGCAGCGCGGGCCCATGTCGTTCCGTCTGCATTCAACAAATGCAGATACAGCCACTGACCCGGCTTAAACGTCACCATATCCAACGGATCCTTGGGTTCAAGGATTAATGAAAAGGTGTCCGCCGTTTCCCAGGTCAGCTCGCACACACGGAACGGACGAACTTTGAGTACGGGATTTTCGGCCATACGGAAAAGAGGAAGCTAATGCTTCCCCTTGTAGGCTTCCATGGCGCCAGCGATTTCCGCTTTCGCTTCTTCGAGGCTGCCAAAGCCGTTGATTTGAATCTTATCGTACTTCTTCTTCTCGAGCTTCTTGTACTCCTTAAAGAACATGAGCAACTCTTCTTGGACATGCTTCGGCAACTGGTCGATGGACGTGAGCTCATCAAAGCGCGGGTCAACCTTGGAAACCGGAACCGCGATAATCTTCGCATCGTCGCCATCCTGGTCAGCAGTCTTGATCATGCCGATCGCACGGGCCTTCACCACACAACCCGTAAAGGTCGGGTGAGTGAGAAGCAAACAGACGTCAGTCGCATCACCATCACCGGCATGCGTTTGCGGGATGAAGCCGTAATCAAACGGGTAAAACGTCGGCTGATGCAAAACGCGGTCAAGCTTGAAGTAGCCGCCCTCCTCATCGTATTCGACCTTGTTGGAGGAACCCTTCGGAAGATCGATCACGACATTGAACTCGTCCGGCGTGCCGCACGGGACTTCGTGGTAGAGGTTGATGCCTTTCATAGGGCTTTACGCTACAAAAATCGGGACAAAACGTCAATCAAAAGCACCAAGTTGCGATCTTGGATCATCAGCTTTATGATGCGAAGCATTTCCTATGCTCGCCGAGCTCTTCTCCCCGCTGAATACCTGGCTATCGGATCTCGCGGTCCGCATTCCGCTTGAAGGGTTTGTGCTTTTCGGTTCGTTTATCGAAGAGGTGGTCGCCCCAATCCCGTCTCCGTTCATCATGACGGCCGCCGGCTCAATCGCGGTGGGACAAGGAAGACCGATGGTGGCATTGCTTTGGATCGCCTTACTCGCAGCCGTTGGAAAAGTTGCCGGAACCTACATCCTCTATCTTGCCGCCGACAAGCTCGAAGATGTCCTCCTTCCACGATTCGGACGATTCCTCGGAATCACCCATTCCCAAATCGAGCGCATAGGCAAACATTTTTCGGGTAGCTGGAAAGACATACTCGTTCTTACCTTCATTCGATCTCTCCCTATCCTCCCAAGCGCGCCGGTATCGATTGCGTGTGGCGCCATCAAGCTCCCGTTACGAACATATCTGATCGGCACAAGCGCAGGCACCGTCATTCGTAATCTTTTTTATCTGTATCTGGGATATGCCGGTCTCACCCAATCAAAAAACTTGTTGGACGGCGTCTCGAGCGTTGAATCGATAGTCGAAATCTTGATGGTGATAGGCGTCGCCTGCCTGATTCTCTGGGGATATCGCAAACGACGGCAGTCACTCAAGCAAACAGACCCTGCACATCCTCCCACGTAAGATCCTCAAGCGCTTCAGCCGTTTCTTGAACCAGCGCATCGAAGAGTTTCTTTTTGCGTTCCTGAAGCTCCATCACCTTTTCTTCCACCGTTCCCTTGGTGACGAGCTTATACACGTTCACGGTTTGCGTCTGACCAATACGATGCGCGCGGTCCATCGCCTGCGCTTCCACCATCGGATTCCACCACGGGTCGAACAGAATCACCGTGTCGGCCTCGGTCAGCGTCAAACCTGTTCCACCGGCGCGCAGCGACAACAAGAAGACGGCAACCTTGGGATCATTCGCAAAACGCTTGACCTCGGCCTGGCGATCCTTGGTTTTGCCTTCGATAGTCGCGTGACCAATCCCCTGACGATCAAGCTCTTCACGCAAGATGTCGAGCATGCCGGTGAACTGACTGAACAGCAAAACCTTCTTTCCGCCTTCGCTCGCTTGGCGCACAAGTTCGAGCGCTAAACCCATTTTGCCGGACAACTCCTCCGTACGTGGGAGACGCGCATCAGCCAAAGCCGGATGGTCGCAGATGCGACGCAACTTCATAAGCGCGGTTAAAATCTCGATGCGAGCACGCTTGAACCCTTTTTCTGCCACGGCGGCCTGCACTTCGCGACGCACATCCTCAAGCGTACGTGCGTACACCACGAGCTGCTCAGCCGAGAGAACGGCGTGGCTGATCTGTTCGACTTTCGGTGGAAGATCGGAAAGTAAATTCGCTTTTGTACGGCGCAACATGAACGGCTTCACTTTCAAACGCAAACGCTCCAGGGCTTGATTGTCTTGGCGATCACGAATCGGCCGTTCGAACTTCAAACGGAACTCTTTGGCATTACCCAAAAAGTTCGGCATCAAATAGTCAAAGATGGACCACAGCTCATGCACGCCATTCTCCAGTGGCGTACCTGTTAGCGCCAAACGAAACACCGCAGGAACGAGTTTGCAGGCCTTAGCCGTCGCGGTCGCGGCATTCTTGATGTACTGCGCTTCGTCGAGCGTACAGGTGCGGAACAATTTCTCGCGCTTCAAGTAATGCGGAATGTCACGCTGTAATGACGGGTAGGTCGTGATCACCAAATCGTATCCATCCAATTTTTTGATGATCGCCTCGCGCTCTTCGGCGAGACCGTCCACGACAATTGTCTTCAATCCCGGCGCATATCGCTCGGCTTCTTCAAACCACGTGAGCGCAAGCGTCTTCGGACACACCACCAAATCCGGCTGATCTCCTGGCTTGCGCGTGACGGATAAAAACGCAAGCACTTCAAGCGTCTTACCAAGACCCATTTCGTCCGCCAGGATTCCGCCGAAACCGTACTTACGCAGGAACATGATCCAAGCGACACCCTCTTTCTGATATGGACGCAGCACCGTATCGAGATGCGGCGGGAACGTAATTTTCTCGATCGGTTGTCCAGTTTTTACTTCGCGCAAAAACGTTTCAAACCCATCATCCATCGCCTGGATACGCGCGGCTTTACTGCGTTCAACCAAAGCCACCAACTCAGGAGCAAACAGGAGCTGGGTTTCGAAGCGACCATCTTTCCCCTGCTTTGCGAGTGCGAGCAACTCAACCATCTGCTCCAACTCAGCGGCGTTTGCGTATTCGATCAATTGTCCATCCGCGGTCTTGATATACGGCTTACCCGATTCAATGGCATCAATAATATCCTCCGTTTTCACGTCAGCCTGCTCCGCATGCCAAGCCAAAGAGAAATCAAACCAACCACCTGTGCCAGCCTTTACTTGAAGATCGGGCGTGATGGAAAGACTGCGAACAGTAAGCGAAGCCAACGTTTCTTTTGCCGCGTCTACGGTAAAGCGATATTCGATTTCGGATAGGATCTCCTTTGCAAAGGTATATGCGTCTTCCGCGAACACGCGGTAGCGATATGCTTCTTCGCCGGGAATGACGGGATACGCGTTGGCAAGAAACGTACGTGCCTCGCCCTCAACATCCAAATCGCGCTCAGGACCATGTAGCTTGCCGTCCTTTTCGACCTCCACATCTTCGCCTAGCAGCGGGATCTTGCAGGGCCCGTAGTCGGCAAATGCAAGGAGCTCAAACCCGCCCGCGGCATGCGGGGCAATCTTCACGCGGATCGTATCGAGGGGGTGACGCGTGATTTTTTTTCGCTCAGGCTTGCGGACGTCCATTAGGGCCAGACGGTACCAGGTTGGCGCGAAAAAAGAAAGCTCCTTATACTCAGGGCAGCTATGCCAGTCCCTCCGCCAAAGGAAGCCAAGAAAGTCTTCGAGGGCATCCTCGCGTCCGTCTATCAGTGGCCGCAACAAATGTATGACGGGAGCACCGAAACATTCGAGTGCTACGTGCGGCACGACACGACGGCTGTCATCGCTTTTTTGGATAAAGAAACGATCGTCATGACCCTGCAGGAACAACCTTCGCGCGGACAATTCTGGGATGCGCCGGGCGGGCGCGTTGACGATGGAGAAACGCTCGAAGAAGCGGCGCGTCGCGAGCTACATGAGGAGACGGGGTACCGAGCCGGAAAATTCGAGATGCTCTCGCTGCGGAGATTCACCGGTCTGAGCCGCTTTGAGGAAGTCATCTACATCGCGACCGACCTCACGCTTGATCCAAATGGAAATCACGAAGACGCGGGAGAAAAAATCCAAGTCATTCCCATGAAATGGAACGATGCCGTCGCGAAATGTCTCAAGGGAGACATTCGAAGACCGGAAGTAGCCTTGGCTATTATCGGTATGGAGTTTGATCCGGAACAGAAAGCCCGGTTGCAAGCGTTCTTAAAATAATATGGGACGCGCCGCTCAATCCATCACCTTCCTTCTCATCGGTGCCGTTGCCGCAGCCAGCGGTACCGGATATTTTTTGTATCGTGCGAATACCGATCGCGTAGAGCTGGCGGCCGAATCTGAAACCGCCCGAGCCCAGGCAGACGCAGCCGCTCGAAGCGCACAACAATTGGCTGAAGAAGCGAATCGCAAGCTCGCCATCGCCTCAGAAGAAGTCGCCAAGGCTCAAGAACGCATTCGCTTGCTTGAAGAAGAGCGTGCGTTTCTAGCACGCGCCGAAACGTTGACGCGGCCGCGGTATGTCGCCACCTGGAAGGAATGGGTCAATGTTCCGCATGGTTTTAGCGTGCGCCTCCCGCTGAGTTCGAAAGAACCGGACAATGACGATCGCGGGCTGAATACCGGCTCGATCACGATCAAGCCGTACGATACGAGTATCGAGCCAACGGAAGAAACAACGGTGTACTTAGTTGATGGCCATCTCTTAATCGGAGCTCGCTCAAGTGAGGCCTGGGTATTCCGCGTCCAGGCCAACGGGAAATCGACGCACACGATTCTCGCGTATCCCAGCCGCACGATGACGGAGCGCGCCCTGCTCGACACCCTCTCGACATTAACGTTTCGCGATTAAATGAAATGGCCTGCTCTGCTCTCTTGGTATAAGCGCCACGGCCGCAACCTGCCCTGGCGTAAAACCCGCGACCCTTACCGCATTCTCGTGTCCGAGATCATGCTGCAGCAAACACAAGTCTCACGCGTATTAGATTTTTACAAACGCTGGTTGAAACAATTTCCCACGTGGCGCTCGCTTGCTCGTGCTTCAAACGCCGAGGTGATTCATGCCTGGGCCGGACTCGGATACAACCGACGAGGCTTAATGCTGCGAGACATCGCAAAACAGGTTGTAACGAACGGTGTTCCAAAAACGGAGGCTGCTTGGCTTGAGCTCAAAGGCATTGGCCCCTACACGGCCGCCGCACTCTCGGCATTTAGTCAGGGACGGAAGACCGTTCCGATTGATACCAATATCCGTCGCGTCCTTGGCCGCGTACTGCTTGGAAAGCCGTTTGCCGATCTGAAGGATGATGAACGTCTAAAGAAAAAAATCGGCCCGCAATCTCCCGAAACATGGCAAGCCATCTTTGATTTGGCCGTGGCGACTTGCACCAAGAACCCTGACTGCGCGAATTGCGCGATGCGTAGCCAGTGCCCGGCTTCCAAAAAATTTCTTTCAGGAAAAGTCGTCATCCCCAAACGCTCAATCAAAAAAGCCAATGAGAAACGTCACCGCAACAAACCATTTCCGGATCGAATCTATCGAGGTCGCATTTTAAAAGAAGCGCGAGGCGATAAAGCCGACGTACGCACGCTTGGCGCGTGCATTGATCCTGAATTTAATAAGAAAGAAGACACGAAATGGCTGCTCGCTATGCTGCGGCGTTTAGAAAAGGATGGTCTGGTGCGGATTGACAAAAACCACATTTCAGTGTAGGCAAATGGTGCACCCGAAAGGAGGGAGCATGATCGTCGAAGATCACACCAAACACGTCTGCGTCCTCCTCATCGAGGACAGTCCCGACTTCCGCATGGCCTTTCGAAAGCTTCTGGAAACGAATCGCGCGGTCGTGTACGAAGCCGCAAGCCATGAAGAGGCCGTGGAGATTCTCGCCCTCGAGTGGCACAAGCTGGATCTGATCCTCCTGGATGCCTGCGTCGAACCGCCGCACATCCAGTTCGATGCTCATCGACTTCTGGAGATCATCGGCGGCCTCGACCGCGGCCAGGCGCCCACCGTGCGCATCCTGGGCTTCTCCAGCTTCACCGAGCACCTGATTCGGATGAAGGCGAGTGGGTGTACCCATGTCTGCAAGAAGTCGGACGAGCTCACCCGCGTGATCCCCGATCTCCTCTCGGAGATCTTCGAGGAGCAACTGAGTGGCGAATTCGAAATTCCCACCAAACTCAAATCCCGTTAATAACGGGATTCTTTTTTATCCCAAACGAAACAAATCAATCGCGTTTTGTGTCGTCCGCTCGGCAATCTGACCCAACTCAACCTTACGAATCATGGCTGCGTGCCTTGCGACCTCCTCCACATACGCCGGCTCATTCCTCTTTCCGCGATAGGGATTTGGGGCAAGATAGGGCGCATCGGTTTCAAACAACAAATGCTCCAACGGGATTCGCTCAATCGTTTTGTTGATAGACTTCTCCGGGTCACTTCCCTTTTTTGGAGGGAACGTTGAAATGCCGTTCACCGCAATATGCAAACCAAGATCAATCAACGGCTTTGCCTCTTCCCATGTACCGGTGAAGGAGTGAACGACGCCACGTGTTTTTCGTCCTGCGTTTAATTCGGCTTGGATGATTTCCGCCAAACGCGTGAGCGCCTCGCGACAATGAAACACAACCGGCAAATCTAATTCATGTGCCGCAAGAAGATGTTCAGCTAATACGCGCTCTTGATCGGCTTTTGCTTTTTCAATATCGCGGCCTTCATCAATGCGATACCAATCAAGACCCGTCTCACCAATCGCCACACATTTTTTCGATAATGCTGCCACGCGCTTCAATTCCTCTTTTGTCACTGTTTTCTCAGGCTTGCCACCTTCATTCGCATCTTCATAATCACTAGTGACATGCTCAGGATGCAAACCAACCGTTGCCCAAATTCCCTCGGTCGCATCCGCAAAACGCAAACCCGCTTCGCTATTCACTAAGCCCGTACCGATCGTAATTCCCCAAATGCGCTTCTCACGCATGCGCGCCAAAACTTCCGTACGATCGTCGTTATACGGCGGAAAATGAACATGGCAGTGAGTATCCACGAGAAACGGCTTCATGCAGCAAAGGATGGCATGCACATAGAGAAAATAAAAGACCCGTCCTTCAGGGACGGGGCGAAGACTGCTCACCAGGACGCGCGTTGACGAAGAGGTACATTGTCACACCTTGCTGCGGAGGGATTGTGCGAAAAGCCATCCGGAAGGTGAGACTCCTCAGGCCATTCTGATCCACGACACGTGAGCAACTAGGCCCGACGGGCTGGACTTTGAACTTCTGAAAAACGCCATCTGGATTAGCCGCTTCGAACTCGATCGCTTCCTTGAGCGTAGTCGGGCGGAGACCCATCTGTCGCCCCAAGAGCACAGGCGACATCTTAACCTGCTCACGCAGCTCGAGGAGAACGAACTCCCGCTCCCCAGGTACGAATGCGCCTCTCGCATGCTCATGGTCGACCCACTCGTACCAGGGCACTGGTTCGTGCTGGATTTCATCACGTGATGCGCAGTTGACGAGATAGTCCCTAGACGGGTTGTCGTAAGTGATCTTCATGACCAAATGGCACTTCGTCTGGATGTACTTCTCCTGGACGAATCCGCGACTAAACGCACCGCTACCAGAGGACGACGTCAATGAGTACCCGCTCTCACTCCGGTAACGGATGAGCTCCACAAGTCCATCGAGGATGTGGGGATCCTTCAGGTAGCTCATGTGGTCAGACCTCGTGGGTAGGCGCGTCTTGAGCGCGACCTCGATCTCGACATACCGTGAAAGAACCTTCTCGAGATCCTCAAGTCCTTGTCGACTATCAAGCAGTCGCTTGATGTTGTTGAGAAGATCATCGGCGTCCAGCTTGAGCAGCTGCCTAGCCTGCTCCTGAGAATCTTTAGGATTGGTCACAAAACCTCCGGAGACGGGGGTAGCCGTCACAAAATTTGTAGATGAACCAGCGTGACCTTATGTCGAAAAAAGTAATTTTGTCAACCCCCTTACTACAACAAAAACCGTAAAGCGCTAGAAAAAATGGATTCGCACCAGCGGGCGATGGTTGAGCCCCCAAACCAACCGATCAGCGTCGGATCAAGACGGTAGTAGAGAACGATATATGTGGTAGCACCAACCAATACGACACCGGAAAGAAAACCCAGAATCGCCCCGAGAATATTATTTACAAGGTGGATGATGGGCAAGTTGGTGACAATCTTGAGAAGCTTTGCGACAAAATGAAATGCCATTCCGACCAACTTCGAAACAATCAGCGCAATGACCACGAACGCAATAAAACGCGTCAGGCCGGCTCCGAACCAAGGTGAAACGGCGCGAGCGACAATAAACGCCAAAACAGCTCCGGCTAATTCCCCAAAGGAATCGACCAGGCCCTGTCTCCAGCCACGACCTGCCGCAATGAGCAGGATGACCAAGAGAACGATCTCGACGATGAACATAAAAGGATTATACCCCACCCGCTTCCGGTCGTGGGAAGAGCGGCGACGGCTCACCCAATTTGGCTCCCGGCTTCAAGCCTCCCCACTTCAACCCCTGATCCCATCCCTGACTCAACTCCTTCTCGGCATCCAACCCCAATTGAACAAATATTTGATTCGAGATATTCGGCATCACCGGATGTACCATCCAAGCATACATGCGGATGGATTCGAGAAGCGCATACAAAATTTCTCCGACTGCTTCCGGATCTTCTTTCACCAACTTGAACGGCTGTGTTTCTTCAATCAACTTATTTGCTTGAAACAAACCCGAGCGACGCGTGTCACCGACACCATCCCAGATCGCAGACAGCGCTACATCGCAACGATTGGTCGCGTATGCATCTTCTACCGTGGAACGAATGGCATCCAATCCGCCCTTACCATCCCAGACACTCGCATCATTCACGGGAAGCGATGCTTCCGTCACATCTGCACTTGGCACATTGCCATCAAAATATTTCTTCGACATCGCGATCGCGCGATTCACCAAGTTGCCGAACGTGTTTCCAAGATCGGATGCGTAACGTGATGCGAGACGCTCACGCGAAAAGTCTCCGTCTTCACCAAACGGAATCTCGCGCAGCATGAAGTAACGCACGCTATCGAATCCGTACTGCGGTATGAACTCGCGCGGATCAATTGCATTGCCCAAAGACTTGGAGATTTTCACGCCCTCCAAAGTGAAGAAACCGTGGGCATGAACCTGGGTCGGAAGCTTGGTCGAACCGTCTGCGTTTCGGAGCGCCGGATCGTTCTTGGCAGCACTCATAATCATGGCTGGCCAGAGCGCGCAGTGGAACTTAATGATGTCTTTTCCGACCAAGTGCAGGTCAGCCGGCCAAAATTCGCTAAACAAAGAGTCATCCGTGCCGTAACCGACGGATGTCATGTAGTTCAAAAGTGCATCAAACCAGACGTAAATGCGCTGAGAATTGTCCCCCGGAACCGGGATACCGACAGAAACTTTTTTGACCTCGCGGCTGACCGAAACATCGGTCATAAAATCCTCGATATAATTGCGGATTTCATGGCGACGTGACTCCGGCTGAATGAAGGCGTGATGCTGGTCGATATGATCGAGCAACGCCTGACGATAATTTGTGAGTTTGAAGAACCAGTTTTCTTCAGAGAGCTTCTCCAAATCTTTGTTCGGATGAAGATTGCAGCGACCGTTTACGATATCGGCATCGGTTTTAAATCCTTCACAACCGATACAATACAATCCTTCGTATGTTCGCTTCTCCAAATCACCGCTCGCTTCCACCGCTTTCCAAAAACGCTCAACGCCGGCGAGGTGTCGCGGCTCAGTCGTGCGAATAAAATCATCAAACGAAATTCCAAGCTCGCGCCACGTGTCGCGCCAGGTCGTCGCCATGCGCTCGAGATATGTTTCCAAATTCGGATCACCGGCTACTTCCATGGCCTGCACATTTTTTTGCGAATTTTCATCCGTGCCAGTCACAAGACGCGTCGCATCACCAAGCAAACGGTGATAACGCGACAACGCATCCGCAACAACGGTCGTGTACGCATGTCCGATATGCGGACGATCGTTCACGTAATAGATGGGTGTGGTGATGTAGTACTTGCTCATACTAGGCTTGTCCGATGATAACAATAAACTCCCCTTTCGTACTTGTGGTCTTCAATTGTTGAACAACATCCGTGATCAATCCGCGATAATGCGTTTCATGGATCTTGGTCAGCTCACGACCCACGAAAATCTTGCGATTGGAGTCGAGATGCTTAGCTAAAGCTTCCAAGGTTTTCATGATGCGATGGGTCGATTCAAGAAAGATGGTCGGCATTTCACGTTCTGCCATCTGCTTAAAAAGGGTCTCGCGTCCTTTTTTGTGCGGAATGAAACCAATATAGGTGAAGTCATCCATCGGAAAACCACAGACGGAGATAGCCGCCGTAAGTGCCGACGGGCCTGGAATCACCTCGATCTTGATCCCGGCCTCACTCGCCGCTTCCACCAACTTTCCACCCGGGTCATTCATACCTGGCGTTCCGGCATCACATACGTAGGCGATACGCTCCCCCGCTTTCATGCGCGAGACAAGCGTATTCACGGCTTTCAAATTCGAATGCTCATGCACACTCACTAAAGGCTTGGCGATCTTGAGATGCGCAAGCAACTTAGAGGTGACACGCGTATCCTCGCAGGCAATGGCGTCGGCTTCGCCAAGTACGCGCACGGCTCGTGCGGTGATATCTTCCAGATTTCCGATGGGCGTACCCACGATCGAAAGCAGGCCGGACATGGCCCAGTTTTAGCAGTATTCACGGAAAAGAAAAAGCCCGCGTGGCCCGTAGAAGCGCAAGCGCTATACGGGCCGGGGCGGACTAGGTAGGAATACCTGCGTGCAGGCTGTATTCGACCAAGGCGGTCAAAATCGGTTCCAGCTCCTTGCGTTTGAGGCCATGTCGACGTGCAAACGATCGCATGACTGTTTCAACGCGCTGCTTAACCGAGCCCTTCCCCATGTCATTGTGTTTGGCCACATCCTTGATGGACATGGGAGCTTCGGGAAAGCGCCACAAGCCGGTACGCATCGAGAAAAGGAGAAGATCGACATCCCCGTGGTGCTTGCGAACTCCGGGAAGATCGCCCCGAAGCATGGCCACCCAACGATCAAAACCCTCACGAGCATCGATCGACAGGTCGGCCGAGACTCGATCGACATCGGCCATGAATCTGAAGTCGTCGACGCTCATCTCACCATCCGAGCCGGATGCGTAGCCTGCCGCCATCGCGTCATAACTGTAGGCGGTCGGAACCTTCTCGCCCTCGCGCTTCGCGTCCTTCCGCGCCTTTGACGGCACGTAGATCGTGTGTGAGGCATCGTCCTCGCCACGCAAGGACTGTCGAACCCAGTAAGTGATGTACGACGACGGCTGAACGTTACGCGTCGGATCGAAACGCAGCACACCCTTCTGAAGCCCGATGAGAGCCTCCTGCAGATAATCGTCGAATGACCCGAAGGGCCGCGCTCTCCTCACCCAGTACTTCGCAAGACCGATATTCGCCTTCACGAGGATGGCGAACAGCTCGTTCCCCCGCCGATCGTCTTTCGCGATATACGGCATCGCGTAGCGATCATCACCAAACAAGATATGCGTACGCAACTCGACGAACAAAGGGATTTGTTCAGCCGGTGACAAACCGAGCTTCTGTACGACGGCCCGGACCTCGTGGTCCAGGCGTTCAAGCTCTTGCGAGCCTGGACCGGACTCTTCGAGATCGATGTCCATGAACACTCCTCGTCTGTGAAAGGACGACAAACCGCCGTCTCTTTAGCAGACCGTTAGATTTTCCGCTATCATGTCCATATCTATGAAACGCCTAGCACTCCTCGTTCCCCTACTTGCTCTTGCTTTAGCTGGATTTGGCTGCAAGCAAGAAGAACCTAAACCCGCGACTGTCCCGAATGCGGTAACGCCAACCGCCGACACCAAGGTCACGCAGGAAACACCTCAGGGCGTATCGCGCGACGTCTTGTATGCGCGTCAAGTATTGCGCAACCTCTCGCAAGCCAAAGCATTCCGTGCGGGGATGATTGTTCCATCAGCCAGCGGCCGCATCACGACGAATCTGGATTTCAACCGCGACATCGGCATGTCGGGACGTATCGAACTTCCGACAACGCAGGGCATCCAAACCGCCGACATCTACGCAACCGAAAAAGAAATCTGGTATCGCAACGGAACTTCCAGCTGGAGCGACCTCTCACAGACGCAGGATGGAAAAAACTTCCAGGCTGTCTTCCAAAACGCATTTAGCTATTCAAATCAGTATCAGAGCACCGTTTCTGATACAGCCACACTCATCGCCAAAACCGAAGACCCGAGTGCCGGCTGTCAGCGCTACGCCTTCTCACAAACCTTGAATGACGGCACCAAACAGAACTTCACGCTTTGCATCAGTCAGGACTTGCCCGTCTACCTGACAATTGATGGACCGTTCGGTCAGATCGAAGTCCGTTACCGCGACATCAACGGCAACGTAATCGTAAAGCGCCCGGTCTAGTTGGTCCAAAGACGGCTTAGGATTGACGCCTAGACCGTCTTTTTGTATCCTGAAATTAGCACTCATAATGAGAGACTGCTAAAATAGCTCAGCGCTATGATTCCCCAAAATTTCACTACAAAAAGCCAGGAAGCCCTAAACATCGCCCAACATCTCGCCCTCTCCAATGGCCAGCAAGCCTTGGAGCCGATTCATTTGTTTGCTGCCTTGCTTGAACAGGACGGCGGGGTTGTTCCTGCTGTCTTTAAAAAACTTTCCGTAGACGTCGAGTTATTAAAAGACGAAGCGGACGAGATCCTCACCAACTTGCCGAAGGTCGCTGTCGGCATGGGCGGCGCCGGCCAGCTCTTCCTATCACCCGCCATGGCAAAAATCCTTCAGGGTGCGGAACGGGTCGCCGCGCAATTTAAGGATCAATATATTTCCACCGAGCACTTGTTGCTCGCCCTTGCCGATGGAAGCCAGCAGGTCGCGAACATTTTGAAAAAGAGTGACATCAGCATCGATGCCATCTTGCAGGCACTCAAAGACGTGCGTGGCTCGGTGAAGGTTGATTCGCCGGAGCCGGAGAGTTCGTATCAAGCGTTGGAGAAGTATGCGAAGAATCTGACCGAACTCGCACGCCAGGAAAAACTCGATCCTGTGGTCGGTCGTGATGACGAAATCCGCCGCGTGATGCAGATCTTGCTTCGTCGTACCAAAAACAATCCGGTCCTGATCGGTGAAGCTGGTACGGGTAAAACCGCCATCGTCGAAGGCCTTGCGCAGCGCATTGTCGCCGGTGATGTTCCGGAGTCACTTAAGGACCGCGAGGTCATGGCTTTGGATGTCGGCTCGCTTGTAGCCGGAACGAAATTCCGCGGTGAGTTTGAAGAGCGCTTGAAGGCCGTCATGCGCGAAGTGGAAACGGCTTCGGGCAAAATTATTTTGTTCATCGACGAGCTCCATACACTCGTGGGCGCCGGTGCTTCGGGCGAAGGCGGATCATTGGACGCTTCAAACATGCTCAAACCTGCGCTTGCTCGTGGCCAATTGCGCTGCGTTGGAGCAACCACGCTCGGCGAGTATCAGAAATATATTGAGAAAGACGCTGCCCTCACCCGCCGCTTCCAACCGGTGTTTGTGGATGAACCCTCTGAAGAAGACGCCATCGCGATTTTGCGCGGCATCAAGGATAAATACGAATTGCATAACGGCGTGCGTATTACGGACAACGCGATTGTTGCAGCCGTAAAACTTTCGACGCGCTACATCACCGATCGCTTCCTTCCGGACAAGGCGGTGGACTTGATCGATGAAGCCGCTGCCGCGTTGCGCATGCAAATCGACTCGTTGCCGGAAGAACTCGATAAGTTGAAGCGCGAACAAGTGCGTTTGGATATTGAAAAGCGTGCGCTCTCCAAGGAAGAAGACAAGGAATCCAAGGAGCGCTTGGCTGAATTGGAAAAGCACTGGGCCGAAGTGCGTGAAAAATCGGAGGGGTTGGAATTATCCTGGAAAGCCGAGAAGGAGCTCATCACCGCCATCAGCGGCGCCAAGAAGGAAACGGAGCAGCTTAAGAGCGAAGCGGATATTGCCGAACGCCGTGGGGATTTGGAAAAGGCTTCCGAAATTCGCTACGGCAAACTCCCGGCAGCCGAAAAACGCCGCAAGGAAGCAGAACAAAAGCTCAAGGCATTGCAAGGCAAGCGCGGACTTTTGAAAGATGCCGTCACCGATGAAGATATCGCCGCCGTGGTCGGCCGTTGGACCGGGATTCCGGTCAATCGTATGCTCGAATCCGAATCGATGAAGCTCGCGCATCTTGAAGAAGAGCTGCACAACCGCGTCATCGGTCAGGATGAAGCCGTGAAAGCGGTGGCGAATGCGCTGCGCCGCTCACGCGCCGGCATCAGCGAAGAAAAGCGTCCGATCGGCAGCTTCTTGTTCCTTGGACCAACGGGTGTCGGCAAAACGGAACTGGCTAAAGCGCTCGCGCAAAGCATGTTCGATGATGAAGATGCATTGGTGCGCATCGACATGAGCGAGTATCAAGAAAAGCATGCCATCTCGCGCATGATCGGCTCTCCCCCGGGCTATGTCGGCCACGATGAAGGTGGACAGCTTTCGGAAAAGATCCGTCGTCGCCCGTACGCGGTTGTCTTGCTTGATGAAGTTGAGAAAGCGCATCCGGATGTGTTCCACACGCTTCTTCAGGTATTGGATGACGGTCGTCTCACCGACGGTAAAGGCCGCACCGTGAACTTCAAGAACACGGTCATCATCATGACCTCGAATATTGGATCGGATCTTATTCTAGACTTCGGCAAAACACGCGGCGACATCGGCTTCAAAAACGGCGACGATGAGGAGACGCAAGATACGGGCAGCGTAAAGGAACGCGTCCTCGGGATGTTGCGCGATCATTTCCGTCCGGAATTCTTGAACCGCGTGGATGAGATCGTTATGTTCCAAGCGCTGGCAAAAAACGATCTCTCACAGATTGTGGACTTGCAGCTCGCAGATGTCGTAAAGCGCTTGCATGACAACAAAAAAATCGACGTCGAATTCACCGACAAAGCCAAGGCGCTCGTCGCCGATAAGGGCTATGACCCGAGCTTTGGTGCGCGTCCGTTGAAGCGCGCGATTCAGGATCTTATTTTGGATGAACTCGCGCTCAAGATCGTCGAAGGAAAAATCAAAGAGGGTGACAGCGTAAAAGTGGATGCGACCAAAGACAAAATCGTGATCAAATAGTCGTGAGATACACGGCCACCGCACAGGCCGTTTCACCCCTCAAAACGCGCGGGCCAAGCGATGCAATCGTGAAGCCGGCGCGTTTTGCGTTTCCGATCTCTTCTTCATCCCAACCGCCCTCTGGACCGACAAACAATCCAACACTCCCCTGACGCTTCAACTCCGGCGCATCCGATGAAACATCAAAAAAGAAATTCGTATGATTTGATTTCGCATCAGCCATCGCCTGTTCGAATTTCATCGGTTCGCTGACCTGCGGGACAATGCCGCGCCCGCACAACTCGGCCGCCTCTTTGGCGATTTCCTGCAAACGTTCGTGCTTCACGTCTTTTTTGATCGTGCGACGCGTCACTACCGGAACAATACGCGTGGCTCCGCACTCCACCGCCTTTTGCACGGCCCACTCAAAGCTCTCCCGCTTTAAGATCGCCGCATAAAGCGTGACCTGGTAGGGCGGCTCCGCCTCAACCTGATGCGCATCGCCGATGCGGACGAATCCAATCTCATTCTTATTGATCTCCAAAATCTCGTATGGCGCTTGGCGGCCCTTCCCATCGCACAAAATCACGGACTCGCCCGTGCGCAACTTCAAGACGCTCGCCATTTGACGCGAGGCCTCGTCATCCAAAACGATCTCCGTTTTGTGGAGATCGTATGGACCGATAAAACGGTGCGTTTTCACATTAGCCTTTCATGGCGGCCTCGACTTCCTTCCACTTGCTCATCAGGAAGGCACGAACCTCCGGAATTTCCTTGGCAGCCAATTCTTTGGACTTGCCATAGTACTTCACAACGTCGTCGACAATTTCTTCATACACTTCTTTGCTCATTTCACCGGCCGCGTCCAAACGCTTCATCACCTGCTTCTGCAAAACCATCGCCTTCTTACGTGCGTCCTTGGTCAATTCCTTGCCCTTCTTCGACTGGAGGAACAATCCCGCGGCGAGACCGAGAATCGCACCTGCGGCAATGCCAGCGCCCACGGCTCCGGCTGATGACTTCTTTTTTTTCATGATCGACATATAGATAGTGTCTAGATGAGTCTTATCTGAAGTATAGAGCCCAGGGACGCCCCTCGCAAGCGCCAGCACGGGCTGCTAACCTTGCGTTATATGTTTGACTTCATCGCCATTGGCGACTCCACACTCGACGTCTTTCTACAGATCAGCGAAGCATCCCTCTCCTGCCAAATAAACAAAGAGCAGTGCCTTCTGTGTCTCGCGTATGCGGAAAAAATCCCGGTTGATGCCGTGGTCAAAATACCAGGCGCCGGGAACGCCTCAAATGCAGCCGTGGGTGCCTCACGCTTAGGACTGAAAAGCGCGATTGTCTCTATCCTAGGAAAAGATGATATCGGGAAAGAAATCGTAGAGGGCTGGAAAAAAGAAAAGGTCTCAACCACCTATGTGCGTTTCGATTCCAAACACGGGACAAACTATTCGACCGTGCTGACCTTCAAGGGTGAGCGCACGATTCTCGTTCACGGCGAACCCCGTCGTTACCTGCTTCCAAAAATCGATGGCGCCAAATGGATCTACTACACCTCGGTGGGTCCGGGGCATGAAAAGATGGAGCGCGAATTACTCGCCCATCTCAAAAAAAATCCATCACAAAAACTCTGCTTCAACCCCGGCACAAAACAATTGCGTCGAGGGATAAAGTCCCTCAAGCCAATCATCGCGAGGTCAACCGTCTTTATCGTAAACAAACAAGAGGCCGAACTCTTGCTCGGAGATGGTGAACATCCGGTGCCTAGCCTGATGGTCGCGCTAAAACATCTTGGGCCCGAGATCGTGGTGATCACAGACGGACCCAAAGGCTCGCATGCCACGGACGGCAAAACGATTTGGAGTATGGGAGTCTATCCGGGTCCGGTTGTCGAAAGAACCGGCGCGGGCGATTCATACGCCACGGCTTTTACCTGCGCCCTCGCGATGGGTATGGATATCGAACATGCCATGCGTGCCGGAACCGCCAACGGCTGGAGCGTCGTGCAATATATCGGTCCTCAAAAAGGTCTCCTGAACAAAACAAAAATGAAGGCTGTTATGAAAAAATTCGGCCATGTAAAAATCAGCTCGATGCCGGTGATGGCCTCCTGATATGAAACCCCATGAGTTCCTCTCTCGCATGTTATTCGAGTTTTCGTACTGGCATGCCATTCAAGGAACGCCGTTCAAGCCACAGGCCTATGAACTCGCGAGTGAAGCGGTCATGGGCTTGGGCGAAGATATTGAAAGGAAATGGAAGGCTGGCGGTACAAAAGCTTTAGATGAAGTGCCCGGTATTGGCCAGGCAATCGCCGCCAAGATTGATGAGTACTTCCGCACAGGTCACGTAAAGGAATACGAACAACTCAAACGCAAATTCCCGGTCGATATCTGGGGATTATCGCGCATTGAAGGCCTTGGTCCGAAACATATCGGCCAACTATGGAAAACGCTCAAGATCTCCAACATGGATGATTTGGAATTTGCGCTCGAGCATCACAAACTCGCGAAGCTGAAAGGCTGGGGTTCGAAATCGGAAGAAAAACTGGCGCGCGGTATTGCCCTACTCCGTAGCTCAACGGGACGCCATCCGCTGAAAAAAGTTTTGCCTCTCGCCGACAAAATCGTCGCGCGTCTAAAGAAAGTAAAGGGCGTAAAACATTGCGCTTACGCAGGCTCGCTCCGTCGCAAAAAGAAGGACGTTGGCGATATCGATTTGATTGCCACGTCCTCTGATCCAAAATCAGTGATGGATGCTTTTGTCTCAATGCCTGAAGTCGAAACGGTGCACACACATGGAAAAACCGGCTCATCGGTCCGATTAAAGACAGGCATCGACTGCGACCTGCGCGTCGTTCCGGACAAAGTCTTTGGATCAACCTTGCAATATTTCACCGGCGATCGTCGTCACAATATTCTCTTGCGTGAACGCGCCATCAAACAGGGCTACAAGTTGAACGAATACGGTTTAACCAAGAAAGGCAAAATCGTCCCGGTGCACAAAGAAGACGATATCTATCGCATTCTTGGTTTAAAAACGCCGCCGCCGGAAAAGCGTTTGGGCCAGGACGAATTCAAACCGCGTTAAACTTTGATATCGAAGTGCATCACTTCTTCTTTCACGCCAAGTGATTCGTAAAGCTTAACCGCCGGGTCATCGCCATAATCAGCCTGAACAAAGATGACATAGGCTCCGCGCTCTTTTGCGATGGTTTGAAGTCGTTTGATTAGCTCGGTGGCTATCCCCTTGCGGCGATGGTTTTCGTCAACCGCTAGATCATAAATATATATCTCACTGCGTTCCTGTTCGAATTTTTCCAATTCGTACGCCACAAGGCCGCCAACGACATTCTCCCCATCCATCGCCACTAACGGAATGATGTGGCTTTTGCCAAGCAGCTTCGCAAGATAGGCATCACTCGGAATCGCGCTTTGATACGCATCCATATCATGAAACGCTTCGCCGAACATCTTAAGAAGTTTTTTGAAAATATCCGTATCCGCGGTTGAAAGCTGTTTGTAGATGTAGCTCATGGATCCTGTATAACAAAAAATCCGCCTTTGGCGGAAGTCAGTCTTCGTCGAAGACGGTGACCAGCGATCGGAAGGTCAGGGTCCCGACCAGGTCACAGCCACCGGGAGCAGCGACGCATGTCGAGAAACCCGTCGTTGCCTCGAGCAACCCGCTGGCGGGCACCGAAACGTGTGGAATGTTCATGGTGACCACGCGCACCCCACGGCTACCGCTGAACGGACCTACGCAGCCGACACCGCGATGATGTCCGCCGGGATTGCCGTTGCACCAGGCATCGAAGGCGCTTCCGCTATCGAGATCGACGGCGATCCAGGTGTCGTGCTCGGCATCCAGTCCGCGCGCAAGCGCACGGCCGGAGAACGAGATGGAGGCGTCGCCTTCCGGCATACCTCCGCACGAACCCGATGTCGCCGACGCGCTGAGCGGCACCTCGCACTGCACGCACATGTCATGTGACCAGTCGGTGCAGTAGGCATACCGGCTCTCGTCGGTGGAGGCGTACACCATCACCGTTCCGCTCACGTGAGCGGCGCGCACTCCCCCTCCCGCGCGTACCTCGACGCGGTACGGGATGTACACCGGCTCGCCTCGCAGCGGCCGGCGCGTGGGGATGCGCACGCGGATCGTCACGTTGGTGACAGCGTTCGCTCCGAGCGATCCGGAACTTGCGGACATCAGGCGTCCGCTACGACCGGGCGAGACACGTCCCGCGCGGTAGCGAAGATCGACGCCGGGGTTGTGGTTCCGCACCGAGACGTCGATGTCGACCATGGTCCCGGCCGTCGTCTCGCTCCACACGATCGACTGATGCGGATCCGCGACGCTGATGCTCGCCGACGGGGACGAGCCCGACGTGTCAGCGAAGCCCATGCCGCACATGTGAGTGAAGACGGCCATCACCGCGCTGTCGGCGCGTGCGCGTCGCATCTCGCACAAACGGTAGCCGCACTCGGCGATGAGCAGACTCTCGCGCGTCGCGAGGTAGCGCATGATGTAGCGGCGATGCTCCTCCACGGTCTCGGTCGACTCGGTGCAGGTGCGCTCCTCGTCGGTAAGCGAGAATGTGACCGGGATACCCTCGATGGGCACGGTGGCACCGGTAGCCAGATTCATCTGGCTGCAGGTGTAGAGCGTCCAGTGTCGAGCGAAGTCGCTCGAGACCTCGACGTGGGCGGGCGGACTGCCGCAGTCCTGGGCGTTGGCGACCGGAACGGCCGCCGACAGCCAGAACGCGACGACCGTCGCGAGCAGGCTTGTGACCTTGTAAAAATACGACATGCCGTTCCTCCTGGTTTGGTGAATTGACTGACGGCAACCGAACCTTGGGAAAAACGGGTCGAATTGTCAAGGGAATGCCTACTTTATTCTCACCAACTTCCCTCGTCGTTTTACAATATTTTTATAATCCCACTGAATGGTTTTTGCTTTCTTAAGCCATCGCTTGATGGCCTTTGCATTGATCTCGTCGGGAGATCTATAGGTCACGGATGCATCTTTAAACCTCCCCGTTCCGGCCTCAAGCCCCCTCTCATCAAAAGAGACTCCGCTCCAAAACATGAGCCTAATACCCGCCTTCAACTTGCTGTAGCCGACAATCGGATTACCGTCCAGAAACCACACAGGGTGTGCATGCCACACCTTGCTCTCTGTTTTCTTAAGATTTGTGTCGATAAGCTTGGCGAGTTGATCGCAAATTGCGCGCTCTCCCGTTGCGCGTGCTTTGTTGTAGGCGCGAATATCTTTGTTCATACGATTGGATTTCAGTGTAACTTAACAAAAGACATGCGAACAATTACCATATACGGCATAAACCCTATGAAACTCCAAAAAATTATCGACATTGTTTTGAAGGTGCTTCTCAGCCTACTGTGTCTAATGCCCATTCTTGGCGCAACGGGTATCTTCCCTGCTCCCACGGCGGACCTCTACAACACGCCGCAAGCGTTTGAATATATTCGCGTACTGATGGATGCCAAGTACATCACGCTCATGATGGCCGTGGTATTCGCTCTTGCGCTCGTATCTTTGTGGACGAAGCGTGAACCGCTTGCAGCCCTGCTCATCCTGCCAATCACGTTGAACATCGTCGGCTTTCATCTCGTGCTTGATGGCGGCCTCTTTACCGGAGGCGCAGTCATGGGAAATGTCTTACTACTCTTGAACGCCTACTTCCTCTGGAAGCATCGCATGGCCTACAAGTCACTCGTTCAGCCGAGCAAAGCCTAACAAAAAAAACGACTCGCCTTGGCGGGTCGTTTTTATTTCTTAAACCATTTTTTCGCGTTTGGATTACGATGCGGACATCCGGGCCAGCAACACGGCCGACGCTTCCCTTCTTTCAATTGAGAAATCGTTCGTTCCACATGCTCTCGTCTCGTTTCCGCGAGCTTAACGTACGTCACCCAGCAGATCCATTCGTTCCTCGCGAGCGCCGTAAGATCATCCCACTTCGCGAGAGCCTTCGTATCGGCGGTTAATGCCTTTCGTAAGTCGGCCGGTGTCCTATGCATAAAAGTTTGTGGTGCCCCGAGCAGGACTCGAACCTGCACACCCTTGCGGGTTAGGGATTTTAAGTCCCCCGCGTATACCATTCCGCCATCGGGGCCTATCTACGCGCAGCCATTTTCTATCACGCCTTGGGTAACTTGTCAGCACCCTTCCGATCCCGATACGAACGCCACGTATCAACAACGAGCGGAATGAGCGATATGACGATAATCGCAATCACCACCACGCTAAAATGCTTTTTCACCCATGGGATGTTCCCGAACAGATATCCGCCTACCGTAAAAATCAAAACCCACATCGCGGCACCAATCACGTTATAGGTGGCAAATCGGCGATAATCCATGCGCGCGATGCCGGCTGTAAAGGGAGCAACGGTGCGCATGATCGGGACGAAACGCGCCAGCACGATGGCTTTCGCTCCATACTTCGCATAGAAGTGGTTGGCTTTTTCCAAATGTTTCCTGTCCACGAAACGTGCAAGCGGCCCTTCGAGCAAACGCAATCCCCATTCGCGAGCCAACCAATAATTAAAGGCGTCCCCAATCACCGCTGCCGCAAACAACACAAAGACGAGTAGAGGCAACTCAAATGCGCCGAGTGCGGCCATGGATCCGGCCGCAAACAGCAATGAGTCACCGGGAAGAAACGGCGTAACAATCAAGCCGGTTTCGCAAAACACGATCCCAAACAGCACCGCATACGACCACCAACCGGCTGCGGCAACAATTTCCGACAAGTGCCGGTCAATATGCAAGATGAAGTCGATGATGAAGAACATGGATCCCATCCTAGCACAGCTTTTCTCCGAAGCGACCTCCATGCTAGGATCGTATAGAACAATTATGGAACAGGAAGCGCCGCGCGTAATCGCTCCGGAAGAACAACCAAGCGAAAAAAGCTTTGATGCCGCTTTGCGTCCAAAAAATCTGGCGGAATTCATCGGGCAGCCCGTGGCCAAAGAGAACCTCCGTATCTTTATTGAAGCAGCCAAAGGCCGTTCCGAACCTTGCGACCATGTTCTTCTCTACGGCCCTCCGGGTCTGGGCAAAACCACACTCGCTCATGTCATTGCGAATGAAATGGGTTCGAATATTCGCGTGACCAGCGGTCCGGCTCTGGAGCGTGTCGGCGATCTAGCAGCCATTCTCACCAATTTAGAAGACGGCGACATTCTGTTTGTGGATGAAATCCACCGCATGAATCGCTCGATTGAAGAGGTGCTCTATCCAGCCATGGAAGACTTCGCTCTCGACATCGTCATCGGCAAAGGCCCGACCGCGCGCACGCTACGCTTGGACTTGAAGCGCTTCACCTTGATCGGTGCGACGACTCGCCTCTCACTTCTGTCCGCGCCTTTGCGTGATCGTTTTGGCGCCCATTTCCACCTTGATTTCTACGGACCGGATGAAATGCAACAAATCCTGCATCGCTCCTCGCGTCTACTCGACCTCAGCATGGATGCGCCACCGATCGCGATGATTGCGAACCGCAGTCGCCGTACGCCGCGTATCGGCAACCGTTTATTGAAGCGCGTGCGCGACTATGCCCAGGTCATGGCTGGCGGGATCATGGATGAAGGCGTGGTTGATAAGGCGCTCACCTCGCTTGAAATCGATCACCTGGGCTTGGACGAGGCCGATCGCCGCACACTCAAATCGATTATTGATAAGTTTAATGGCGGCCCGGTGGGTCTGAGCACGCTCGCTGCCGCCACAGCCGAAGAGATGGAAACGCTCGAAGACGTCATTGAACCCTTTTTGCTCCAGCAAGGATTGATTGCCCGCACCCCTCGTGGCCGCATGGCGACTGAATTGGCATACAAACATCTCGGCTTCACGCCGCCAGAGCGCCAAGGTACACTTGGGACATGATCCCCTTGGGTTATTTTCTCATTGCCTGGCTCGTCCTGGTCGGACTGTTTTGTCTGCTCGCCTTCGTCACCGTCGTGATGCAACTTCGCTACGGGATGTCAGGCACGATCACCTTTGTAAGCACAACGCTTTTTCTCGTGGTCAGCGCAGCCATCATTCTCGGCATGGGCTGGTATTTTCTCACGCTTGATTGGACTCAGGATGTCCAGGTGATTCCCGGTGGTACTAATGTCCTCCAGCCATATGATTGACCTGCATCATCTTCCGAACGCCATTCCGGATGAAAAGGTGGTGCATGTGCTGCGCCGGCATCCCATCACATTAATCGGATTGATATTCGGCCTCATTTTCCTTATCTGCTCCCCCTTTGTGGGCTGGATCGTGTTAACAAATACCCAACCGCTTTTGCTTGAAAACCAAGGCATGATCACGCTCATTCTGATGGGCGGCTCAGCGTTCTTTCTTTTTGCCTGGTTATTCTTGTTCCAAAGTTTCATGGATTACTACCTGGACATCTGGATTGTCACGACCAAGCGCGTCCTCAACATTGAACAGACAGGCTTGTTTGCGCGCACCGTGTCTGAATTGCGCCTCAATCGCATCCAAGACGTAACCTCAACCGTGAACGGCTTCATCCCGACGCTGTTTGATTACGGTCACATGGAAATCCAAACCGCGGGTGAAAAAGTGCGCTTCGTCTTTGAACAAATCCCCCATCCGACCCAGGTCAGCAAATCCGTGCTCGAACTCGCCGAATTAAGCCGCCGCGAGAATCTGGACGAAGCGGTTGAACAATTTGGCGCGCCCGATCAGCCGAATCATCATACTCACTAATATGAAACCCCTTTTTCCCGTCCGTCAGACACCAGGCTTGTGCGGACCGGCTACGCTTAAAATCATTCTCCAGCACCACGACAAGGAGTACTCGGAAGACGAGTTGGCTAAGCTATGTCAGGTGACGCCGGATACGGCCACCAGCCACACCAAGATTATTGAAGGCGCAAAAGCCGTCGGGGGGATCGTTGAGACAAAAACAAACGCAACCTTGGATGACTTGCGTGGATATATTGAAAACGAAATTCCGGTGATGGTTGGTTGGAAAAACGAACTTGGAGACCATTACGGAGTCGTGTATGAGATCGGGAAGTTAAAAGTCTTCATGATGGATCCGGAAACCGAATCAGGCATCCGCATTCTCCCGATTCCAGAATTTGAAGAGAAGTGGCATGACACCCATGCCGGTGAAAAAACCGAACACTGGATGATGGCGGTAACCAACTTCAAAGGCTAAGCAACAGAAGCTGTCGGAATATCCCGGCAGCTTTTTGCTTGAATGAATTGCGAACGATCACGAGAAAGACTCTCCCCTGTTAGCGCTTCGTACTCTTTGATTTGATCTTCGATTGAAAGCCAGACCCTCCCACGCAAACGCGCCTTCAAAACGGAATTGCCGCGAACGGATTCCACAAGCGAAACCGCATCTGCCACAGACAAACGGCCGTACATGAGGCCGGATGGCATGCAGACGCCGGTTGCGGCGAAACGATGTCCGCCCAAATGACTACAACCAAACACATCGATATTCCCTCCCGCCCCTTTCCGAACTGCTTCAAGAACAGCAGGTCCCTGTCGTCCGCAACACACATCATGTCCGCCATGAATACAGATGTAGATGCTTAGCCGTGAAATCGACTCGGAAGGAAATAAGGGTTTGCCCTCGATATGTGACGCGATCAACGCTTCTACCTGATCAGCAGGAACATTCCGATACATCACTTCATCAGGATGAATGCGCACATTTATTCCATCGCCTGCACTTGTATCAATATAGAAACGATACTCTTTTTTCGGATCAGGAGCGAAAGCGAGCTGATCTGGATTACAGGAAACAAAAATCAGACGCGATTTCGGACTCGCGGTACCAATCAGGGGCTCGCCAACACCCGCTGCCAACTCACTGCAGGAGGTGATCATTCTTTTTGTCTTCCTTATCAAGATACGTATTCGCCGCGTGAATCAAATACCAGGAGGCAAAACCAACCAGCCCCAAGTCATCGAGCCAGCCAATGATTGGGGCGATATCAGGCAATAGATCGATCGGCCAAAATAAGTAGACAGCCGCAAGAACGACGCCGACTTTCGGCTTCCAATCAGCCTTCCCATCCTTGAGAAAAGCCCAGATTCCACGTAGGTCCGGGATGAATCGTGTATGGCGCATACGGGCAGTATGACACATGCTAGACTGCCGGGCATGTCCAGGGAATGGGCCGGTGAGTGGTCGGTAGAAGTCGCTATCCTAGCCTTACCCGCTTTGGCTTTTGCCGTTTCTCGCCTTTGGCCGGAAACCGTCCCATTTCTTGCCGCGGCCGCCATCATCGCGACCATCCCCATCGCTCTTTCTGCTTTCCGAGGGCTTTTGGAGCGCACGTTGCCGGCGGAACTCCTTCATCTTGTCGGACTCATCCTTCTCATGTGGATGTTCGAGTGGGAACTTGCCGCCATCATCACTATCTTTTTTAACGGGTTAAGACTGTTCCAGGCTTTAGCCGAAAAACGCGTACGCCGTACCTTGCATGAGCCACTCGCCGCAGCGACAGATGGGAGCCCACAACGCATTTCCAACGACGGGTTGGTTAACGGAGGCATGGCGCATGTGGAGCAATCCGTGCTCACGGGTGAACGACGCACATTGGAAAAAGTGAGTGGGGATTACGTATGGGCCGGAAGCGTGATACGCGCGGGCTCGTTAGACATACAGTCTTTCGCAACCGGGGAAGCAACTGTTGCAGGGCGTATCAGCCGTCTCCAGGCATTTGCACCAAAACCATCATTCATTCCCCCACTCATGATGGCTGCCTTGGCGCTTGGGGCCTGGCTTTGGTTGCATGATCTCAGTATGACCATCGGCTTCCTCTTGCTTGCATCGACAGATCCACGCAGCTCGAGCACTCCAATGGCGGCTTTGGCCGTGCTCGCATCAGCCGCCAGACGCGGAGTCATCTTTAAGGATCAAAAACACTTAGAACGTTTCGCAGAGATGCAACAACTCGCCCTGGATAAAAGTGGACTCTTTGCCCAGCGCGTCATCCGCGTCGGGCAACTAGATCATGATCCGCGCACCAGTCATGCCTTTATTTGGGAGTGTTTAGCGGTGGCCGAAAAACCGAGCGAGCACGCCGTGGGACGAGCCATTTTTCGACAAGCCGTGAAAGAAGTCGGCCAGGTACCACACCCGGAACAATTCCAACAGATTCCAGGGAAAGGCGTCACCGCACGCGTCTCAGGACATGATCTGCTTGTTGGAACGGCGGAATTGCTTCGTGAGCGTCAAGCGACCTTTGATGGAGCCTGGCTTTCCGGCGCAACGACCACACTCTCCTCAAACACCACGGACGTGTTCATCGCCGTAAACGGAGAATGTATCGGTCGGCTACGGGTGCACGAGGACGCGCCGATGGGAATAAAAGAAACCGTGACCGCGTTGCAAGAACTCGGTCTCAAGCGCGTCATCCTCTTAAGTCGCGACCCCTTGCGCAGCACCGCCCATCTAGCCTTGGCCATAGGCATCGATGAATACCACTCCGGATTAAGGGCCGAAGAGCGCCATTTTGAATTGGGGCGCTTGGCGCGGAAGGGATCGCTCGGCCTCATATGGGACGGCCGCACCGATACAAGCGCGGCTCAACGTGCAGACATAAAAATCGTGTACGGACCGACCACGCTCGCCTCATTCGAAGCGGGAGATGTCATCCTTATAGGCGAAAACCTGGATCGTTTGCCTTACGCCATCCAACGAGCCCGTCGATTGCAATCGTTTTTGAAGCAAGCGCCTTGGTTTTGGGTCTCGCCACTATTTATCGGTGCTGTCCTTTTAAGCCTGAACGTGGCTGGGCCTGTGGTTGCCGCATTCCTGGGCATTCTGGCTTCCGGAGCACCGCTTATAGGCGCTTCACGCTTGTTAGATATTCCGCATGGACAAAGCGGAGAAAAAGCGTGAAAATACTCCCATGCTTCGGCACGTTAAAGATTTACTGCTTCCACATGAAGGCAATAGCCATCATCCGAAGCTCCTGCGTCACAAACATTTATTCGGCATGAGCGCTTTTTTGCTGTTGCTCAATTTTTCATCGCTTGCGATTTCCCTTGCGTTGCCCGGCGGTCAAGCTCAATCAACCGCGATCAGCCGCGAAACCATCGTCGCACTCACCAATCGCACGAGAGAAAAGGAAGAGGTACCGTTACTTGTCATGGATACGCGCCTAAACGAAGCGGCTCAAAAAAAAGCCGATGAGATGGCGACGCTTGGATACTTCGCGCACACCTCACCTGAAGGAAAAACGGCTCTCGATTTCATCCGCAATCACGGCTATGTCATGCAATACGCGGCCGAAAATCTTGCCGTTCGCTATACTCAAGCGGAAGATGTTCAACAAGGCTGGCTACTTAGTCCATCCCATCGCCGCAACATTCTTGATCCAAACTACCAAGACATCGGCGTTGGGTATTCCCAAGGAACCTATAAAAATGAACCGGCAATCTTCGTGGTTCAGCTCTTCGGACAGGAGAAAGCGAATGCGATCGTCAACGGAACGCGCGCAAGCTCAACAACATTTGTCCCCGCGGCCACAACCGCAACGAGTCCGCTCGCAGGGTTACTCAATGAAGCGGCGAAACGTTTGGATGTATTTTTCATCCTCTTCCTTTCAGCATTAATGCTCATCGCCTTTAGCATTCGGTTCCAGTTCAAACATATTGCATCCATGGCTCACGCTATGGGCGTAATCGGCCTCGCCTTTGTCCTGCTCCTCTCCTAATAAAAAACACCCACATCAGGGGGTGTTTTTTATTACCTACTTCGTCGCTTGTACCGCCCCGACAATAACCGTTCCTGACATTCCTTTGTGAATGGAGCAGTTATACTTATATGTCCCGGTAGCGGTGAACTTCCGGCTGAAGGTCTTGCCAGGAGCAACGCTTCCCGAATCCCACAAGAGCGCGCCACTCGCATCAGTCGAAGTATGATTCATCTTGCCCACATTCTTCCAAACAACTGTGTCGCCCTGATTCACGGCCACAATCTGAGGTGAAAAAATATTGTCTTTCATTTCAACAACCACGGTCTTAGGAACAACCGTTGTACCCGATGGCTTCTTGGGCGTCGGGGCCGGAGCAGGCGTCGGCTTAGGGGTAGGGGTCGGTGCTGGTGTCGGCGACGGTGCAACGACGGGTGGAGCTGCCGGCGCAGGTTGCGGCGCAACAGCCGGGGCAGGAGCACAGCCCTGTCCGGCTAGAGCGAGAGCGAAGACGGGGACAAGAATACGAGTTGCGAGATGCGCGATGCGTGAAGTCATATGTGTTTAAAAGGATTAATCAAATGTTGGTGCTTCTGTCATCTCTGTGACCGGATTGTAGTCGGTTTGAGATTCAACCTGCGTTCCGAAGGTGTAATTGGCGTAAAACGCATCCGGGATATCATCGATCTTCTTGTTCCAATCACTTCCATAGAGAGAACGGGCTAACTCCTCGGTCTTCACCCAGCGCAACACTCCCCCGCGACCAACGGCATACACTTTAGGATCCGTGATGAACTTCACCATGCGTGCACCCGGGCGATACGTTACGTTGGCACCCAATGCATACATACTCAATCTCTCAGCACTCACAGACTTTACACCCAAGAAATCAGCGTACCAGGTGGCGTACACGCGACCATTCGGGAACGCGTGACGCTTTCCATCGGCGCCGATATAGTACACGGCCTTACACGGATGATCGGCGCTTGCGACGGACGGACAGATAAGCTTGAGCAAGGTGCGTCCCGGGATTTCACCCGTATAAGCTGTCTCGGTTGGGGTCGGTGCGGGCGTCTGGCTTGGATACGATGCGCGACTCGGATAGGCATCCATGTATTCGCGATATGAATTCCACACGACGGTCGAACGGTCAGCTGCCGTATCTAAGAATTGCTGACCAATCCAACCACGAGCGCCGTTGTACTCAACGTAGAACCAACCGTCCGTGAATCCGATCACGGATACGGTTGCACGCGCCGACAAAGTCGTAAGAATTCTGGAACCATCAATACAGGCCTCGCTACGCATAAACACGGCTGACTTAATCGTCCCCTGACCCGAGTACTGATACACCGGATCCACGTAACATCCACCGGCCAAAGCCATGGCCGGAGCCAAACCAAACAATACCGCTGATAAGGTAAGCGATGAGAAGAAGCGTTTCATAATACTCTAATGATAGACCAAAAGCCGACCGCGGGCGACTCCGGGCCTTGCCAAAGCTGCAAAACTGAGCTATAAATACCCCGCAAAACGCACCACGGTGGCTATGGTGAAGAGGTTATCACAGCGGGTTGTGGTCCCGTTATCATGGGTTCGATTCCCATTAGCCACCCCACAAAAACACGACCCGTTCGGGTCGTGTTTTTATTTCGCTTATTGCATGGCGAGCTCAATCGGAGCGGCCTGCACAACAGCGAGCGGCTTGTTCCAGAAGGCATTACCGTTACGGGCAGCCTTGGCAGCATAACCGTTCTTCACGTTACAGCTGTTATGACACTGCACCGCATAGTCCACGTACTTCGGATAGCGATTGCGTTCCAAGTACTTGATCGTCCAGTTGGCAGAACACACGAGGTCTTCGGCACAAGCGATGGAGATCTTGTGAAGCTTATAGTGAATCTGGAAGTACCCACGAGCCTTACCACCGTCACCGATCACGGTTGAACGGTTGGAAGATTCGTTCCAGAGCATGCCCAAAAGGGTTTTGGCACAGGCTTCGCCATAGCCATTCTCCTTACAGACGCTCAGCAAGACCTCCTGAACCGTAGGCTGAATAGCCTTAGTCTCGGATTCGGTCTGAGCGATCTGGGCCGTCTGAACAACCGGTTCAGAAGCCTTAGCAGAGGCCGTCATCTGGGAATTGGTAAGGGTGATAGCCAAGAGGAACACCGCAACGATTTTGCGATAGTTCACCATCAGCATTTGGATCTTGTTGAGTTTGTTCATAATGGGTTTGCCCTGAATCGCGAACCGGAGGGTTTGCGATATTGGACCGAACACTATAACACAAAAAGAGCCTTTTGTCAATCAAAATAGACTTATTTCAAGGCTAATATAAGCCATTAATGCTAAGACTAGCACCGCAAAAATAGGCTTAGTTAAGAGGTGTACCTCTTCCCCAAATCCCCTTTTTCTGTCATGGTGGTAGCAAACCAATGAAACGGATCGTTTATTTGCTCATTTGAGAGCAGAAATACCGTGTACCACTTTGTACGCATTGGTAAGAACTACTATGAAGGGAATTATCGCTGGTAAGAACGACGAAAAGGGTTTTGGCTTCATCACCCCGGAAGGAATGGAAAACAAGAAGGAAAACAACGTGTTCTTCCACACGTCCGCCCTCGTTGGCGTGCGTTTCGAGGAATTGGCTGAAGGTATGACGGTTGAGTTCGAAAAGCAGGACTCTGACAAGGGTCCGCGCGCCGTCGACGTGAAGCTCGTTGCCTAATCGATCGTTCGATTCAAAAGCCGGCCTCGTAAGGGGTCGGCTTTTGTTTTATGCTCCATGCATGTGAGACGAACAAAACCAACGGTCGTCGTGAACGACCTCATGCAAAAAAACTACCGGTACGTATTAACCGAGCCGGAAGGAAAAAACTTCGATCCGGAGTTCCGTCCCATGCTGACGCCAAAGCAAATGCTCGAGCTTGGCGTATTTGGCGGCAAATACATGAGCGACTGTCGCGACGAATTCCCCGCATCTTGGTTTAGACATGCAAAACTCAGCCACGATCGCCATGATCCCAAATTAAACTTCTTTGGCGTCAACGCCAGCCAATCACTGGCGATTTGGAAAAAGAACGGCTGGATTTATAAAGATGATCCGCGGGGCTGGTTCCAATGGTACTGCCGATACTACATGGGACGGCGCTTACCAGATGAGGATCGTCGCCAGATCAAACGATGGAAAGCGATAGTTCGACATGTGATGCAAATTCGGAACAATTGCGAACGCGGCGATTTCTCCTGTCATCGCAAACAGCGTCAGGCCGTCCTCCACTGGGCCTACGACAGCCGCAAAATCTAGAATATGTCCTGGCTGTATGAACGGCGTTTTATCGAATCCGCGATCAGCGGACGCATCAAAGCCGAACGCTTCATGGGTCGTTGGACGGTGAGTGCGGGCGGAAACAGCCAGTCCTGCGCCTTGCTGGATTATCTTTGGAAAAACGCGTTTCGACGTATTCCGAGCGACGGACACATCAAACGCGTGTTGATGCTGGGTCTCGGAACCGGCTCCACGCTTCCGATCTACGCCAAGCGCTTTCCGGGAGCGCGTATTGTCGCAATCGAAAAAGATGAAGAGATGGTAAAGCTGATGGACGCCTTCCATAAGCCGTGGAAAAAACTCACACGCCCCGAAGTATTGATTGGTGATGCACGGGAGATCCTCCCAACGCTCAAAGGAAGTTTTGATTTGATCGTAAGCGACATGTTCGATGGTAAGCGCGTGGTCTTACCTCCCCTGCCTGATGTGACACACCTGCTTCATCCGCATGGATTCCTATTCGTGAATAGCTTTACCCAACCCGAAACGTTCAAGGCTTTTGAAACAGAACTCATCAAAGAAGAATGTTGGAAATTCAAGACCAACTGGGTCGCACTATTCCGACCCCATGGCGCCGGCGTGCTTGGAGACCAACTTCCCGAAGGGTATGCCTATTATGCAGGGGTCCCCGCGTATATCGAACGCGAATACGACAAAAAGAATTCTCGGCTTCAGCTCTTCTTTGGAGATTCAGAACCAAAACCAAAGCGAGGCAACGGATTACGCTTCATACTCTGGAACCCGACGACAGTCATAAAACCGCCGAGCGGATGGCGACAATTCCCGATTGCGGGGCGAAGACGCAAAACCGGTTTTGCCAAAATCGAATCTGATGACGCGTATTGGGAACGCTGGTATCCGCAGGCGCAACGCCATCGCAGCGACTGGCTGAAGCAAAACGAGATTGAAGCCATCCGACCAACACTTGAAGAATATCTCGCCGCCTACGAACAAAGCGGTATGCGCATGGGCTTGGTACGAGCGTTCGGCGGATCATTGAAGCGTCGTGCCCAAACTCATCCTGGCCTCACTCGCCTCTTTGCCGCACGACGGAAATCGGACGGCAAAATGATCGCCGGCTTGGCTGTCCTGGATATTCCGGAAACAAAAACAAGCGTACACATGACTTCATTCATCCATCCTGATGGCCGCAAAACTCCGGCCGGAACAGGACTGATCGAAGAATGGTTCCGCGATTCGCAGCAGCGCGGGATGCGCTTTCTCGAATTTGATGGGTTTTGGGCTCCCGGTGATCCAAACGGGTGGCGAGGCTATTCTGCATTCAAATCACAATTCGGCGTTCACTTCATCCGCTATCCAAAACCCTTCTGGAAGATTATCCTGTAAGGCAATATGAAACGCCTTCTCTCCACGCTCGCCGTATCGAGTGCTTTGCTTTTTCCAATGGCCACATTTGCCGCACCAAGCATTAGCGGAGTAACACCCACAACGGCGAATGCGAACTCGCCGGTCAACTTCTCAGCCAGTGTGAATTCGGCCGTGCCGATCCAATACTGCAATCTCTATGTCGACTTAGCCGATGTCGGCGCGATGACCGTGACCGGGGGCGTAGCGAGCAAGTCACACACCTTCACATCCGGTGGTTCGCGCATCGCCTTCGTCTTCTGTCGCGATACAAGCGGCGGCATGGCAGCCGGACCGAATACGGCGATCTGGGTCGAAGGCGCTATTCAAAGCGCTCCCCCGCTTTCAAGTCCAACCCCAACACCTACCCCAACGCCTACACCGGCTCCGACACCAGCACCGGCACCAGCTCCCGCTCCGACACCAGCACCGGCACCAGCTCCGCTAACCGGAACTCCTCAATCACCCGACTCCTTCAAACTCTTCAAAACCGTTTGTCCGGAAAACGTTGGAACAGACCATCCATGTAAGGCGGTCTACTACATTGGACGCGATGGAAAGCGTCACGCATTTCCTAATAGCCGCGTCTATTTTACCTGGTATCAAAACTTCGACACTGTTGAAGAGGTCTCATTGGAAAAGCTGAGTTCATTCGGCCTTGGTCGAAATGTCACGTATCGTCCAGGCGTTCGCATGGTGAAATTCACCACCGATCCGAAAGTATATGCCGTATCCCGCAGCGGTGAACTGCACTGGGTTAAAACCGAAGCAGCAGCCGTGAGTCTCTATGGTAGTGATTGGAATAAGAAAATCGACGACATCTCAGACGTATTCTTTACCAACTACATGTTTGGAACCGACATCAATATTGCGAGCGACTACTCAGTCACGAACGAAATAAACACCAATCCCACATTCGATTAACCGTATGGACGTCTTCGTCATTCTCTCCGTTCTGGCCGTCATCGGAATCGGCGAAACCCTGTACCTGATCCGCACACGTCATAAAGCCGAACAGCCTATCTGCCTGGTTGGCCATGATTGCACCAAAGTCCTGACGAGCAAGTACAACCGCATCTTCGGCATCCACAACGATGTTGCGGGCTTTCTGTTCTACATTGCCGCCCTCGCGTTAAGCATTGGCCTGATGATGAATGTTGGCGATACTCAACTCCTTCTATGGAGTCTTCGCATGCTGGTAGCTGGTGCCGCCTTGTTGTCGCTAGCACTCATCTATGTTCAATGGAAATTGATCAAGGCCTGGTGCACCTGGTGTCTGCTCTCAGCCTGCACGAACATCCTCATGGCCGCACTCCTCATCTACCAATTCATGCAATAAAAAACCGCCCCATCCGGGGCGGTTTTTTTATTTCTTCCCCCAGTTTTCAAACGCACGCATAATTTCGAGTGGTACCGCGAACACAATCGTGTTGGACTGGTCGCTCGAAATATCGTTAATCGAATTCAACGTACGCAAGTGCAAAGCAGCCGGATTTTCCGACAAGATGCCTGCTGCTTTCTTCAAGTTATCCGCCGCAATCACTTCACCCTCTGAGCTGATGATAACGGCACGGCGTTCACGCTCAGCTTCAGCTTGTTTGGCAATGGTGCGCTGCATGTCTTCCGGCAACGAAATGTCCTTCAATTCCACGCTCTGCACTTCAATACCCCAAGCGGCGGTATGCGTTGCGACCAATTCCTTAATGCGATTCGACGCCTGATCACGATCAGACAAAAGCTCGTCGAGTGAGAGCTCACCCACCACATTACGCATCGTCGTCTGCGCAAGCTGCGAGACGGCGTTCCAGAAGTTTTCAACTTCGAGTACCGCTTTGCCTGCATCGACCACGCGATAGTAAATGACGGCGTTGATCTTACATGAGACGTTGTCCTTCGTGATCGCGTCCTGATACGGCACCTCCACCGCCTTAATGCGGATGTCCACCTTACTCATCGATTGGATGACGGGGATAACGATACGCCAACCCGGCTGCACCAATTTGTGGAAACGACCAAACATCAACTTCACGCCGCGCTGGTATTGGTTAACTTGACGCACGGTACTGAAAAACATGATCACACCCACGAAAAACAGAAACATGTAGATAATTTCCATATGGCCCAAGGGTAGGGCCAAGCGTCCTAGCCGTCAAATCAAAATCCCGCCTGTTTAGGCGGGATTTTGTTGGTGCCCCCGGGAGGAATCGAACCTACATAAGCGGCTTAGAAGTCCGCTGTCTTATCCATTAGACGACGGGGGCATGCAGGGCGGAAGATAATCGAAAAATTACTTTTCGTCTATCGTCTTCCCGTGGAATGCTTTGTGCACCTCTCTCAATTGCTGGTTCGTGACGTGGGTATAAATCTGCGTGGTGGTGATGGATGAGTGTCCGAGCATCGCCTGCACGCTTCTGATATCTGCGCCGTTCATGAGCAGGTCGGTCGCGAATGAATGTCTGAGGGTATGCGGCGAAACTTTTTTCGGAATGCCGGCCAACACAGAGTAATATTTCACCAATCGTTCGATTGAGCGCGGGGTGAGCGCATTCACTTCCTTGTCCTCGCTCTTGGCACGGTCATGTCGCACAAACATATGCGGCACTTCATCCTTTCTCATCTCCAAATACTTCTTAAGCGCATGCCTGGCTTGCTGCGAAAGGAATACCACGCGGGTCTTATCCCCTTTTCCGCGCACCGTGAACTCATCGCGCTCAAGATTGATCTGATTCTGTTTCAAATTCGCCAACTCGCTCACGCGCATCCCGGTTGAAAAAAACAATTCGAGAATCGCCTTGTCGCGCGCCTTCACAATCGGAGCAAGCTCGGACTTTTCCGGAGCTTCAAGCATGCGCTGAAGGTCGTTGCCATCAAGAAACGCGACATCGCGCGAGCCTTGTTTAGCGAGCTCGATTTTTTCCGGTGCCATAGTCTTAATGTCCCGGCGTGCCAAAAACTTCAAAAACGATCGCAAGGCGATGAGATGATAGTTCTGCGTCGTCTTCTTCAATGTTCCCTCGCCACGTGATTCAAGTCGGTTCAAGTACAAACGGAATTGATGGATGCTATCTGGGGTGATGTCCGCCGGATCAGGGTCCTTGGCCCAGGTGATAAAGCGCTGAAGATAAAACTGATAATTACGAACCGTAAGCGCCGAGCGGCCTTTTTCCACTTCAAGATACTCGAGAAAGGTGCGCAGGTGAGTGGAAAGTTTTGCCATGACCAAATAGTACTCCTATCTCCAAGTGTCGCAAAACCCATTGACAAACGACGCTTATTCTGATGGGCTGCAGCCGGAGGTGCACTTTGGCAACCATCATTTCGGACGAAGAGCTCAAGCGCCTCACGACCCTCTTGGTGGGGAAGGCGTACAAGGGCGAGAGGGAGAAGCGCGACCCCGTGCTTCTGCCCGGTTCCACGCTGTACAGGATCAAGGATCCGGCCGCGCCCGAACACTTCTTGCTCCAACACGTGTTCGGCGACGAGATCTCGTCGCGCGGCCAGGAGCTGCTCTATCTCTACAACAAGCACAGCCACTCGCCGCTGTGGCGGATGGTCCTCGACTACCGCTGGCATCCCACCACGCTCATCTCGACGGACGTCGACGAGAAGGAAGCGCGTACGTATCTCCAGCGCGCCCTGATCATGGGCGTCGACATGGACGAGCTGCTCAAGCCGCCGGACTTTCCGCTACGGGATCTCCCCGACAAGCTCATGTTCCGCTCGTCGATCGACGGAACTCTGCGCGACTTCAACGGTCAGCGCTACGTGCAGATCCGACGCCATGTCGGCGGCGGGATGTACAAGACGCATGAACTCTACCTGGGCGAAGTCCAGGGCGGAGTCTTCTGAGCCTCACGGCTCTTTTTTTATTGCCAACTGATTGACTCTTCTTATAAATAATGCTTCCCTTAAGCACGAGGTGCCTCATGCTGAATCGGATCGCGATCCTCTTCCTGTTCGCTCTCTTCACCCTGACTCCACTGGCCGCGAGCGCGCAGACCGTCTGCGTGGACTCGAACCCTACACGCATCGCCACGCCCACCGATCCGGTGACCGGACCGGCCACGCGTGCAGCGCTGATGGAGATCCCCTACGCCGAGCGCATGGCCGTGCTGAACGCCATCCTCGCGCGACTCGACATCCGCTGCGGTCACACGCTGCAGATCTCCGTGTCGCGCAGCGCCGACGGAACGACCTACGAGGTAGCCATGAGCTACGACCTCGGCCCGCCAACGGAGCCCAGCGAGCCGAGCGAAGTGCACATGTGCGCGGACTACGCGACCGTGGACGTGAACTACCTCGGACGCACACCGCCCGTCTGCCCGTCACCCAGTCCAGGCTCGGTCCGTCCTTGCGGGACATCTCTCCTAGGAGTACTCCGCGAGATCTCCCTCTACGGCGATGCCGCCACTCCCTGCTAACAAGCAGGTTATTTTTTTTAATACGCTCCCTTATTTTTCAAAACGGCCCACGGGGTTTTCAACAAAATGTAGAGATCAAGTAATGGTGACCAGTTTTCGATATACCAAGCATCAAGACGCACCTCATCTTCAAATTCGAGATCGGAACGTCCGCTGATTTGCGCCATGCCCGTCACTCCCGGCTTGATGGCTAATACGCGACGATGATGCGGCTCATACTTCTCCACCTCGCGCGGTTGATGCGGACGCGGCCCAACCAAAGACATATCGCCCTTAAGTACGTTGATGAACTGTGGCAGCTCATCAATCGACCAACGACGGATAAAACGTCCGATGGGCGTCACGCGCGGGTCATCACCAATTTTATAGACAGGCCCCTCTTTGATCGATTTCTCTTTAATGAGCTTTTGCTCAAGCTTGAGTGCTGCCGCTCCTCCAAAGTCTTTGCCCGTACTCATGCGACGATACATCGAGCGCAGCTTCAGGAGATTAAAGTGACGCGCTCGTTCTCCTACGCGTTCGTTCTTAAAGATGAAGGGCCACCCATCCTCAATCAAAAGCCCGATAGCGAACACGATCAACAAAGGCGAAACGATGATCAGCAGGATGCTCGAAACAACAATGTCGAAGAGGCGCTTAAAAATACGGCCCCATCCGTCCAAAGGCGTGCGCTTTACTTGAATGACCGGAATACCACCCGTCATGTCCATTTCCACGCGGGTGAATGTGGCTGAGAACAGGTCGGCGAGATAACGAAACTCCAAATGATTCTCCTCGGCGAACGCAATCAACTTAAGCGCGAGCTCTTTATCGAGATTTGGATCTGCCAACAAGATCACATCCAGCTTTCCCTTGCGAGCCAGCGACAACAATTCTTTTCGAATCGAATCGTTCCACGTCTTGGCGCGCTGCGAAACCGAGATACCAATCCATGGCGCATCGCGATACAAAAGCGCCAAATCATCAGCCGCCTTACTCTGACCGATAATAGCAATGTGCTGATGCCCGATATGTGCACGCAGCAATGTCTTGCGTACCAAGTGAAGGAAGAGACGAAAAAAACTCACGTACACGATGGCCAAGCCCCACACTGCCAAGACAAGAAAACGGGAGGTCTGCCACTCAAGACGGAAGAATACCGTCGCGATCACAATCATCGCACCGGCCGTACAAGCCAGAATGACACGACCCAGCGTGTTCCAGGCGCGTCGACGGCTCAAGTTGTACAGCCCAGCCAAGGCAAACAGCGCCATCCAGATAAACGCGAAGAACACCGAGGCCGTCAGCCATCGGTCAAAAGGCACATCCGTCAAAATCGGACGGATGGCCGTGGCAAAACGCGAATAACGCAACGCGTACGCGGTGACAGCCGCTCCAACAAGTGCCAGAAAATCCAACGGAAGAAGGAGGAAGGCAAAGGTCAAATCCAGTCGGCGCATAACCTAGTTGATTATACCACTCCCGCCCCCTAAACTCTTTTTATGACTCTGGTTGTGGCGCCCCATCGCGTCGAAACGCGTTCAGAACCGCGGCGCGTGGCTTTGGTCCATGACTACCTGGTGCAGGATGGTGGCGCCGAACGCCTGCTCCTCGCCTTGCACGAACTGTATCCGCGCGCGCCAATTTTTACCCTCTTCCATAATCCCCTGCGTACGCATCCCGGCTTCCGCGATGCCGACATCCGCGTGAGCCACTTGGACTCGCTCCCCTTCAGCCGCAAACATTATCAGTGGTATCTGCCCTTCATGCCTTCGGCGGTAGAGGCGTTTGATCTTACGCATTTCGATTTGGTAATTAGTTCGTCTTCTACCTTTGCGAAGGGCATTATCGCGGCGCCCGAGGCTCTTCATATTTGCTACTGCCACACGCCGACACGTTTTTTGTGGCAGGAACGTGCGGGATACGTGAACGAACTTCCGCAACCGCGTTTCATCAAGCGCTTTGTTCCGCCGCTTTTGCATGTACTGCGTCAGTGGGATGCCATCGCGGCCCAACGCCCTGATGTGATGCTCGCCAATAGCCGCACCACGCAAAACCGCATTCGCCGCTACTACCAGCGCCCGTCGGAAATCATTTCTCCGCCCGTAGATATTGAGCGTATCCCGCTCTCGACACGCCCCGGAAATTACTGGCTCACCGGCGGTCGTCTTGTTGCCTACAAGCGCTTTGATTTGGTTGTACGCGCCTTTGCCAAACTCAATGTGCCGCTGAAGGTATTCGGCGAAGGTCCGGAGCTTGAGAAGCTGCGCCGCATGGCCGGCCCCAAAACGGAATTCCTCGGCCACATCACGGACGAAGCCAAGATCCAGCTCTTCCGCGAAGCCATCGCTTTCCTGCATCCGCAAATTGAAGACTTTGGAATCACGGCCGTCGAGGCGATGGCAGCGGGTCGCCCTATCATTGCCTTTGGACAGGGTGGAGCGGCCGAAACCGTACTCGATGGCGTGACCGGAACCTTTTTTGAAGTGCAATGCTGGGAAGACGTCGGGAATGCAGCACTTCGTTTTGATCCTTCACGTTTTGATCCGCGTAAAATCCGCCAGCATGCAGAAACCTTTGGCAAACCTCGCTTCATGAATCAGATGCGCGAGCGCGTGGACCGTGCCTGGAACGATTTTCGTCGCGTATGAAGATATTGGTGGATGGACGTCCTCTCCTCCGTCCGTGGATGGGTGGTGTTCCGCGTCTGACGGCCAGCCTACTTCCCGCTTTAATCGATGCACTCAAACCGCATGAGACAAGAATCGTCTCAACCGGTCTTGAGAATCCGTCAGCCACCAAGCGCTTGCCGAATAAATTGGTTGCATTTCTTACGTGGAGCGGTTTGTCTTCATATGATCGTCTGTTTGGAGATGAAAAAGCCGATCTCTTGTTTCTTCCCAATCTTGAATTCGTTGGAAAGCCCCGCATCCCCTACGCATTACTCGTGCATGATCTGTCTTTTTTGATTGAGCCGCGTTGGTTTGATTGGAAATCCAGGCTTTGGCATATCGGCGTTAAACCAAAACAGTTGATGAAAAACGCGGCTCATCTGTTTGCCGTATCAGAAACCACCAAACGCGATTTGATACAGATGCTCGATATCCCTGCCGAACGCATCACGGTGATTCCACTCGGTCTTGATCAGGCGGCTCCATCTGAAAAAAAACAGCCGGGACGCTACATTATGTGTCTTGGAGCAAGCGGCCGAAGAAAAAACATTGGATGCATCATCGCCGCTCATGCCGAACTCATCAAACAAAAGAAATACGAAGACGTGAAACTGATCTTAACGGGCACCCCTGAGTTTCTACGTCCTTCGTACCCGGATCTGTTCGCCCTCATGCGAGATGCGAGCGCCTTTTGCTACCCGTCCTGGTATGAAGGCTTTGGAATGCCTTTGCACGAAGCCGCCCGTTTCGGCACTCCCTGCATTTCATCGACCGCCGGTTCGCTTCCTGAAACAGCACCCCAAGGAACCCTATTCGCATCCCCCGCAAAACCCCATCAATGGCTGGAAGCGATGTGTCAGATCTTGGACAATCGCGAAAAATATCGAACCCAGACTGTACTCGGTGACTGGACACAGGCAGCAGAGCTTATTTCGCACAAACTCATTTCTCTCGTATAAATAGAGTTTTTGGCTTGTTTTAGCGGCGCTAATCATAGCGCTGTTTTTGTCTGTGTTTTATTGACAAAAGGCCTATTTTATGCTATATTATTACGTTCGAGTGGGCTCCGCGCTTTTGCGGGGAATCATTCGTTCGCGTCCGGGGAAGGTAACACCAACCCCTTTACACACGAGGTCAGTCATGAACGAGCAGAACAGCGATCGTCCGGTGCACGCTCCCAAGAACCACGCCAGCGCCAAGGTGCTGACGCGGGTCCTGAAGGACGCCGAGCTCGCGTCGATCTTCTCCGTCGACATCTTCTTCAAGAAGGCGTCGCTGGCGGACAAGGTCATCAAGGAGCTCGGTCTCGAGCTCAAGAACTTCGAGTCCGAGACCAAGGTCCTGAAGCGCCAGGACGAGAAGGGCGACGTGCAGGAGGGCGGCGAGCAGGAGCTCACCCTCATGAAGCTCCGCGTCCCGATCGACGTCATGCGCAAGCTCGACGAGATCCGGACCGCCAAGCTCACCCGCATGGGCGGCAAGCCCGGCGACGTCCGTGAGGGCCACGTCGACACCGGCTCGTCCGAGATCGGCGAGGAGGGCGGCCTCCCGAACGCCGTGCTGCACGGCATCGTCACGAACGCGCTTCTGGAGGGCTACACCCTCTCGACGATCGTGCGTGAGATCCGTCCGGCGCGCTACACGCGCAGCGACGTCAAGAAGGCCGCCGAGGCCCTCAACGAGCTGCTCGACGCCCTCGAGCTCACGCGCAACGAGTACGAGGAGCTGAGCGACGAGGAGTTCGAGAAGCTCGACTCCAAGGCCACCGACAAGATCGAGTGGCTGAAGACCGTCACGGTCGGCGACTTCAAGAAGACCGAGGCGGGTGCGCAGGTCTGGGCCTACAAGATCGGCTTCACCTTCGCGAAGACCGGCTACACGGAGCTCAGCGAGACGGCCAAGCGCCTCGCCGAGTACCTCGACACGCACTACTGGCAGCACCTCCACATGTGGGACAACCCCGATGGGTCGCAGCGCTTCAGCTGCATCCCCTCGAGCGGTACGGAGGTCCCGCGGATCTTCAACCGGCTGTCCTACCGTCCCGGTCGCGGCTTCATCGTCAAGATGGTCGCGAACCAGGCGCACAAGAAGCTCGACGAGATCAAGGAGCAGCTCAAGCAGCTCCGGCCCTCGCTGGGTGACCAGCTCAAGGGCCGCATGATCGAGTCGGGCACCAAGCCCGCGACGGACTCGAGCTCCTAAGCTCGTCCACCGCACCCACACTCTCCGGCACGCACTTCGTTCCGTGCCGGAACGAGTTCCTCAGAACGAAGAAGAAGGCGTCGATCGGTCACTCCGGTCGACGCCTCTTCTAAATCCCAAATTATTCCTCCTCTTCTTTTTCGCGATTTGGATCACGTTTTACCAGGATTTCCTTAAACTTCTCTTTGATACCAGCAATGCTTCCATCACCGAGCTTGGCCAGCGAATCGATTTCACCATCCTGTACCCATTGCGGAATCGGCAATCCTTCATACATGCGGAATGCGTGCGACAAGAAAGACGTCGCATACGAACCTTTACCCAAGGTAAACCGCATAATCACGCCCTGATCCACCGGCTCATACGCCACGCGCTCGGCCTTAAGACGCGTTGGGATGGTCTTGGCATGCGTCTGCAAGAACGGCAGCGTCGCAATCACGTTTTCATAGTCTTCGGTTCCATCCTGCTCAATCAAATCCGTATAGCCCTGCGGTATGCCACCCGGAGCAAGCGGCAGCGGCAACTCATCCGGCAGTTCCCCTCCACGCTCCACCAAGCGCGAGATGTGACGATTGATCACCCACGACGCATAGGCCGCCTGCCAGAATTTCACCTGTTCTTTGATGGCCGCCAATGCTTGGCGCGTCTTCTTTGGATCGCGCACCAATGATTCCAGTACGCGAATCTCATCGCGCAAGCTACTCGGCAAAAATGAAGCGATGGAAAGCATACGCTTCCAATCTCCATAGACTGCCTCCAGTGATTCGCGCAGCTCGCGATACAACGGAATATCAAACGGTCCGGGTCGCGTGAGGTACAGCTTGATCGCTCCATCGATGTCGCCTTGAAAAAGCTTTTGCCCAAGACGATGCGATAACATACGGAATCCGAAACGTTGTGGGCCGTAAAAGTTATAGCCACCGACGGAACCGAGTCTATCCAACAACTCTTCATTAAAATCTCCCCCTTCGGTGCGCACAACAATGGTGAATCGGTTGCCGCCCAAATCCCCCGGCTGCAAGGCACCGCTTCCATAGGCCACCGGGCGCAACATCACATTCGGATGATCAAGCGTCAGTGCTTTCTCTTTTGATACGCCACGCAAAGACACGCGCTGCGTTGTGACAGCCGCCGCATCCTTAATACCCGCATACCCGAATTGTCCGGGCTGCAATCCAAGCATGGACTCAATGTCATGTTGCGCGTGCAGATGCGCGAGACCAGCCTTGACCATGTCGGCATACAACGTACGCGTATCAACATCGTTTTTGAATGTAGGTGGTTTTGAAAGCTCAATCTGCGTTCCATCACGCAAAATCTCTTCCACGATAAAGTCTTGCGGGTAGAGACGGATGTATCCGCGCACGCGCTCTTCGGGAAGATACGTGACACCAATCATCCCCAAAATGAAATCAGGATCCGGAGATTCGGGACGGGCCAACAATTCCGGACGCGTCGCACGAATCTTATCGAATTGCGCACGCTCGGTGGCCCGCCAGGCGGAATAAAGGTCGTCAGACATACGGCATAGGGTATCACGCGGGCATACGAGGATTGACAAAAACCCCATATTTTGTTACGCCGAGGCTATTCCAGCCGGAATATTCACCTATGAAACATCTCTTTGCTAAGCCGTTTTTTGTTGGTGCTGCCATGGTCATCGCCCTCGTGGGTTTGACCTCCGTCTCGCCGGCCATTGCCGACCGTGATGCGTGGACGTGGACCGACAAGAGCTCAGCCCTCCCCCGCCGCGATGTGGCGATCACGCTTTCCGCCGAACGTCAGGGGGCAACCCTCTTGTCCGACGGTTCGAATCTTTGGCGCTTTGACGGCGCCAAGGTTGAAGACCTCACACAGGAAGCTCGTAATCGCGGATTGAATAATGTGAAGCTGCTCGCCTCTGACGGACGTCAGTGGTTGATGTGGTCCCGCGGTGCGGACGATGTTCGTGGTCAGCTCTGGCTTCGCGACAATGAAACGTGGACCGATATCACGCGCGCTCTTCCGTCTACGGTCGAGACACTTGAAGCCGTCGGTCATGATGGTCAGTGGTATCTCCGCAGCACGGCTCGCGGTACCACCCGTCTCGTGTTCTTGAACGGTATCACCTCAATCCCACAGGACGTCACGCTCCCGATCGAAGCTTCGCAGCTTCCGACCGGCTGTCGCGCTGACGGTTTGTCGACGATTTGTACCGGCTTAAACCGCGCCGTGAACGTGAACGGCCAGTGGTTTTGGTTGGGCGGCGCTTCTGAAGCGCGTACCAACACCGGCAGCATCACGCAGACCGCCTCCGTAAAGATGTGGCGCATTTCCGGCAACGATTTTATTCCAATGACCAATGCTCCGAGCGCCAAGTTCGTGAGCCGCGTCTGGTCCACGGCCAATGGCGCCTTGGTCGCCACCTCAGAATCGATCAGCAATCCGCAGCTCGCAGACCGCTTGTGGTCTTTTGATGGCACGCGCTGGACCGACCTCACCACCCAGGCCCGTGCTCATGGTTTGCTTCCGGTTGATGCAAACAAAGTCCAAGCCGCTTTCGGTGGTAACTCATGGATGGTGATCTCCGGCAGCAAATTGTTCCGCGTCGAAGGCGTGGTCTTGAATGCCAAGGGCGAAACCAAAGACCGCTACGCCACTTTGGTTGGTGGCAACGGCTTCGTGCTTACGGCTCCAGAAAGACTCACGGTCGTCTCCGACGATATCGGTACCCCGGAAGTGGTGACGGCTGCTCCGAACATCACGGTGCAAAATGCCGCTGCCTTAAGCAATGCCATTTCCGGTACGGATTTGCGCATCGATGGCATTCCGGCTGATTTGAAAATCGGTGACGGCAAAGCCTTCACCTTCCGCGCTTCGGCTGAAGACCTGTCCGGTATCGAACGCGTCGAAATCTACGTGAACGGAGCTCGCATCCGCATCTGTCAGGAAAACTCCTGTACGTTCACGCAGACCTATTGGACCAATGGTCAGGCCGCTCGCACCGTCACCTTCCAGGCCAAGGCCTGGAACCGTCTCGGCGCCTCGGTTACAAGCCGTATCATCACATTAAACATTCAGCGCGACTCCGTGGCAGGACTTGCTCCGCAGACCATTATGAATGAGCCGGCTCGCACACTTGATCGCGGCTCGGCCATGTATTACGCCTCGTGGATTGTTCCGCCGGGCGCTGAGCTTCCGGCTGGTAGCCAGGCTAGCTACATCACGGTGGGCCAAGACAAGATCGACGGCATTTCCTCGATCGAAATCTGGGCGAATGGCAAGAATGTGAAGACGTGTGCTGGAGCTTCTTCCAAAGCCGAAGTGCGCTGTGAAGCTCAGCTGATTGCGACTGACTATCCGACTGGTACCGACATCTTCTTGAATGCCCGCATCACGGATGTGAAAGGTAATGCCCTCTGGATTCCGGCAACGACCTTGAAGCGTCCCGCTCCGCCAGTGATCGCTGCGAATACGTCTACCGTTAAGCCGACTGTGACCACCCCGGTTGCGCCCGTGGTCTCGGCTCCGGTCTTCGCCTCACGCCTCGTAATCGAACCGAATACGACCGACATCCGCCGCGGCAGCACGATTACGGTTCGTGCGCTTTCGCAGGATAATAAGGTCGGTATGGAACGCGTGGAGATCTCCTATGGTGGTCAGATCCGTCAGATCTGCCGCTACGGCATCGCCATGAGCGAGGTGAAGTGTGATCTCACACTTGATACGGCCGCCTTTGCGGACAATACCTCTTTCTCCTTCGTGGCTCGCGCCATTAACACCGAAGGCAAGGAAACCTGGAGCAATGGTCAGACCGTGACGATCCGTTCTGCCACCTGGAGCCCGACTCCGGCTGGTGCGACCGCTTCTACTGAAGGTCTTACACAATGGAGCTGGCTCACGCCTCCGGTTAGTGAAATCGAAGCGACGCAGGAAACGACCTATCAGGTTGGTACCTGGTCGCCGGATGGCATTGCTAAGATCGAAATGTTCGTGAACGGCGCCGTGCGCAAGACCTGCGGCTTCGTTTCCGGGACCATGGCTCGCGATTGCACCTACACCATCCGCACATCGGATTGGAATCACGGCCAAGTCGTAACAGTGAACGCTCGCATCACGGACAATGCCGGTCGCATTGCCTGGTCAGATGTAAAAAATATCCTCATCTCCCGCGCTTGGTGGGAGCCGATGAATCGTCCGGGTGCGTATGTCACCTTGAACGCCAACAAGACGGACAGCTATGTCTCGGGAGAAAAACTCAGCTTCACCATGACGGGCTGGTCGCCGAATGGCGCCGAACGTCTGGAGCTTTGGATGGATGGCAAAATGGTTGCCGCCTGTCCTTCCGACATCTGCACGTGGACGAGCCAAGGTCTCACGGCTGCCCGCGTCGAATTCCAGGCTCGCCTGGTCGATCGCCAAGGCAAGGAAACATGGACCGGCTTGTACGGCTTGAACAAGAAGTAAAATAAAAGACCCCGCATCGCGGGGTCTTTTATTATCCCTCAAGCACCGTCTCCCCTGCATCGAATTGCACCTCGGCATCCAAGATCTCTAACGGAATAGCTTCACCCGCGTAATAAATACGCGCTTCCAAATCATTGTATTTGCTGAAGTAACTATCTTGCTGTGCACCACTTGCATCAATCGCCTGCTGCTTCAAACGCTTCAAGCGCTTCTTCATCGCCTCAAGCTCGCTCACGGACTCCTCAATGAAGCCGCCGAGATGTTCCTGCTGCTCTTCATACAAATCGGCACGCACCTCATCGCGCACCATGCCGATTTCAATCTCCGCATCATCCTTCACTAAATAAGAAGCATCAGGATGTTTGAGGGTAGATGTAAGATCGCTCGTGCCTGCGTCTTTACGCAGCTTCTTTAAAAGGGAGGCTGTGCTCGGTCGCACGTTTTTGATGACCCCTTCCCATTCAAGCTCCGAACCAACCGTCTCCAAGAAACGCTGTAGCGCACGACGAGAGGGCCAGCTTACAGCCGCAATGTTGTGGGCGAATTCAACCAGGCGTTCAGGCGTAATATTACCGCCAGCGCGCGCTTCCTCGACCGCCGTTTCATAGGGCTTTCGATCTTTTTCCGGGATATACGGGAGGACGGACTCGATGAAGTCGCAGACCGAGGTCGTGTCATGCAAGTTGGGCAAACGGTCGGACATATGCCACGATTGTAGCAAATATATGGAATTCCTTTTTTTGTTGGTGGTTTTCCTCGGTTTTGCTCTGTACTTCCACTTTCGCCTGTCTGCCCTTGAGCGCCGCTCATTTCAGGGTCCCGCAAAACAAGAGAAGCCCGTCATTCGCGAAAGCGCTCCTCGCGAGCATGTAGCGGTGCAGGAGCCGGCTCCAAAACCAGTTCAAAAGACGCATGCGGCGTCGGCACCCAAATCGGAATTCAAAATCGGTGCACAGTTCTACACTATTGTGGGTGGTCTGGCCGTCTTACTCGGTCTTGGATTTTTGTTGCGTTACTCAATCGAGAACGATCTCATCTCTCCGGCCTTCCGCGTGGTGCTTGGGGTCGTCTTCGGTCTTGTATTGCTCGGCGTGGGCGAATGGTTGAAAGCAAAATATAAAACCTACGCTCATGTTCTGTCAGGCACGGGTCTCGGCGCTTTGTATGTTTCGTTGTATGCCGCTGCCCAGCTCTATCAGTTGTTGAGTTTAGAGATCGCCTTCATCGCGATGGTCTGTGTAACTGGACTCGGCCTGTATCTCGCGATCCGCGCCGACTCTCAGCCGCTCGCGGTATTTGCACAGATCGGCGGCTTTCTCACGCCGCTTATTTTGTCGTCTGGTGAGAACAAGCCACACGTACTCTTTCCGTATCTCTTGATCTTGAACGCCGTATTCCTGATTCTCGCCTGGAAAAAGCCATGGCGCTGGCCTGTCGGAGTGGCGTTGGTCGGCACCGTCCTCGTCTATCTCGGCTGGTATGACACCTATTCAACCACGGCCTGGCAGATTCCAGTCGCCTATCTCTCTTTGTTTTTCCTTCAGTTCCTGGGTCGCACACTCTATCGAGCATGGACCAATACAAAAGCAGATGAAACCGATCTGACGCTACTGTTCTCGGTGCCGACTCTCTATGCCTTGGCTGCCTTGCCGGTGCTTGATGTAGTTGGTCGCGACTATCAGGCCGGCTTCGCCTTCCTGGTGGCGCTCCTCTATCTCGCCTTGGCTGCCGCTCGTTATGCAGTGCTCAAAAAATGGGAGATATATGATCTCGCATTCACGGCGATCGGCGCCACCTTCCTCGCGATCGCCTTTCCGATCTATTTCACAGAATTACGTTACGTAATTATCGGTTGGTCGCTGGAAGCGTTGGCCATGCGTTTCGTTTCTGACCGCGCCAAATCAAAACATCTTTCCATCGTAAGTCACGCGCTCTTCTCTTTTGCCGCTGTCATGATGCTGTCGGAATACGGCGAAGGCTCGGACTTGGTCGGCTATCTTGATCCGCGCGTCGTCACCTATGTGTTGGGCCTCATTCCGCTTCTTGGTTGGATTGGTTGGAATGAGTGGCGTTTGCAAAGCACAAAAGGCAAACGCGAAGTTGGTGACTCGTATTTGCTCGGGGTCGGCTATGTGTTGCTACTCTGGTTTGTCGTCCGCCAACTGGATGAGCATATCGGCGGCATGAATGGCGACTTCTTCGGCATCATCGGTGCCACCGTTGTCGCAACCGCCGCGTACTGGCTTGGTGCGAAGGGTCGTTCCGGCGTCTTACGCATTGCCGCCCATATCACGGTTGCCTTCGCCGTAGTGCATGCGCTCGATCTCACGAATCGCTTGCCGGAAGATGCGATGTCGATTCTCAATCCGCGCTTTGCCGCATTCATCGTATTCGCAGTGGGTGCATGGCTTGCGCACTACTGGTTGAACAAGTCCTCCATCGACGCTTCGGAAAAGAATCTGATGCTCCCGGTTTTGTGGACCTCCATTCACCCGCTCGTCCTGTGGGGTGTTGGTGCGGAAATCGTTGACTACTATTCAGGCAATCTTCAAAACGCCCTCATCACCGTGAGCTGGTTGGTTTATGCCATTGGCCTGACCATGTATGGCATCTGGAAAAAGTCGAAAATGGCCCGCTATACGGCTGGAGCGCTTTTCCTCTTAACTACGCTCAAAATCGTGGTGGTTGATACGGCTGAACTCGATAACTTCTACCGTTTCGTTGTGTTTATTTCATTGGGTATTCTGCTGCTCGTTGCCGGCTATCTCTACAACCGTTTCAAGACAAAGATCGAGGCTTGACGCTAAATGGGATTTCCGCTAATCTAACGGCCGACTGACACATTATTCAAGGCCTGGTCCGGGGGATTTTACCCACGGCAGTCCGACTCCAAGGGAAGACTCGCGGAGTTCATCAGTCATAACCAATCGTTTTTAACTATGCAGAATGTTACGAATGCCGACTCGGAGATCGGTAAGTTGATGGAATCCGGCGCCTCCCCCGCTTACCCGAACCTGGGTGACGTGGTGAAAGGTCATGTGATTGCCGTCGGTCGCAACGAAGTGCGCATCGACATCAACGGTCTCGCCATCGGTTTGATTCGCGGTCCGGAACTCGACAAGCACTTGGATCTTCGTCTCGGTGACGAAGTCGAAGCAGCCGTGATCGAGCTCGACAACGAATTCGGTGAACTTGAACTCTCGCTCAAGGGCGCGGGTCGCAAGCGCTCCTGGGAGAAGATCAAGGAATTGGTCGCTGCCAACACGGTGCTCCAGGTCAAGATTCTCGACGCCAACAAGGGTGGTCTCGTCACGCGTGTCGAAGGCGTTCCTGCCTTCATCCCGGTGTCGCAGCTCTCCCCGGCCAACTATCCGCGTGTCGCGGGTGGTGAGAAGAACAAGATCCAGGAGAAGTTGAAGATGCTCGTCGGCCAGGTTCTTGATGTGAAGTTGCTTGACGTTAACGAAGAAGAAGAAAAGGTCGTCGTGTCTGAAAAGGCTGTTTGGGAAACCAAGCAGGAGTCAGTACTCGCCAAGTACAAGGTCGGCGCTCGTGTCGAAGGTGATGTCACGGCTGTGACGGACTTCGGTGCCTTCGTCCGCTTTGACGCCAACTTGGAAGGTCTCGTGCACATCTCGGAAATCGCCTGGCAGCGCATTGATCACCCGCGTGACGTGCTCAAGGTCGGCGACCACGTTGCCGCTGAAATCATCAACATCGAAGGTTCCAAAATCTTCTTGTCGATGAAGAAGCTCGTCGATGACCCGTGGAAGAGCGTCGCCGCCAAGTACAAGTTGAACCAGTGGGTGAAGGGCCGCGTGCTCAAGATCAACCCGTTCGGCTTGTTCGTGGAATTGGACCCGGATATTCATGGCTTGGCCCACATCAGTGAGCTCGGCGCGAAGCCGGTCAAGGACGTGAACGAGGTTGCGCGCATCGGTGACGAGTTCGAGTTCCGTATCATCTCGATCGAACCGGACAACCACCGCTTGGGCCTCTCGCTTCGCAAGCAAAAGGAAGAAGTAGCCAAGGCTTAAATAAGCCCCGAAAAACCGCTGGACTAACTAGCGGTTTTTCGTTACTCTCGCCCAGACCCTATGAATACAACTCTCCGTAATATTCTGTTGATTGTTGGCGCCATTCTCTTGGTTGGCGCGGGGCTATCCCTCATCAATCTTGAACCCAAAAACCAGCTCGATTTGGCCGGCTTTGCCAATGCCGCCAAAAACGGCCAAGTGACCGAAATCGTCGTCCGTGGCAACCGCATGGAAGTCACGATGCAGGACGGCACCAAGTCCTTCGTCGACAAGGAAGAGTCGGTTTCCGTTTCGGAATTGCTGACCAGCTACGGCGTGGATGAAGCAACTGCCCGCGGCATTAAAACCACGATCAAAGAAAACTCCGGCTTCGCCTATTGGGGCTCGCTCGCCCTTCAAACGCTTTTGCCCCTGCTCGTGCTCTTCGCGCTCATGATGTTCTTCTTCCGCCAAGTCCAGGGACAGAACAATCGCGCGATGTCATTCGGACAATCCACGGCGCGTGAAACAGGTAAAGGAAAAGAGAAAGTAACCTTTGTTGATGTCGCCGGTGTGCGTGAAGCAAAACAGGAATTGATGGAAGTCGTGGAATTCCTCAAACAGCCGGAAAAGTTTGCGAAGCTAGGTGCCAAAATCCCGAAGGGCGTTTTGCTCATGGGCTCGCCGGGTACAGGTAAGACCTTGCTCGCTCGCGCCGTTGCCGGTGAAGCTGATGTTCCGTTCTTGCACATCTCCGGTTCGGAGTTTGTGGAGATGTTCGTCGGCGTCGGTGCGTCCCGAGTACGCGACTTGTTCGCCAAGGCGAAGAAGACCGCACCGTGTATCGTCTTTATTGATGAAATCGATGCCGTCGGCCGCCAGCGTGGCTCCGGTCTCGGTGGTTCACACGACGAGCGTGAACAGACATTAAACCAAATCCTGGTTGAGATGGACGGCTTTGAACCAAACTTGGGTGTGATCGTGATTGCCGCCACCAACCGCCCTGATGTGCTTGATCCGGCCCTTCTTCGTCCGGGTCGTTTTGACCGCCGTGTCGTACTTGATCCGCCGGACATCCGCGACCGTGAAGAAATTCTCAATATCCACGCCAAGAACAAACCGCTCGCCAAAGATGTCAGCATCAAAAAGCTGGCCGAGCGCACACCGGGCTTCTCCGGTGCCGACCTCATGAACCTCATGAACGAAGCTGCCATCTTGGCCGCCCGCCGCAATCGTAGCGATGTCGGCATGAACGAACTTCTTGAATCAATTGAAAAGGTGATGCTTGGTCCGGAACGCAAGAGCCACTTGATGAAGGAAGACGAACGCAAAGTCACGGCCTATCACGAAGCCGGCCACGCGCTTGTCACTCACCTTCTCCCCCACACGGATCCGGTACAGAAGGTTTCCATCATCAGCCGCGGACGCGCTGCCGGTTACACCATCAAGCTTCCGCTTGAGGACCGCACGATGAAGACGCGCCAGGAATATGTCGAAGACATCGCCATGACCATGGGTGGATACGCCGCGGAAAAGATCATCTTCGGTGATATCACCACCGGCGCTTCCAACGACATGCAGCAGGCCACGGCCGTTGCCCGCAACATGGTCACTCAATGGGGTATGTCCGAGTTGCTCGGTCCCCGCTCCTATGGCCGCCGCGAAGACATGATCTTCTTAGGCCGTGAAATCCATGAGGAACGCGACTACTCCGAGTCCAAGGCTGAGATCATCGACAAGGAGATCGACATCTTGATCAAGGAGGGTCTCGAGACGGCAAAAAAGATCATCTCCGAGAACCGCAAAGCCATGGATAATATCGCCAATTACCTCACCACTCACGAAACCATCGAGCGCGAACAGTTCGCCGACATCGTCGGCCTGCCGCCCGCCAATGCGAAGAACGTGATTAAGAAGGAAGCCTAAGCAAAAAAAACCGCACGGATGATTATCCGGGCGGTTTTTTAGTTCAGCTGCAAGGCGTGGTATAATTTCGCTGTATGATTCGCAAAAAGAAAATATCCAAAACCGAGGAACATCGCCCTTTGTATCGTGAGATTATCCCGATGTCTTTGCGCGGCGCCTGGCGCGAACGCTGGTTGTGGCCCTTGGCCCTCATCGCAGGCTTGATTCAGACCGGCGGTATCCTCGATGCCTTCCTGGTTTCGACGCGCGAAACGCGTATTCAGGCCGTGACCCTGTTTGATGCGTCCTGGAGTCAGTCTTTTCAAGTGATGTGGCTGCGCGTGACGCGCGCGACGGACTGGATCGACGCCATTCTCGCCGGACAAAACATGTTGCTCGCCGCGGTTGTCGTGATTACGACCTTGGCTTTGGCGCTGGTGGCACAAGGCGCGCTCGTGTTCGGCATCGGTGGGATGATTCGTGGTCGCCGTCCGACGCTTCAAGAAAGCATGCGCGCCGGTACGCAAGTCTTCGGTCGCATCTTGGCCCTCAACGTGATCACGCTCGGTCTCATGTGGCTTGCGCGCTTCCTGATGCTCTTGCCGCTCGCCCTCTACAGCCAGGAACCGAATGCCGGTCTCGCCCTCACTTCGGTAGCTACCACGGTTTTGTATATCGTAACCGTCCTCTCGCTTACCGCCATCCACTTCTTCTCGTTGAATGCCATCGTCTTGCAAGATACGCATGTCACCCCCGCCATCGAACGTGCAGCCGAGATGTTGCGCAGTCACTGGCTCACCGTCATCGAAATCGCTTTGATCCTGTTCGGCATCGGCATGCTCACGCTCTTGGGTGCGCTAGGGCTTTTCTTCGCCATGTGGCTCCCCTTGTTGTTGATGATGCTTGGCGCCGTACTCATGGGCATGGGTTCGCTGTTCGGCTTCCTCTACTTCGTGAGCGTCATCCTGTTCTTCGTGGTGATGCTGGTCGCCGGTGCCTTCAACCTCTCTTTCCAATACCGCGCCTGGCAGCATCTTTACATGCGCCTCGGCGAAGGTGGTGTACTCGCTAAACTCCATCGCTGGCTCCATGCTCTCATGAGTTATGGCCAATAATACGACCTCAATTGAAGACTTGCTGAAAAAAGCGCGCGCCGCCAATGCCGCCAAACAGACTCCGGCCGCCGATCCCACCAAGCAAGCCGTAAAGCCCGTCAAAGCCGCGGCCGGTCCTGCCGTTCCCGCAACCCAGGCCAAGCTTCAAGAGGCCATGGGTTCGGTTCGTATCGGCGAAAAGGAACGTGAGACAGCCGAAAAAGCGGCCGCCCAAGGCATGCCGTACATCGCTCTACGCGGCTTTCCGATTGCTCCAGAAGCTATCTCCTTGCTCACCCGCGATGTCGCAACCACGGTAAAGGCGGTCACCTTCTTTTTGGTAAACGATGAGATTCGTATCGGAACGACAAACCCAGGAAAAGAAGTGCAGCGCATCGCAGAACGCATTGCCAAAGAGCGTCACGCCAACGTTTCAGTGTATTTGATCTCTGACGACAGCCTTGAGTACGCCCTCAAACTCTACGACAAACTCCCGACGCCAAAAGAAGTCATCTACGGCTATCGTATTGAAGAAGAAGATCTCGCAAAATACGAAAAAGAGATCTCAAACTTTGCAGATCTGCAGGCCAAGATCGGTGAAGTGAGCACCACCGACATCATCACCCTGATGTTTGGCGCAGCCTTGAAGATCGGCACCTCCGACGTACACGTCGAAGCTGAAGAAGAAGACGTGAAAATCCGTTTCCGTTTGGACGGACGCTTACGTGACGCCGCTTCCCTACCCAAAACCGCATGGAAGCAGATCATCGGTCGCTTAAAGCTGCTTTCAGGCGTCAAAATTAACGTCGAGGACACGCCGCAAGACGGCCGCATCACGATCTATCTCACAAATGAGAAGATCGACATTCGTGTCAGCTTTTTACCGACCGCCTTTGGAGAATCGGTCGTCATGCGTATCTTGCGTCCCAAGGCGATCGCCTTGGAATTCGACGCGCTCGGTATTCGCGGTAAGGCGCTCGAAGCGCTGACGGCTGAAATCGAGAAACCGAATGGCATGATCATCACCACCGGTCCGACCGGTTCCGGTAAAACGACCACCCTGTACGCCATTTTGAAGAAGCTCAACAAACCGGAGGAAAAGATCATCACGCTGGAAGATCCGATCGAATACAAATTGCAGGGCATCAATCAAAGCCAGATTGATCACTCCAAGGGCTATGACTTTGCGAAAGGATTACGTTCTATTTTGCGCCAAGACCCGGACATCGTCATGGTCGGAGAAATCCGCGACGCGGAGACGGCTGAAATCGCCATTCAGGCCGCCCTTACAGGCCACCTTGTGGTCTCGACCATCCATACGAATAGCGCCGCCGGCGCCATCCCCCGCTTTATGTCGATGGGCGTGCGTCCCTTTTTGCTTGCCCCGTCCTTGAACGCCATCATCGGCCAGCGCTTGGTGCGTCGTCTCAAGCCAGATATGGCCATTCCCGCAAAGCTGTCAGCCGCAAAAATGAAACAGGTGAAAGAGATACTCGAGACCATCTCCCCCGCTTCGGGCTATACCGTGGACATGAACAAGCTCACGTTTATGGAACCGGACCCGAAAAAAGTCACGCCCGAAGATGATGGCTACAAGGGCCGTATCGGTATTTACGAAATCTTCACCATGACGCCGGAAATCGAAGAGATCGTATTGTCCGGCAACGAAGTCTCCGAGTATAAGATCCAAGAAATTGCGATGAAGAACGGCATGCTCACCATGGCGCAGGATGGCTTGTTGAAAGCGCTTGATGGCTTGACCAGCGTTGATGAAGTACTAGCTGTCGCGAACATGGACTCAACCAATTTCGAACCGCTGACGACAACCGGTGAGACAAAATAATCAAACAACTTCCACGCGTCTCACATTCCCATTGGGATCAGGCGTGATGGTAATTTGGATAATGTCTTGAGTGAGACGCGGCAACACATGACGCAGCTTTTCTGGCCATTCGATAGCCATCAAAGTCCCCGGCTCAAGCAGTACTTCATCGAGGCCAAGCGCGAGAGCGTCTTTTTCTTCGTCCAAACGATAAGCATCAACGTGTACCAAGTTCTTAATCGCATCAAAATTCACCTTATAGGAGCGAAGCAATGAAAACGTGGGGCTGCGCGGATTACTCTTCACACCCAATGCACGCGCGATTGCCTGCACGAGAGCCGTTTTACCGGCTCCCAAAGGCCCGGACAAAGCGAGGATGGTTCCGGGTTTGAGCTTGGGTAGGAGTTGCTGCGCGAGCAAATCCCAATCCTCCATTTGATGGACAATAATCTTCATAGATTCCACTCGGGTTTGGCTTCGATTTTGCGCCAGTCATCTTTTTTACCCTTGGTGAGTCGCCAAGCACCTGCCGCCGCAATCATGGCAGCATTGTCGGTGATATACGCCTTGTCTGATGGCAGATACGCCACCCCTTTTAGCTGCTCGCTGATAGTCGCTCCCAATGTCTCGCGCAACATCGTGTTGGCCGAGACTCCTCCAACCAACAAAATCCCTTTTACTTTGAATTTCTTTGCAGCTGCAATTGTCTTAAAGACCAATACCTCCACAATCGCCGCTTGAAGAGAGGCCGCCAAATCCAACTTCGCGCGTTCACGCATCGGTTCCGGTCCTTTGGCCCAAGGCTCCCAGGTCTGACGCACGGCCGTTTTCAATCCACTGAAGCTGAAATCAAACGTTCCGTCATTCAACATGGGTCGTGGCAACTTGAAGCCTTGCGGATCACCGTCCAAAGCCAGCTTCGCGATCTGCGGGCCACCCGGATATGGCAAACCCATCAGCTTGGCGGACTTATCGAAGGCTTCTCCGGCCGCGTCGTCGCGCGTTTGGCCGACAATCTTGTACTTCCCTTCTGATTTGATGAGTACGAGCTCGGTATGACCGCCGGAAACAACCAATGCAAGCAAGGGATATTTCCATTTCTTGCGATTGTCGCCGTTTAACCACGATGAAGCGATATGCCCCTCAAGATGATTCACGCCCACGATCGGCTTGCCTGATAACATCGCTAGCACACGACCAGACTCAATCCCTACACGCAAAGCTGTCGGCAATCCCGGACCTGATGTGACGGCAATCCCATCAAACGCTTTTAACCCCTTCTTACCCAGAACCTGCGTGATGAGTGAAACCGTTTCAGCCACATGCGAACGGGCTGCGACCTCAGGAACAACTCCCCCATACTTTTGATGGATAGGGATCTGCGAAGAAACCATGTCCTGCTCAACCTTCACTTTGCTACCGGATACATTCAAAAGACAGACCGCCGTCTCGTCGCAGCTGGTCTCAATACCTAGGACTTTCATAGCTTTAGGCATGGGAGGATGGTTCCCAGCCTAGCATAAAAAAACACCGCCCGATTGGGCGGTGTTTTTTGTGGTAGCTCCTAGGGGAATCGAACCCCTGTTAACGGCTTGAAAAGCCGCTGTCCTAACCGTTAGACGAAGGAGCCTCAATGCAATTTGCGCTGCTGATATTAGGCGAAAAAAAGGCATACGTCAAGCCCTATGTTACACTTTGCCTAGCATGAAACCGCATATCAACCATCCTTGGTCCGAACGTCCCGATGAGGTCATTCGGCAAGTGAACGGAAGCAACCAAGGGCTTTCCGAATCTGAAGCTGCCAGTCGATTAGCGGAGCATGGGGCAAATCGTATTCCCGAACGAACACGCGCCACGACGGTAGAGCTCATCTTGAAGCAAATCAAAAGCCCGTTGATTGGAATCCTTCTGATCGCCGCCGCCATCACATTCGCTTTGCATGAATACGTAAACATGGGCGTGTTGCTGGCCACCATCTTCGTAAACGTAGCTCTTGGCTTTTGGCAGGAGAATAAGGCGGAGGCGGTTTTGGAGGCGCTGAAGAAATACACCCGTACACATGCCCGCGTGCGCCGTGACGGTAAAGAACGTGAGATAGACGCAGAAGAACTGGTCGTCGGCGACGTTGTACGCCTCACCGCCGGTCTGCGCGTTCCGGCTGATGCGCGCGTTTTGGCAACCAGCGGCCTTCAGGTGGATGAATCCATTCTCACGGGAGAATCGTTGCCTGAAAATAAGGATGCGGCGCCAGTGGATGCGGCGGCTCCGGTCGCAGATCGGACATCTATACTCTTCGGCGGAACCTTGGTAGTCCAAGGCATCGTCGACGCGGTCGTCGTGGCGACGGGCGCAGACATGGAATTCGGTCGTATCGCATCTTTGGTGGGCGGAGAAGAACGCGAAACCACTCCCCTGCAAAAAGCCGTTGCTGCCTTTGCCCGTCAGGCCTCATTCGGTTTGGTTGTATTGTGTATCCTTTTGTTCGCGATCGGCGCCGCATCCGGCCGAGACCCGCAAGAAATGTTCTTCATCGCGGTGGCCGTCGCTGTTTCGGCCGTGCCTGAAGGCCTGCCCGTTGCCCTAACGGTCATTCTGGCGAGCGGTGTAGAGCGCCTGGCGCGCCGCCAAGGCGTCGTCCGTAAACTTCTGGCCGCTGAGACGCTGGGCTCAACCAGCCTCATCCTGACGGATAAAACGGGCACTCTGACCTTGGCCCACATGTCGCTCACGGATATCCATCCGATGAAGACGGAAGACGGAGAGAATGAGCGTTTGTTGCGTGATGCGGTGCTGGCAACGGATATTGTCATCGAGAATCCCACCGACGAACCGGCCCGTTGGCGTACCCTTGGAAAAGCCATGGAAGAATCGCTCGTACGTGATGCCGCCGTGCGCGGCGTTCGTTTACCGGAGCTGGTGAACAAATACAAATTCAAAAACCGCATCCCATTTAACTCCGTACGAAAATATGGGGGCGTCACGCTTCAAACCAAGGAAGGAACAAAGGACATTCTCCTTGGAGCACCGGATGTTCTAGCCGCGTTATGCGATTTGCCAGAAGCAGAAGAACACGCGCTCCTCGTAAAGATCGAAACGCATACGCAAACCGGCGCTCGATTGCTTGGCGTCGCTCGTCGCGAAAACGGAAAGATGGAATTTGCCGGCTGGCTCGCCTTCCGTGATCCGTTGCGACCAGGGGTGGATGAAGCGTTGCGTCGTATCACCGAAAGTGGCGTAAAAACAGCGATGGTGACCGGTGACCATCCGGGCACCGCCGTATCGATTGCTCAAACGCTTGGCTTAATGGACGGGAATGATGGCGTTTTGACCGGCATTGAAATAGATCAGCTCGACAATACGGCCCTACTCGCTCGATTGCCCTCAATTAGCGTATTTGCTCGCACAACGCCGGAACACAAACTACGTTTGGTACAGCTGTATCAGGCCCGCGGCGAGGTGGTGGCGGTCACAGGTGACGGCGTAAACGACGCTCCTGCCCTGCGCGCCGCCGATGTGGGTGTGGCGATGGGGTCTGGTACCGATGCAGCCAAGGCGGCGTCCGATCTCATTATTTTGGATGACAATTTCAGCACCATTGTCGCCGCCGTTGAGGAAGGTCGTCGCATTCTCGACAACATTCGCAAAGCGCTCAGCTATCTTCTCTCGAATGCATTCGGTGAACTTGTGTTGATTGGCGGCTCCATTATCTTCGGCTTCCCGCTGCCGCTCACCGCGATTCAAATTTTGTATGTGAACTTTTTCTCCGATAGTTTTCCCGCTGTCGCGTATGCATTCGAGCATATCGCCGACTCCGATCGACGTCAGCCTCGCTACGCAGGACAACTCCTCGACCGTCGCGCGCGCTTCATCGTGTTTGTGATCGGTCTCATTTCCAGCATCTCCCTCTTCGTGATCTACGCGACGCTGTTGAATGCGGGCTTTGAAAGAATCTTGGTTCACTCCTTTGTCTTCATGGCTTTTGGAACCTACACATTGTTCGTCTCGCTCTCGCTTCGTTCATTGCGCAAACCGCTTTGGACCTATGGCCCATTCGGCAATAAGCCATTAGCCGTCGGTGTACTCATTGGTCTTGGGCTGATGATCGGCGCCATCTATCTCCCCTGGTTAAATGGCGTACTCGGTACGGTTCCGCTCGCTTGGCCGTGGGTCTTGGGCGTGATTGGCTTTGGAGCTGCCAACATCGGCTTGGTCGAAATCACCAAACACATGTTCCGAAAGATGGATTAAGAAAAAGACCGCTACTTAGCGGTCTTTGGATGTCCTTTTCGCCATTCCTCGATCTTTTTGTGATTGCCTGAAAGCAACACTTCCGGAACCTTCCACTTCTTGTAGACCTCTGGTCGCGTGTATTGCGGGAAGCTTCCATGCACCTCTTCGAGCGACTCTCCCTTACCGAGTACACCTGGTATATGTCGGGACACGGCGTCAGCCATCACCATCGCGGCCAGCTCGCCGCCTGTGAGCACATAATCCCCGATCGAGAATTCTTCATCGACCAAGTGCTGTGCGACGCGCTCGTCGACACCTTCATAACGTCCGCACAAAAACACGAGACGATCATACTTTGCCAAACGCATTGCATCAGCTTGAGTGAATGGCTTGCCTTGCGCGCTGGTCAAAATCACGCGCGACTTCTTTTTCAACTTGAGCGACTTCAGCGCTTTATCAAACGGCTCAACCTTCATCACCATGCCGGGACCGCCGCCAAACGGCTTATCATCCACCGTGTTGTGTTTGTCGGTCGTCCACTTACGCAATTGATGCACGGCAAACTTCAACGCCCCGCTTTTTGCTCCGCGTCCCAAAATAGAACCGGATAGATAAGGCATCACCATCTCCGGAAAGATGGTGATGATATCAATCTGCAAGGCTTTGCGTTTTGCCATTAGATGCCGAGGTCGGACAAATCGTCATCGGATACAAGACCCGAATCTCCGTGCACGCGTACGGTACGCGGTGCTTCACCTTCTGCTGCGGCCGGGGCCATGGTGGCCTTCTTCTCCTGATGCTGACGGCGGAGTTCTTCCGGTTCAAAAATCACCATGCTGACGCGGGCATCGTCCTTTGCGCCAACGATTTTGAGGAGGATACGGAGCGCGCGAGCCGTCTGGCCCTGGCGCCCAATGATGTATCCCATGTCCTCAGGATTCACGTGAAGCGTGATTTTCACGCCACGATCATCGATTTCACGGGTGGTCTTCACGTCTTCCGGGTGGTTGACGAGAGATTTCACGACGTACTCAAGAAACTGCTGGTCCTTCTGCATGTCTGCCATATCGGCTGAATCTTGACCCCGTAAAACGGGGTCGGCTAACGAGTAATGCCCGTGAGGGGCTGGCTACAGTATAGCATTCTTGGCCGAAAAAGGCTAATCTTGACGTTTTTCGCTAACTTCTGTAGTGTCTTGCCCATGCTCTATGGGCTCTCCTCTGGCGAGGAATCCCACCGGTAGCCCCGCTACCACCCATTCCTATTCATAATTACCCCTAAACATGTTGACCATCCGTTTGACCCGTATCGGCAAGAAGAAGCAGCCCCAGTATCGCTTCATTGTCTCTGAAAAGGCTCGTGACCCGTGGGGCAAGGCCTTGGAGATTCTCGGCAACTTCGAACCGCGTATGAACCCGCCGAAGCTGACCTTGAACAAGGAACGTATCAGCTACTGGCTCTCCAAGGGCGCCCAGACCTCGGACACCGTGCGCAACATCCTCATCAACGAGGGTTTGATCAAGGGTGAGAAGCGCCTCATGGTGCAGATCTCGACCAAGCGCAAGGAGAAGCTCGCCAAAAAGGCGGCTACGGCCTAAGCAAAAAAACATCCCCTCACGGGGGTGTTTTTTTTATTCTTTACCCGGCTTGAGCTGTTCGAAGTTCACCGAGAGAAGCTGCGAGACACCGTCATCACCCATGGTCACGCCATAGAGCACATTCGCTTGAGCCATGGTCGCACGGTTATGTGTCACGACGACGAATTGCGTCTTGTCAGCGAGCGTGGCGATGATCTCGGCGAATTTGCGTGAGTTGCTTTCGTCGAGGGCCGCATCTACTTCATCGAGCACCACGAATGGCGACGGGTTCGTAGCCATGATGGCACAGATCAATGCGATCGATGTCAGCGCGCGCTCTCCACCGGACAACAACGCGATTGACTTCGCGCGCTTTCCCGGCGGCGTGGCCGTGATTTCAATACCGGCCACCTCACCTTCTTTTGGCATGCTGAGTACATTCCCCTCTTCATCGACTTCCGGTTCGGGCTGCACCTCAACAAGAGTCGCGTCACCACCGCCGAATAGCTTCTGGAAATACACGCCGAATTCTTTGTCGAGTTTGCGGAAGGCTGTGGCGCTACGCTCGCGAATTGTGCTGTCGAGCTCTTCGACAACCGTTTCAAGCGCGATGATGCCCTGACGCAAGTCTTCGACTTGTTTGGAAAGAAAGTCGTAGCGCTCTTTGATATCGCCGTGCTCTTTCACGGTTTCCGGATCAATGCCGCCGATCCATTCCAATTGCGAACGCAATTTCTGAATGCGAGCCTGTGCATCCGAACCGGGAGCTGGACCGACTTTGCCGGATTCAAGCTCAGCCTCAACATGCGGCGCATGCATGCGAATGTCGGCAAGCAATGCATCACGACGCGTTTCCAAACGCGCGAGCTCAACCGAGGCTTCACCGGCTTTGCGCTCCAAGCTCTGCGCTTCGGCGCGCTTCTGCATCAAGTCATGCTGCGTCTTAAAGATCTCCGAACGCTTGGCATCCTCCTTGCTATTCCAGGCTTCAAGCGCGGCCTCGGCTTCGGCCGCTTTGGCGGCCAGCTTGGCCGTTTCTGCGGCGATTTCCTTCAATTCCTTCTCAAATTCAGGATCCTTCGGTTCCTCCTTGGTCGGCTCAGGCGCCGGACGCTGAAGCTTAGACACGAGATCGCTGCTGGATTCACGAAGAGCCGCTGCGAGGTTACGCACCTTATCGATATTCGGCTCTTTCTTGGCGAGTTCGTCGTTCAACTCCTCATGCTTGTCGCGCAGACTTTCGATGGTCTCGATGATCTTTGACAAAGGCAAAGGCGACCACGGCTTTTCGGCACGCACGGCGGCCACGGCTTTCTTGGTTTCCAATTTCAATTCGCGTTCACGCAACAAGGCTTTTGATGCTGCAATCTCGTCCATCGCGCTGCGTAATTCGCGGAAACCGTCACCGCGCGGTGTCGCTTTTTCCAATTCCGTGAGCTGACTCTCTAAACGCTTGGCCTCTTCTTCGAGTTTTGCTTCGGCCGACTTCGCTTCATTCAAACGGTTTTGAACCACACCAAGCCCTTCGGTCAATGTCGCCCATTCATGTCCGTAAAATCCCTTCTCAAGCTCATGCAGTTCTTTCTCAACCGTCTCACGCTCGGCCAAGCGCTTCACCTGTCGCTCCAATGAATTGAGACGCGGACCGATTTCCGACAGGATTTGCTCGGTTTGCACCAAGTTTTTGCGCGAGTCATCAATCTTGTTCATCGCATTCCCACGCTTGAGCTGAAACGGACGCAAACCAAACGCTTCATCAAAAAATTCCTTGCGCTCAGCCGGTGATGCAACCAGCACCGCATCCACCATGCCCTGACCGATAACCGAATAGGTGCGCTGACCAATGCCACACTGAGCAAGAAGCAACGCAACGTCGGTCAGACGTGCGGCTTGGCGATTCACTTCATATTCCGATTGTCCGTCACGATACAAACGACGGGTGACGGCGATCTCCCCCATTTCCAATCCTTCGATCTTGCCGTCGTTCTCCATGATCATCGTCACCTCGGCGAAACCGGAGCGCGCACGCTTTTCAGAACCAGAAAAAATAACGTCTTCGGATTTCTTTCCGCGCAGAAGTTTCAAACTCTGTTCACCCATCACCCAACGGATGGCGTCAGCGATGTTCGATTTTCCCGACCCGTTCGGGCCGACAATGCCGGTTACACCGCGGCGTCCTGAGGCATCAGGAACAAATTCGACGACGGTCTTTTGGGCAAAGGTTTTAAAGCCTTGAATCTCCAGTCGCTTCAAATACATAGCTCGGGCACATGGTAGCGACCTTTTGACCCCCGCGCCAGCCTAGGGCAATATGCGGGAAGTATGGCGAATTTCCGCATGGAAGCCGGTTTCGAGCATTTGCGCGAAGCTATGGCCGAAACCCTCACCGAAGTCGTGGAATTCCCACGCGGCGTTTTGGTGACCGTTTTGGGAGCCAAAATCACGGCCAACACGGCCCATGCTCGCATCGAGCTCTCGGTCTTCCCGGAAACGGCTCAAGATGACGTTCGTAAAACCCTTGATCGATATCAGCAGGATATTAAGGAAGGCTTGGCCGAACGCCTGCGTTTGCGCCGTATTCCGCGTCTCCACTATGTGTTTAATGGGATTGAAGCCGAGGCTGCCAAGATCGAACAGGCTTTGCATGAAATGAAGCAAAAGGGCGAGCTCTAGGGTTGACGGGACTGGCGTTTTAGGCTAAGGTAGGCCGTTCCCTATGGACGATAACAAGGCCAAGTTTACGCAACTTTTCGACGCTTTGCAGATGGCCAAGCGCGTCCTTGTGATTGGCGACGGTAAACCCGACGGCGACTCCATGGGCTCTTCGACCGCCCTCTATAACTGGCTTAAGCGCGAAGGCAAAGACGCGACGCTTTTCATGTCCGTGGCTACACCCAAGAACTTCCTCTTTTTGGATGGTGTGCGTGACTTCACCACTGACCCAACTGTTTTCGATCAGGCTTACGATGTTGTGGTCTCGCTTGATGCGAGCGAACCGGGAGCCGGTGGCTTTAAGGACCTCACTCCCCGCTTGCCGGCTGGATATCTGTTTGCAAACTTGGATCACCATGTCACGAATACCAATTTCGGCCATTTGAATCTCGTACTCACGACCGCGTCTTCGACCTGTGAAGTCGTGTATCGTTTTTTCGAAGCCAACAAAGTAAAACTCGATCATCGCATGGCCACGTCGTTGCTGACCGGGCTTTGCACCGACACCTCGCATTTCACCAATCCCGCGACAAACGCCAAAGCAATTGAAGCAGCAGCAGTCTGCAGTGCATCGGGTGCACGCTTCACCGACATCTTGAAATATCTTGTGAAGAATAAGTCGGTGATGGGTTTGCGCTTGTGGGGCGTTGGTCTTTCACGTTTAAAATACGACAAAGAACGTGATCTCACCGTCACCTATTTCCTGTTAAAAGATTTAGAAAAAATTCCGGGCGCAGATGAAGCCATCGAAGGCGTCTCCAACTTCTTGAATGCCGTGTGCGCTGATGCGGACACCTTCATGGTCTTGCGTGAAAAAGCCGATGGCACGGTTAAAGGCTCGATTCGCAGCATCAGCCGCGATATCTCAATTCTGGCACAATCCCTGGGCGGCGGAGGCCATAAAAAGGCCGCAGGCTTTAGTCAGAAGGGCCATATTGAAGTCAAAGACGGCCTGCCAGTGATCGTCGCTTAATTAGCACTCATCAAACTTGACTGCTAAAACGGCTCTGCTATCCTATCCCCTATGAACCCCTACACTCTCTCCAATATCGATCCGAAGAATTGGCTTATCCCGACCGTCATCGAAAAGACGCACATGGGTGAACGAGCGTATGACATTTACTCGCGCTTGTTGAAGGACCGCATCATCATGCTCGGAACGGCTATTGATGATGAAGTCGCGAACGTCGTGGTTGCCCAGCTCTTGTTTCTTGAGAGCCAGGATAAGGAAAAGGACATCAAGCTCTACATCAACTCGCCGGGTGGCTCAGTGACCGCCGGTCTCGCCATCTACGACACGATGCAGCTCATCAAGCCGGATGTTTCGACCATCTGTATCGGCATGGCCGCCTCCATGGGCGCCGTATTGCTCGCCGGTGGTGCCAAGGGCAAACGCTTTGCTCTCCCCAACTCTGAAGTCATGATTCACCAGGTTTTGGGAGGATTCCAGGGTCAGGCGACGGACATCAAGATTCACGCCGAGCGTATTCTCCAGACCAAGGCCAGCTTGAACAAGATTCTCGCCAAGCACACGGGTCAGCCGCTCAAGAAGATCGAGGACGACACGGAACGCGACAACTTCATGGAAGCTGAAGAAGCAGTGAAGTACGGATTGGTCGACAAGATCGTGAAATAAAAAAAACATCCCGCGAAAGCGGGGTGTTTTTTATTTGTAAGCTTTCCGTAGTTCGGTACCGGTATAGAAGTGCGAGAGAATCGCGTCGTACGTCATCTTGTCCTTGGCGTCCATTTGAAGGGCACCGGTGGCTGACATGCCTACGCCGTGGCCCCACAACGTCTTACCAATATCATTCGGCACCGGAACCGACTTGAGCCAGGGCACGGCTGCACCGCCCCAGACCTCGGTCCAATCACGCGTACGACCATCTGAACGCGAGAAATAGGGCGTAATGGCCAACTTACCCTGATACGTCACGATCTGGCCGCGCGTATCATTCACGGCCGCCACAATGGTGGGGCTACGCGCTTCGGCGCCATAACCGCGATAGACCTGATCATACGTCGCATCAATCGTGTAGTTACGCGCCGCATGTTTGGTGCCGCGCTGCACGTGATACATCGCATAAGTGCGAGCCGCCACGAGCAATGCACGCTGGTACTGCATCGGACTCACGTTGGATGTTTCTGCAATCCCCTTCAAATACCATTCAACCGGCAATTCGTTGATCACCCACACCTGATCAACCGCCGAGGCATAGCGCAGTTCAAGATGCGCGCGGAAGGTGTTGTCATTCGCTCCCGGAAGCCAAGCCACCGGACGGCTAAAGTCAGACATTTCCATCGGCGAAAGATTGTCTTGAGCTTTCACGACATACCACGTACTCGACTGTGCAGGAGGACAATCACCACTGATCGTGTACAAACGATTACCGCGGTCATAGGTCACAACCACACTTTGACCGACATTCAAGGTACACACCGTGTTACCGCCATTCTTCACGAACAAACCAGCGTACTTCGCTTTCACCACCATCTTATTATCCGTTGTTTCAAAGATACCAACGCGAATCATCGGCTCGTCAGGCAATGAAGAGACATCGCCATTCAACGGAATCGGATTCAAAGCCGGAATCGAAGGCGTGGGCGTTGTAGTACCAGGCGCTGCCGGAGTCGTCACAACCGGTTTTGGTTTTGGTTCAGGCTCGATATAACCGTCAGCGGTAACGGTGATCGGAATATCGATCACAGCACCATCAACCGGCTGCTGATCCGCATACAGCTGAAAACTAGCCGTATAAGTGCCTTTTTTAGGAGGAGCTTTGATATAAAAAGTGAGAAAACCGACTTCACCTGGATTGGTTGCGCCCAATAACTGAACCGGAGTTGAGATGTCACGCCAGGTATCATCGCGGACTGAGCCGAGTGAACCGGACAAAGCAGGAACAACGCCCTTCACCTTCAAGCTACGCGAGGTCCAAGCAGCGTTACCAGTATTTTTGAATCCGACCGTGACCTCTTGTCGCGCATTGCCAGCGGCACTCATCGATTGCAAGGAACGCAACATCAAAGACGCGGCATATGTTCCGCCACGAGTTGCCGCCGCTTGTCCCAAAATAGTCGCCGCATCCTGGCCTGGCGGCGCAGTCGCGATGAACTCGCCCGTCATTGGGACGACGATCGGCAAAATCACACGGCTACCGGAAATCCAAGCCGTATCTTCGGCCGCCAACATGAACTCTTCACGATAAATCCCAGGAACGCGCGGAGCACGCACCTCCACCTTAAAATGCGCGATTTGGCCCGGTTTTACTTCGTTTTCTATCATTTTCGCGGCCTGATTTCCGCTCCAGCTCATATCCTTAAATGGACTCACGCGCTCCTTATTGCCGGTCACGCTGTACAGCGAAACATATGATCCCCCGGTTTTCTTCCAGATTTCTTTTCCGGCATTCTTAAATGCCAATTCAATAAAAATGTTCTGCTCCATGCTGAGCTGCCATTCATTACCACTCTTGGAGCTGAGCTCGCCACGCCAATTCGGATTGTCGGCGACAGGTTCTGCGGTCGGAGTTGGTGTGGTGACAACCGGTGTCGTGGCTGGAGTCGGCGCCGGTGAAGCCGTCAAAACATTTGTACTGACATTCAGCTCAAGTGAAAAACGTCCATTACCCATGCGACGCAAGCCTTCTGCAACCAAAAGAAAATCACTCTTATACGTTCCGACCTTGCTCGGTGCAACCAACGGGAAGCTAAATGTCGCGACTCCGCCCGGGGCAAGCGTCGCCACAGGCAAGCGTGCCGGACGCATGTTATTTTCCCAGCCCGCAGACGCCAAAACGCTGTTCACCTCGGTCTTGCGGACATTGTCGTATGAATAGATGGAAACAAAATTCTTACTTGTTTTGCTCCAAGTCGCGGTTCCGATATTTTTTACCGTCACTTTGACCGTAGCTTTGGCGCCAGGTGCTAGTTGGCGCGGTGCATCAACCGAAATAATTGAAACGTCATACGCTTCGCGTACGGCAGACAGGGCCGGCGCAAGAGGCGCAAGCGCGAGAGAACAAACCAAAAGGGCTCTGAGCCATTTCATACCAAAAGATCGCTTTGTTTCGCGCTTTTTCCGCTTCCTAACATCTATATAATATCATTTTTTTGAGGGTCGGTCAAAAAGCGCTACACAAAGATACAATACGAGCCGCGTAGCGTTACTCCTGACCAATCACAACGAGGATATCAGCCTTAATACCCGTTTCCTTATCCAAAGAAGTCACAATATCGGCTTTCAAGAGGTCTGCGATCTGTTGAATCGTGCTTGGCAACGACTTCCCGGAAGCGTTATAGACAATGCTCTTGGTAAGCGTCTTATCCTTCGCATCACCAACAACCGTCACGTTCAAGCCCTTTTCTTTCAGTAGGTTGGCTGCCGTTCTACCGACGCCGGCCGTTAACGTACCGTTTCGTACTTCAATCGTGGCTGACTCGACCTCCTTAGTCGACGGCTGTTCTGAAGATGTAGGTGGATTCACCGGCACAACCAGGGTCACACGATCTTGAGCCTCAGAGTACACAACAAGCTTATTCGCCCAAACAAACAACCTATCCCCCACCTGCACATCGCGATAGAGCACTGGATTCTGCTTCTTAAACGCTTCCAAATCCGTAACCGTCGCCACCGCCGGCTCTTCGGTTTCGGGAACCGATGCGATGCTTGCGACATGTTTAATCAGCGTCGCCAAGCTGTCGTCTTCTTGCGTGGCAGCGCTCTCTACCACAGGGACAACCGGCTCCTGTCCTCGCATGGCCTGTACGGCATAGGCCCCGCAGCCGACGACGAAACAAATACCCAAAATACCAAGCAAAATCATCTGTCGATTTGGCTGAGGGCGCGTTGCGGTCGGCGGCGAGATCGGAAGCTCATCGAGCTCGACCTTGGCACGGGAAGTGGAAACTTTTTTCTTTCCTTTAATCATAGGATGAGTATAACTATTTTGAAGAGCGGCGTCGACGCTTGGTAGCTGATCCCTTAATGTCTTCCATTCCCTGCTTCAACTTGGTCAAAAGGAAATTCTCTTCATCGAGCGAACGCGCCTCGGCGGTGAGCCGCTTTTGACGATTCTTCTCAAGCAAATCCGAGTATTCATCGATCTTGGCACGCAAGTCATCGAAGAGGCGCTGCAAATCATCATCCTTATCCTCGCGCTTACGTCGTCCAAAAATGATTGGGAACATGAAGCGGCGGCGGCGCAACATGAAGATAATAATCAAGCACAGGAAGATGAGAATCAACAGCAAGATGCAGACGGCGGCGAGCAACCATGCGAGCGTTCGATCAACGGGCGCCGCCGCCGTAACGGGCGCCGTCACGCTGAAAGAGGCGGAAGCCGCCTTCACATTGCCTGCCTTATCAAAAGCCTTTGCAGAGAGAACATAGTCCCCCGCAGGTACATTCGTCAGCGTATAAACGTGGCTACCATCATCAATCCAACGTTCCGGCTCGCTATCGTTCAAGCGAATCTCATAATGATCGATCCCTGAGCGGGCGTCATTCGCGGTAATCAGGAAACGAACCGTATTTTCCGTTGAGTCCTTACGTAACGCTTCGGCAATGGTGAAAATGTCAGGCGCCGTGGTATCGATCTGGAATCGATAATGCGTGGCCGGACCCCAACCCTGGGCATTCCGGAATCGAACATGCACATACCACACGCCATCTGCCTGATTTTCTACCCGATACGAACGAACCACGCCCTCAGATGAGGTACCTGGATCGGTTGTCGCCGACTGATCAACCGAAACGCTTACCCCCGTCACGCCCGAAGGCACGGACCACGAAAAATCGGCGCTACTCTTCTGATACCACGCATTCGGATCCGGGTGGGATGCTGAAGTAATCACCGGGGCTCCGGGGATCGTGGGCGTCGTCGGCGTGGGAGTCGGTTCCGGCTTCTCTTCCTCTTCGCCAATGGTGATTCTCGCTCCACCCAAACCGGACGTGATATTCGTCCCTTGTCCGTCATTGGCGAGAACGGCTCCCGAAGAGAACTTCACCTGCGCTGTCCCGGTTTTCTTTGCGCGGAACGTGATCGTCATCACCTTACCGCTTGCGGCCTGAAATCCCGGATTATAGACAATACCTTCAAAATTCACGGTTCCGGCCGTATTTGAAAATGCCGGATCCTGTACCCACAAATTCAGAATGGAGCCACCCTTACTCACACCCGTAACGCTTAGCAAATCTGTTGGAAATGAAACCACACCCTGTGTCGCGTTCATGGACTGGGCTTTGCTCTCGACATACACGCTGACCGAAATCGTCTGTCCAACCTTTACGGATCCGCTCCCGGGAGAAAAAAACAGGCTTGCCGCATTGGCGTATGTAGCTGGTACAAAAAGGCCGACAACAAAAAGCAACGCCGCGAAGAAGAATCCTCGCGTCTTATGCGCGCGTTTTGCGGCCGGTCTTACGTCCTCCATGCGTATTTTTGAAGATCCGAGTAACCAACAAGATGCAGAGTAGGATCATCAACAGTATACACAATCCGACGTATTTTAGGTACGGAACAGGCTTCATCGGCTGCACCGTCGCGCTTCGTACATTTCCCGCATAATCAAACGCGCGAACAAATATCGTGCTCTTTAACTCTTGATCCTCCAACACATACGGACTCACCGCTTCTTTCCAGCGCAGACTGGATGGATCAGACGTCTCCCATGGCCACAGGCGCTGTTCCGCGACTTCATAACGCGCAATCCCCGAGCCCTTGTCCTGCGTCGTGAAAATCAACACGTATTTTCCATCAAACGCATCGGCGAACTGCGTCACGGATGGAACAAACGATTCCGGCGCATCCGGATCAAAAGGAGCGAGTAGGACCGGCGGCGTGGTCGTTGTTACCAAAATACGCATCGCGAGCGGCGAACGCGAGACGGCGATCTCGGTTCCCTCGCCATCATGGCGATACATATGTTCTTGAAGCGACGAAACGGAAAATGGACCGTCTTTTTTCGCCTCCAGGATCAAAGAAAACAAATATCCTCGCGGTCCGGCATAGCCACCCGGCAGCATACCGGAAAAGGCCACCTTATCCCCGGAAACACTAGGCTTTGGCTTCTCCAACCAAAGATTCACAACCGATCCCCCATCTCGAACCTCACGTAATGTGACGGCGTCTGTAGGAATAACGATCTCTCCCTCCAACGCATTCAGCGTCTCTTCTTTGGTATTGATGAATACGCCAACTTCAAACAACTGACCAACAACCACGCTTGGACTTTGTGCGCCAAAATAAATCTCAGCGGCGTTAGTTGCAAATGGGAAAGCAAGGACAAAAATAGCAGCCAAGACGTTAAGCGTTGCGCGATGCGAGATACGTTTCATACTAACCAGTCCAGTGATAAGCCATAATACTAAAGTCCACGATCGTGATCTTTCCATCGCCATTCAATCGTTCAGCTTCGAGAACGGCGAACGCGGATGAGAGTGTTCGCTTGTACCAGAACGCGGCAATGGAGAAGTCTACCAAGTTCACCTTCCCATCACAGTTCATATCCGCCTTTCCGCATCGCCCCTTGGGAATGAGTACGGTCTTGGTTCCAACGGCGAAACCGACAGCCTTACTAAACTGGCTCACCTCCCCATCCTTTGAAGACCTTGATTTGGTTGTATGTTGACCAAGCTCAAGCGGAACCGTATCAAAATTAAGCAAATACGCACCATCTCCGTCCGATTGGACCTTGGTAAAATGCTCATGCTCGGAGTTCACCTGAATCGTGATCTCGCTCACCGGCGCCGACTGACCGAAGATAGCGATCGTTTCACCTTTCTTCACTTCCAATTTATCGACCGCGATAGTGGGCGTAAGAAAAATACCGCTCACATTCGTCGTTGCCCCGCTCGTCACGCTGACGGGAAATGTCACCAAGCTGGAGCGCTCGCCCAGCTTATCTTCACCGTACACAGAAAAGATGAACGTTCCGGGCGAAACACCCGTCAAGTTAATCTGAAAACGAGCATCGGGTCCCGCAATGGTCGTAGCAGCCACTTGCGCATCCTTCAAAAGAGTGACCGTGCTATTTGGATACGCGCGACCGCTAAAGTTCACGGCCGTTATAGGCGTTTCTGCGCCCCCTCCACCACCACCGCCTCCGCCACCTCCAACAGCGCCCCCTCCTCCGGACGGAGGCGTGACCGGTGGTGTCGGAGTCACAGAAATAACGGTTGATGTTGCTATGGGATGATTGAATGCATCAATAGCTCGAACGACAAAATAATAGGGTACACCGTTACTCAACCCCGTAACCGTATGACTTAACACATTGCCGACATTTCCATACGAAAACGGTCCACCGGATGATCCGGAAACGCCTACGTCATACGTAGCAGCCGACAGACCAAGCGTCCCAACAGAAGCTGACCAAGAAAGAGCGGCGGAACCGTTTCCCGCGCTTCCGGTCACAATCGGCAATGTAATAGTCGGAAAATAAAGGAAACCAGCATGATAGATAAAGTTGGAAGCGGTGGTCTCTCCCGTAACCGTTTGGGCATCGCTCGAATAAAACTCAAAACTAGCAGAAGTCGAACGCCCTCCGGACTCTGTCGTGATTGGATCGCGAAGGATGAAGTTCGTAGAGGCAAAATCCTGAGCAAGAACTAATCCTGCCGGTGAAGATACACAAAAAGACAATAGAGTTGTGAGTGCGAGAAAAATCCTGAGACGTCCCCTGGAAAACATATTTATCATTGACCGAGCGGATTCTCGGGATCAACGTTACCGATATTCAAAGGCGCGACCTCAACGATTTTCTTCTGAATCGGATCATAGAGGATGGCCTTTTTCGCTTTTGTATAGATAAACACACGATCCCCCGTCTTCGCATTAGTGAAAAAAGGCTGATTCCGCAACTTAGAGAGATCGGTCACAGTTGCAATAGTCGGCGTTTCATCCGCGGGCAAGACGATAAGAGCCGAAATCTCCCGAATCAATTCCTGATTCCTTTTTGCGTTCGTCGCAAGATCAACTCTCCGCTCATCCCCTCCTCGATTACCACCTGAAAGTAAGTAGCCTAGGCCAAACGCAATACCAACAAGAACAATGGCGCCGATGATTAATTGGACTCGATACGTCTTCAGCAGCTCCATAAATCAATCGTATCCTATCACCTAACTATAAACCGCGGAATTCTTACTCAGCGGGTGGTGCTGGCGGGGGCTCAGGAGCCGGCGCAGGGGCGGGCTCTGGTGCTGGTTCCGGTGTTGGCTCAGGAGCCGGTTCAGGAGTTGGCTCCGGGGTGGGTTCGGGAGCAGGTTCTGGTGTCGGTTCCGGCGCAGGGGCGGGCTCTGGTGCTGGTTCCGGTGTTGGCTCAGGAGCCGGTTC
>CAZQSK010000001.1:177518-182914 GCA_964596245.1 uncultured Gammaproteobacteria bacterium
AGGAGTTGGCTCCGGGGTGGGTTCGGGAGCCGGTTCAAGAGTTGGCTCCGGGGTGGGTTCGGGAGCCGGTTCAAGAGTTGGCTCCGGGATTGGGGTTACAGATTCTGTTGTAGAAGTCACGTTCCACGAGCTGGTCGAAGAGGAAAGGAAGATCTTCGCATCCTTCACGGCAAAAGCGGTCCAGCTAAACGGAATCGGACGTGTTGTGCGCTTATTGAGCAAGATCGTAAAGCCCTTCACGCTCTTTTGCGTGACGAGATAGCTATACCCTTCGGCAAATAACGCTTCTTCAAGTTGACCCTGAACGTACGTCGGATCATTCAGAATCTCTTCGGCGGTTTTCTGATCAAGAGAGATGGTCGCGTTGACGATCGGCTGAGCAAGATATTCGGTATCGAACACCACATCAACAGAACGATGACCTTCTGCCACCACCGCGAAGCCGGCGCTATCGGTATTGAAGTACGGACGACCAATAAAGATCGTGTCGTTCATGAAGGCGATCTGATCACCGATTGAACTGATCGTATCCACGCGCAATCCCCCATTAAAGATAGTCGCTTGCTGATCGACGCTGTAACTGCTGCTCGCATTCATCATCTCGGCGAGGTTTAGCGTCTCAAGAGCGATCACGCGACCCACCAAGTCCGTCGTGCTTGAGACTAATTCAAGGGTATTTGTCGCAAGAGAGGCCGTCAGAAGATTCAGCTCGTCGGTTTGAGCTTTCATCAGATCAATAACTGGGCTCTGAATCTCCTGAGCAATCAAGAGAGTCGTGGAAACAGCTCCGTCCACAGTCAATCCGGCAAATCTCATCGTACTCGTACTCAACAAACTGATGATATCCGCCGCAGCCAGCATCGACTCCGTCGTGCTAGCCGTAGACGAGGCGAGCAACTGAGCTAACTGGGTGTCCAATCCCATGATTTCACCCGCCTCAATGCCTGCAGCACGAATGGTACCTGCGAAGAACGCATTACCAACGCTATCCACGGTCATGAGGGCGCCTTCGGTGGATGAAGCATTGCGAATCACGAAGGAGTTATCGTTTCCAAGATTCATCGTCAAGGCACCCGTATTGTTCAGAACGCGAATCGAATCGAGCGTAAGCTCCATGGTCGTGACCTTGGGCGCGATAATTTCAGATTCCGCGATAACACGACGCGTCAGAATATCCGCGGTTGATGTTGCCGTTTCGTAACGCTGACTCAACAACCAGGACATGGCGTCACCACCGGTCAGTTCCGGATCAATCGAGATTGAACCGTTATAATATCCATTCTTGGCGAAAATCATGACCTGTCCCAATTCTTCACCATCATATGAAGAAAGGGCTTGGCCGATCACCTGACCAGCCTTCGTCGCCTTCATGGCAACACCCGGAATATCCGAAGCAGCAAGATAGTCACCGACTCGAATCTCTCCATTAGATGTGGTCACCTTAACTGGAATACGACCTGCAAGAGCGATCATGGCGGGTGCACCGGTTCCACCGGAGCCACCGATCACCATACCCGGTCTGGTAGAAATCACGCCCAAGACTTCCGAATCATAAGCCTTTTGACTCGCTCTCACCTGCCCAGGTCCAAGCGGATCCAAACTGACCACAGTCCCGGCTGGAAGATCTCCGTCGGCGCTATAGTAAACTTCCGCCAAGTCAGCACCAAGGTTCACCTCCTGAACCGCGATACTGCCGTTAAGAACTCTTGTTCCCAATGCACCCGGCGCGCTAGTGGCAGCACACACCGTATAACCAACACCCGTACTCGTGGCGGGCGTGTCCAAAAGGTTTGAAGCGATGGTCACGGTGTTGGTCGCGTTTGTCGTAGCCGAACTGTTAAACGTAGATGCAGTGCTCGTCACACCCACCTGCTGAGTTGAAGTACATGAGTTATTAAATCCGCGCCAAATAGACACACCGATCGTTGGTCTGCCAACGGCGGTAGAAGCGGTGGCCACCACGTTTGAAACAATCCAGAGCTCGCTATTGATCGAAGACGGCGTGGAGGTAACGGTCAAAATCTTGTACTTCACATTTGCCATTGTCATAATCTTCTGAACCGTCGTGCTTGCGAACCAAATCGAAGGCGCTCCACCGCTATCTGTTCCACACTTCAGGTTACCGTTTCCATCCGTGTCGATGGTGTCACAGTTCTTCAATCCATTCACCGCAAGCTGCGTCGTCGTAACTGCTGAACCGGAGGCATTCGTAAACCAAAGGTTAGTGGTCGTGACATTTGTCGCGGTGACAGAGTTCAAGATGGAGCCATTAAGAGCCGTGAAAGTGCCCGTGACGGTTGAAGAAGCCGTTACAAACCCCCCGAAGAGTTGAAGCGTTGCCGTAGCACTGGAACCGCGCGCGGTAACAAGCGCAAGCGTATCAAATTCAGTCGCCGGCAAGCTGGGACAGTTCGCGCCGCTCTGCAAACAAGCCAAGATCCCACCGACATACAACTGCGAGGTGGAAACGACACCTGAAGCATAGAGATTCGTGGAACTCACGTTTGTGGCGGTCGCATTCTTAAAGGAGATGTTCTGAAAAGATGAGCTACTCGAAACAATCAAGGTTCCCGCCGTAAGACCGCCAAAGCTTGCGGTAGTTCCGAAATAGTTCGTACTCGATACCACGGTTGCAGACAGGTTGGTGGTCGTCACGCTCGTGCCGGTTGCTATTGTCCAGGTGAGACCCTGGAGCGAGGTGTTGCCTATGACGGTCAATGTCGAAGTAACCGTTGTTGAAGCGGAGACCAATCCCCCATACAGCTGAACCGTGGTGGTTGCCGTGGCACCAAGCGCTGTCACCTGTGCCAATGTCTGTGCACCGCCTGTCGCCTGACAGTTCGTGCCATCCGCCAAACAGGGCAAGCGACCATTTACGAAGAGCTGGCTCGTGGAAACAACCCCCGAAGCGAACAGGTTAGTAGTCGTAACCGATGTGACCGTGGCATTACCAAGATAGGCCTGGAAGCGCGCGGTCGATGAACCGAGCGACATGCCCAGATCGGTAGAGGGACCAAAGACACCTCCAGAAGCGAGAACGGTGAGCGAGCCGTTCGTCTTTGTGATGAGTCCGTCGCCATAGATAGTGCCTACCCCGGCGATAAATCCGGTATTCGAGTAGACGCTTGAGGCTGCAGCGATGGAACCCGCCACGGTCAAATCTTCTCCATTCGGAGTATAAAGCGTATTAATAATCCCTTCATCGGATGTGGTGGCCACATAAACATCTCCATCTTCATCCACGATAAATGGCGTTACATCGGTCACCGGGTTGCCACCATCGTAAATCGCTAAGGAGAATCCCGTACCGAAGTTGTTTACTTCAAGTGCATGACCGGATTCCGTCGAAGAGCTCTGGAAAATCGCCTGCCCATTCTTCCCTACCGAGAATGCGCCCCACTCCGCAGAACCGCCGCTATCATCTGGCGCCGTGCGGAATGTAAAGCTGCGCGCGGTTGAATAAAGATCTCGCGCAATTCCACCGACGCCGTATGACGTAAGGAACGTGCCGTTTGCACTTGATGAACTATAGACGGTAATACCAAAACGATTCGTTGATGCACCGAATTCGACCAAACTGTTACCCGCGTTCGGCGCATAAAATGAAGCGATCTGAGGTGACGAATGGCTATCATTCTGAACAAACAAGCCATTATCCGTACCTGTAACATAGATCTCAACCGCGTTAGCGAAGCTATCACGCTCTCCACGAATAACGAGAGCCGCATTCGTACTCGTGCTCGGCGCAACAATTTGTACGGCACCCGTATCGGCATAGATAAAGCGCCCAACACCAGGCCCGCCTGAATCGTATGCAGCATCCAAAGAACCGCCAGAAGAAGCCGGGCAGTTGGTTCCTATCGAGAGACAAACCAGGCGACCCGCGACATAGAGCTGGCTCGTTGATACGACACCGCTCGCAAAGAGATTGGTTGTCGTCACACCGGACACAACGACGTTCGTAGCGCCAAAATTGGTGGCAGTAGCATTCTGCAACGAAGTATCACCGACCACCGTCAACGTCGAAGTAACTGTCGTTGAAGCCGAGACTAATCCCCCGTAGAGGGAAACGGTTGTGGTGGCGGTCGCGCCCCGCGCTGTGACCTGAGCAAGCGTATCGCTCGATGCAGCCGCCGGGCAGTTTGTCCCGTTTGCAAGACAGGCCTGAAAACCATTCACAAACAAGTTCGTTGTTGAAACGACTCCACTCGCAAATATATTCGTACTTGAAACGTTGGTTGCGGTCGCGCTCTTGAAAGAGATGTTCTGCAAAGAGGAAGAGCTGCTCACGATTAGCGTGCCGGCACTCAAACCACCGAAGCTTGCGGTGGTGCCAAACAAATTAGTGGTTGAGACAACTGCCGAGGCGAACAGGTTCGTGGTCGTCACGGATACACCTGTCGCAATCGTCCACGTGACACCTTGGAGCGATGTATTACCGATGACAGTAAGAGTGGAGGTGACGGTGGTTGAGGCAGAGACAAGACCGCCATACAAGGAGACAGTGGACGTAGCCGTCGCGCCACGAGCCGTGACGGTCGCAAGGGTGTCGCTTTCAGCAAGCAAGTAGGCAGGACAGTTGGTACCCGTGCTCAGACAAACCGTGCGACCGTTCACGAACAAGCTGGTCGTTGAAACGACGCCTGAAGCAAAGAGGTTGGTCGTCGTGACACTCAAGCCTGTCGCGTTCTGGAAGTTGATCGATCCCCCATTGATGAGAGAGGTGTTGAGGGTCGTGATGGTACCGGTCGTTGATTGAATGACACTCGCGAAGAATCCTGTGGTTGAGGCATTCGTGAAGGTGGCGTTAGAACCCACGAGGTTCTGGAGACTCGTGTTTCCAAGGACCGTGAAGGTACTTGTCACCGTGGTTGAAGCCGAGACAAGACCGCCAAACAAGGAAACCGTGGATGTAGCCGTTGCACCACGCGCTGTAACGGTCGCCAATGTATCGCTTTCAGCCAACAAATACGCCGGACAATTGGTTCCGGTCGACAAACAGACGGTTCGACCATTCACGAAGAGCGAGGTCGTTGAAACGACGCCTGAGGCAAAGAGGTTCGTGGTTGAAACATTGGTCGAGGTCGCATCCTTAAAGGAAATGTTTTGCAAAGAGGAGGAGCTACTCACGATAAGCGTGCCGGCAGTCAAACCACCAAAGCTCGCCGTCGTTCCAAAGATATTCGTACTTGATACAACGGCTGAAGCAAAGAGGTTTGTAGTTGTGACGGATGTACCAGTTGCGACAGTCCACGTCACGCCTTGAAGCGACGTATTACCGATCACAGTGAACGTGCTCGTCACGGTGCTCGAGGCTCCGACAAATCCACCAAACAAGGAGAGCGTTGAGGTCGCGGAGGCTCCACGGGCGGTCACGGTCGCAAGGGTGTCGGACT
>CAZQSK010000002.1:0-150484 GCA_964596245.1 uncultured Gammaproteobacteria bacterium
GGCGGCGAAACGCAAATCGCGCGCTTCAAGCTCGGCCAAGACCTGCCCCGTCTTCACGGCCTGTCCGACTTTCACATTAATACGCTCAAGTGGACCCGTGCTCTTAAAAGCTAGGTTCAAACGGGCATCCGGTTTAATTTCACCGGTTACTTCCACCGTCTGCACCACATTCCCCTTCTCGACTTTGCGCGTTTCATAAAACGGACCGGCATTTCCCCCGCGACCAAACGCGAAATATCCACCACCAACAAGAATGATGACGGCCGGAATCCAAAACGCCTTCTTTTTCATGAATGCAAAACGAGACTTCTTCACCACACCCGGAACTGACGTATTCATTTCAGACATAAGGTTATTTAAGGATAGAGGCGATACTCTCCGACATGCCCTTCACGAATTCTTGCATCTGCTCAGCTGGGAACAGCAGAATCGGTCCGTGGCCATGATGCATGACGATCAGGGTCTCTCCGGGTTCCAACCCTAGTTTATCGCGAAATTCCTTCGGAATCACTATCTGCCCGCGTTCGCCAACAATAGTCGAACCGACCATTGGCTGGGGCTTAGCCATATTTGCATTGGACATAGGAGGTATGATCGGTATGAAAAATACGAAATGGGGGCCCGGGTGTCAATGGAGGCTTGATTTTTCGCTAAATATAGTGTTTGATGCGCACCATGAACACGTCCCTGTTCGATTACGCCTTGCCGCCCGAGCGCATTGCCCAGAAACCCATGGAACCGCGCGAAGCGGCAAAACTTTTGGTCCTTGATCGTGCGTCGGGAAATATAAAGGATGAGACCGTCGGCGATCTCCCCGACCTTTTAAAGGCTGGTGATCTTTTGATCTTCAACGATTCAAAAGTCTTCAAAGCACGCTTGAAAGGCGAAGTGTTTGGACGCTACTCGCGTGATGAAGGGACAGCGGTGGAAATTTTCTTGCTGCGTCCGGAAGGGAATATTTGGATCGCGATGGCGAAGCCGGGAAAGAAATTACAGTCCGGCGGTCGCGTGTTGTTTGCAGATGGAACCAAGGCGCGCGTGCTCGGGAAGCGCGATGATGGAACGATCGACATCGATTTCGGCATGCATCCGGATCGCGTATTTGAGTTAGCGGAACAGTACGGAGAAGTTCCGGTGCCGCCGTATGTCGAACCGACAAAAGAAAATACTGAGACCTATCAAACCGTGTACGCAAAAAATGTTGGATCCGTTGCCGCACCGACAGCCGGTTTTCATTTCACCGAAGAGCTTTTGAAAAAGATTGATGCGATGGGTGTGAAACGCGCGTTCGTGACACTGCATGTCGGCATCGGCACTTTCCGTCCGATGAAAGGCGAAACGCTTGATGAACACGTCATGCACTCTGAGTGGGCGCATGTGCCGGAGGAGACGCGCGAACTCATCGCGGAAACCAAAAAGAATGGTGGTCGCGTGATTGTCGTGGGCACAACTGCGATGCGCGCACTCGAATCGTCGACGGAATTGACCTCACAAGCCATTGATCCAACCACGGTTCTTGGCGGAACAAAGGGAAATTCCGGATTTACCGACATCTTCATCAAGCCGGGCCATGAATTTAAGGTGGCGGACGGTTTGATTACGAATTTTCATCTTCCCAAATCAACCTTGATCGTTTTGGTATCCGCCTTTGCCGGTCGTGAACACGTCTTGGCTGCATACCAACATGCCATTGAACACGATTATCGCTTCTACTCGTTTGGTGATGCGATGTTGATCATTTAACCGTTCCGCGATTTTTTCCAAGCTCGTCATCCGGAAGATTTGCATTCACTCCGCTGGCGCGTGATTCAAGAACGGTCTTGCTACGCACATCTTGTGCCTGCGCGATCGCTGATTCGATTAGAACTGGCACGCTCCCCTTTTGTGCCGCATCAGGCGTGAGTTCAATTTCGAATGAAGCGGTGGCACCCAATGCGTTGGCCGCAAGATAGTCGGCGCTCCACACAAATCCTTCTTCCGTTTCGACAAAGTTTCCGCCGTCCGGCAACGCATCGCGACCTGTGACGCGCACATTCCGACCAAGTCGCACGGCCGCACGTAGATTTGAAATGTCTGCCGTTGTCGGAGCAAGTTTTATTTGCACCCAATATTTCGTTCCTTCGCCAACGGTTGGAGGCAAAGGCCCGACACCAATCTGATCGCCGTTGGATGCGTAGTATCGCGCAGATGTGGAAAGAGTGAACGGCGTCGTGATAAGTCCGCGGCTCAAATATCCGCCGCGCACACCATCCGGCCAACGCGCCGATGGAATAGCGTACCAATCCGTTCCCGGATCAACCGTAGCCGAAACCGGGATGCGTAGTTCCGTACGACCCTCAGGCACGACAAATGACTTGATATGGCCCTCATCTGCAATACCCGGATGGAACACAGTGATGTCGGCTGTGCGCGAACCTTGGGCAATAATTCGCGCTTCGCTGCCGCTAGAAGGCTGCAATGTGAGCTGTACCTGAGTCGGATCATTCTCCAACAGCACAATCGGATCCTGTTTTTGTACCAAGACCGTATTCTGGGCCGATGCTTCGTACAAAATCGCGGACGCGGCATCAGGCTTAAAGACAAATACTCGTTCTGAGTACGGCTGTAGGGTACCGACCGAAATGGAACGACCCTCTTCAAAACTTCCGCCTGACACGGCCGTGACACTCACACCGTCCAACGTCATGTTGGTTTCATTTTGGAGGAGATATGCAATTTGACCATCCTTTGGAATGGCCTGCACATCAAATAGAGGCTTGAAGACAAGCCCGCTGCCGTCGATGCGACGTGTTTCGGCTCCGGTCACGCTGCCACGATTATCTGAAAGCCTAAATCCAAAACGCACAGACCCGGGCGAACGGAACAACCGAACGACCAAGCGCGATGAGACCGATTTGCCCGGCTCAATCTTTCCCAAAAAAGCTTCGCGCGTATCCGACAACGGTGGATCGGACTGAAGAATTTCGGTCCCGGGTGGCAAATCCCACATCAAACGCACATTTTCATGCGTTGAAGAGGCCATTGAGATGACGCGCGCTTCGAGCGCCAAGGGCTGAGCCGTGCGGATGGGAGGCGTAAGCAACTGCAAATGATAATCTTGGATATGCGGCGGCAAAACCATGAAGAGATAGATATTCAAACCTACCAGTACGGCCGCCAAACCGAGCATCGAAAGATCAAAAACGAATACGAACGGTGCAAATCGAAAACGTCCGAGATATTTCTCGCGATACCGCTTGCGTAGATGGGACGTCACGGCACGCGCCGGCGTAAATGCCGCCGTGGTGGCGTGAAGCGCGAGCCCTGTTCCTTTGTGTTGTGTTTTTGCCATATCAAAATGCTTGTCCCGGAATAAGGATTTCGGCTTTTCCGTCGCCGTCGATATCAGCGAGACTCGGCTTCACTCCCGTTGGCGATGAAGCCGTCCCTAAGCTCCACTCGGAAACCAAACGCTGGTCTGCTCCGTAGATGCGAACCATGGGAGCAAGGCCCGGACCCGTGCCAACCACCAATTCGTCGCGTCCTTCGCCATCAATATCACCCATCGCCACACGCGCGCCGCCTGTTTGGCGTGAATCAAAGGCGAAGAAGGCGCCGCTCCACGCGACACCATCGGTCTTGAATGAGCGGACATGCGGTCCACCGCCTCGACCGGCGCCGGTAAAGATTTCGCGCAAACCGTTACCGTCCAAATCGCCAATCGCAACCGAAGCGCCGCCCGCAAAGCCCTTGCGATAAGCCAACCAGGAACGTAACGCCTTGCCTTTCAAGTCAGTAATCACGATATCAGCCGAACGGCCGCTCGTCGGTGCAAATACCAACTCATAAGCGGCGCCGCGATCCGTTTGTCCGGCGGCAATCTCGATCGCCCCTTTGTATCCGGCCCCATATGGACGGAAATTTACCGCCCCTCCCCCATTTAATTTCACGGTAACCTGTCCGTTCAAGGCATACACGACATCATCTTGGCCGTTACGATCCAAATCCATCACCAAGGTGTTTGCGCCACCAGGAACATCATCACGATTGGCGAAGAACGCATTTCTCTTGCGCGTGCCGTCCGGATTAAAGACCTGCAAAAAGCTGCCGTTCACAAAAGCGGTACCGCGAACCTCGGTTGCTTCGCTGCGGCGAAGCAAAACAACGCCGTCTTCCGGCGGAACCGTGATTTTGGTGACGATGGAGCCGTCATTCACACGCGTATCTTGCGTGCCACGAAGCTTTTCGAATTCACCGGGCAGTGAAATCTCCTCGGCTTTCTTGGTTGCATTCACGAGCGCATACCCACGCGTGTACTCACGAGCCCAAACGGCCGGTACCGCGCCAACCGTCGGTCCACGTACGACCTTTGCGGCTGCGCGAGGCGTGCCGATCGGTGCTTCGTACTCGTCATACCACCAGGTGCGATGATGTCCGGCGTCTCCGGCGTCGAAAGAGAAGTAACTGTCGGCCACCAAAGCGCTCGTGAAACCGTACCGCATCCAACGATAGTCATTCTGGCGTTCCTGATTGTTGGTATTGGTGTTGATGGCGGAGATTTTCGGCGCGGCATTCTTAGTTAAAGCCGTGCGCAACTCGGAAAAAGGCCAAGCCCAACCGCCACGCGGAAAATTCTCGAACAATGTTCCGTTTGTGAACTCGGCATAGGCAGCGCTCGAGTTATTCATGATTAAAATATTCGGATTTGCCGCACGCACACCCTTAATAAGGTCGGTCATGCCTTTGCGCCAGCTTTGGTCGACGGTTTTTGCATCGTCCTTGATGCCGTTTCGATCAATGTCGATGTTGGTGCCTGAAAAAGGCGTGACCTCACCATAAGCGGCATCAAGAAACACACCGTCCCACACGCCTTGCGTCATGATCTCGTCACGGATGTATCCGCCCAAAAACTGATTCCAACGTTGGCCATTCACAATCGGACATCGATCGCTGGCATTCATGATCCAGTTCCCTGCCCACCACTGGATGCGTGATGCATCGGGACGCGCGAGGAACCACGCTTCGGGAATGCGGTTCGCCATTTTCTTTCCCGGCGAACCTTCGCCACCACGAAAACGCGCTTCGGAAACTTCAGACGAGTTCACGTAGGCGAGGAGTTTTGTATTTGGATTGATGCGCTTGATCTCGCGCAAGCGTTCCGGAAACTGATAGGTCTGATCCATGTCGAGCACGACGATGTCCCATTTGGCGAGCTTGGCCGGATCATCGGGCTTGATTTCGTAGCCCAAAAAAAAGTTGATGAGTTTTGGCGCTTGCTGCGTGCCATTGGCGGCAAAACTTACTGACGGAAACAGCCCGGCGATCAGCGCCGACAGGACAAAGAGACTGGCAAGAAGCCGTCGCATAGCAACAGCTTAACATGGCGGAAAAAGCCGAAAAAGTCAATCTAACCAAGCTTAAATACTCAACGCCCAGCCCCCACTTCTCTGTAGATACTTTCAATCAAATGCAAATGTTCCGACCACGAATGCCGTTTGGTGATTTTGGCGCGACCAGCCTCTCCCATCTTGCGACGGATCTCAGGAGTTGTGGCGAGGAAACGACGCAGGATGCGTAACCAATCATCCGAGTTATTCGGCAACGCAAGAAACCCATTCACGCCATCCTCCACCAATTCCGGATTCCCGCCGATGCGTGTAGTAAGTACCGGCAAACCCGCGCCCATAGCCTGCAGAACAGCCAAGCTGGCATTCTCATACCAAATAGAAGCCAAAAACTCCGCCTCAGCACGATGACGCAGTTTCTCCACCTCGCTCGGCGCCAGAAAACCAAGGAACTCAATATGCGATGCGCCTTTGGATTTTACATACGCGCGCAATTTCTCATCCAATGGACCGCGGCCCGCGATCTTAATAGGTAGCTCGGGAACTTTAACCGCCGCTTCCAAAAAAGATTCAAAGCCTTTTCCCTCGGCCAAACGTCCCGCAAATAACAGATACCCTCCCCCACCAACCGCTGGAGTCGGCGAAAGCTCGGCCGGATTCGGGGCCAAACGGAATTTGCTCTTCGGCTCTCCCCAATCGATCATTTTTTCCATCAGAAAACGCGATGGGCAGAGAAAAATCGAAACGGTTTTTTCATACGCCTGCGTCGCTTTAGTGAAATACATCTCAACGGCTGCCAAGACATTTCCGATCAGACCTGGCCCAAGGCAACGATGCAAAATCACCTGATAATATTTGCCGCCCTTGCTACGTTCACAAATCGCGCCATGATCAAACATTCCATAATTTGGAGCGATTAACTTGTAGTCATGCAAGGTTTGCACGCAGGGAATATTTCGCTTGCGAATTTCGCGCAAAATCGAAACCGACAAATGATGATAGATGTTGTGAAGATGAACGACATCCGGTTTTACCTCATCAAGCATGCGAGCGATGGCGCGCTGCGCTTCGACGTTCCACAAAAAATTGGCCGCAATCCTTAAGCTCGTAAACATGCCGTGCTTACTGGCAAGATCATAGCGCGTGACGAAATATTTTTGATCTCGAGACGGCAAATTGCGCTCCGAGTTAGTCGAAAAGAAGTGGACATCATGTCCGGCCTCGCGCTGACGCTTGCCGAGATCATGCATATAGACCTCGGCGCCGCCTTGGAGGTCAAAAAATTTATTGACGTGAAGGATTTTCATACGCGAAGCAGCTTGCGATACAACTCGGCATGTTTTTTGACCATCGCGTCCAAGGTATAGCGCTCGCCTAGCGCTTCGGAAGCGAGATCCGCGCGACGAAGCGACTCATGCGACCGTGAAAACACGAGCTCTAACGCGCGCTTCCAATCCTGCGCATCGCCTGGCTTCGCATACACGATACCATTATCGCCAAACGCCTCGCGTACAGCCGGTAAGTCGGAAGAGATGGCGGGCACGCGCGACATACCGGCCTCAATCAATGCCATCCCTTGTCCTTCGTGCAATGAGGGAAAGCAAAAGACATCCGCCTGACGGAGATAGGGCGAAGGGTCGGATACCGCGCCCACAAAACGAATGCGAGGCAAGATGCCGAGCGTCTCTGCAAGGCGCTTCAGGTGGACTTCTTCAGGGCCGGAACCGACCACAATCAAACGCCAAGGACGCAACAACTCTGCGAGCGCGTGGAACAATGTATCCAATCCTTTTTCGGGAGATAGACGGCCAACCGTCAGCAGGACCGGCATGTCGCCGAGCATGCGCGACTCTCGCGGAGGAAAACGCAGCGGATCAACGCCGGGCGGAATCACCAAACTACGCGTCGGACTCACTCCATACTGCTTATGCATGGCCGTACGCACCGCTTCAGAAACGCAGATCACGCGATCAGCCGCACCGTATGCCCATCGGCGTGCCAAACGCGAGAAAAAAGGAATCTCCGGTTCAAATCCATGAGCCGTCGTAACCCATGGACGGACAAAAGTCGTGCGCGCGGCAATCCCCGCCCATACCGGCGTGAGATGTGAGTGAAAAATATTCGGGCGACGGCTGCGAATCTGATCGCGCAAGAAACGCACTGAAGCAAAACGCGACTGATCCCCACTTGGAAGCACCTGCAACGGAATCCCGGCCGCTTCAAACTCGGCTTGCATTTCTCCGCCACCACCCGCTGCCAATACTTGGACATCAAAACCGGCGACCGGTAGAGCGCGAGCCAAATCAAAGACCATGCGCTCAGCACCACCACGGCCGAGCGTCCACAACACATGAGTGACAAGCGGCTTAGACATGTGGTGAAGAAAGAAAATCCGGATCACGCGCAGCTTGCTGCTCACGGAACACGTGACCGGCGGCCAAAAGCAGACCAAAGGGCAACCACAAACGCGTCGTCCAATAACTGGTGCTGGTCAGCTGATAGAGGAACACACCAAGAGCCGTAACCGCGAGATATACATATGCGACATACTCAGGACGTCCCTGCGGAATCCCCTTGTAATCGCGCCAGGCATACCACACAAAAAGCCCGAACACGCTTGCCAAAGCAATCAATCCGAGAGTGCCGGCCTCAGCCGCCACTTTTTGGATGATCCCGTGCGAATCCAACGGAATGCCAAAGTCCACAAGAAAGGCGTATGTCTTACCGACACGTTCAGCAAATGTGCCAGCGCCTACACCGACAATCGGACTCCCTTTGAAGAAGGTCCACGCAACTCCCGTGAGCGCCGCGCGCGAATCAAGCGAACCAAGGGAGGCGCGAGTCAACGAATACACCAACATCGCAATCACGAGCGGCGAGGATAGCACCGCCGAATAAACAAGTTGTTTGCGATGCGTCATGAACCACTCTCTCCAAAGCGTGGCAAAAAGAATCGTGACTTGAATAGCGATCACGATCCAAGCCGTGCGCGAGAATGTGAGAACGGTGACACCGCCCGTGAACAAAGCGGACAGCATCGCAAGATAACGACGATTTGAAGCAATCGGCGAAAGCACCGCGAAGGCCAATGCCGCACCGGTGGAAACGATGAGTAATTCGGCGAGCGAGTGTTGGTTACCCGCCAATGGATTGATGCCCAGAATAGCCTGCGGCTGTGCCTGGCGGATGGACGGCAGTCCGCCATCAAATACAACCATGGAACGGAGTCCGTCGAAGGCAAAGATGACACCGACGATCACAAAGCCGAGCAGCACCTGACGCAAGCGACGCTTTGATCGGATAAAGTTCACGATAAGCGCGATGGAGGCGAGGTACAAAAAGAGCTGATAGCGCACCACGTGTTTGAAGACTTCGCCCAACGCGGGCTGACCAGGACCAAAATAGGAAAGGAAATGCGCAGCGGCCAAACCCAGAAATGCTAACGCGAGAGGGAGTAGCGGTCTCCAGTGGCGATCACGACGACCGCGCCACAAAAGCAAAACACGCAAAGCCCAAGCAGCGATCAAACAAGCGGCTAACACTTCGCCGAGCGAAAGCTCCACCGTCGCGCCGATCGTACGCTCGCCGATTCGATAGTAACCGGTAGAGACGGCGATCTGCACGCCGAGCAAAAAAGACAGCGGCGCCCACACGGCCAACATGCCGTACGGAAAACGCCAGGCGATGAGAATCAACGCGACTGAAGATGCCACGAAGGTGGCCGCAACTTCCGAGCCGGTGGTGATCAACAACAAAACCAAAGCGACAACCAAAAACACGCCCCACGCCACGCGCGGCCACACTGATTCCCGCGGAAGGAGCGCCTCCGTTTGCACGTCTTCATTCTACCATAAACGCATGCTATTCTTGGCCCATGAACGCTGATTACCATCACATCCCAAAAGTCCTTGATTTGGTAGCTGCCATCGCACCCAACAGCGTCCTTGAAGCGCACACCGGAATGCCGCTTTATACTCCCCTGTTCCAGGCATTCCTCCCCCATATCAAGCGCGTGGAAGTATCGGATGCCATCACAGCCCATCAAAAACGACAGCGCTTTGATCTCGTGCTTGTTTCGCTTGATGAACAAAACGATGAACATGCGTCGCTCGACCATGTGCGCGCCCTTATCGCCAAGCATCGTGGCGTGCTGGTGATTGCTCCGAAGTCGCAATGGGAAAAGGCAGACATTGCCGGAGTCGGACCATCGCTTTTCGTGCAAGACTCGACCGGTATCATCGCCTATCTTGCGAATCCCACGGATATCAAACGCGTGCGTAAAGCCCTGCTCAAGCAACGCGTTGGACGACATGCCTCATTTACACCCACCATTTCAGCCATGTATCAGACGGTGCAACGCGTAAGAGCTCGAAGAAAAAAGACCCGTTAGCGGGTCTTTTTCTTGAATAGTTCATCTGCGTCACCAAAGGCAGGCTGATTGGCATTGATTGGACGCATCGTATCAGGCCCGCGACTTTCACCGACCGGAATCGCGCTCTCGGATAAACGGGTGCCGGCCAATGCTTCATTTCGCGGCGTCATCCAAATCGGAGCAAATCCGAATACGAACAAGACAAGGCCGGATACAATGCCGATAACGAGATTCCGGACCACTTCTGGATGCATGGCGACATCATAGCCTACTTTTCAGGTAAAAAAATAGACCCGCGTAAGCGAGTCAGGGAAGCTCCCTCAGGAGCGCGTGCCGAGGAGGCACGTCGTGGGGAACCGCGTCGGATCGGTCGTCGCGCGGAACTGGATCCGCTTGTAGACCGGATCGCGCGAGGACGTGGGCGAGTCCCAGCACATGAAGGCCGGAACCTCGACCCCGTTGATCCAGATGCGAACGCCGATGCTCTCGGAGTCCGCGAGGATCGTCGAGCCGGTGATGACCGGGCTCACGTACCAGGCGTACAGCGCCGTCCCCGTCCGACAGACGATGGTGCTGTTGATGTAGCTCGCGTTCAGATCGATGTCGCTCGGACCCACGGGAACCGTGAGCGGAAGCGCGCCGGGGTGCGGGTCGTCGGGAGTGTTGTCCCACGGCCACGCCTCGGGCGTTCCGCCACCCGGACACCACCGGGCTGCGGTGACGTCGGGCGACCAGATGTAGACACCGCTCGCGGGAGGCATCGGCACGGGGCCGCTGTCGACGGGAACCCCGCCATCGCTCCCGCTGCTACCAGCGTCGGCGACACCCGAGTCCGTACCGCCGTCGCGACCCGCATCGGGCGGACCCGAGTCGGGCGGACCGGCATCGCTACCCGCATCCATCGGGACGAAGGCATCGCTGCCTGCATCGACCGGAGGAACGAACGCATCCGTTCCGGCGTCGACCGGCGGCGGACCGGAGTCCGTGCCAGCGTCCATCGGGACGAAGGCGTCGGGCGCCACGAAGGCATCCGGCGCGACGAACGCATCGACCGGAACGAAGGCGTCGACCGCAGTCGCTGCATCCGTACCCGCATCGGACATGCTCATGCCGGCGTCGGGCATGCCCGCGTCGGTCATCATGCACATCTCGAGGCTCGGGAAGAGCGGCCAGCAGTAGCGACCGGCGCACCAGTCGCTGAGCGTCTGCACACCCGAGTAGTTACACGCGGTGCGGCAGACGACGGCGAGCTCGCACTCGACCCCCACGCAGGGGCAATCGAGCACGTCCGGGACCACCGGCGTGCAACTCATGCCGATCGGCTGGCAGACGCCATACCCGACGGCCGGATCGCACACCTGGACACCTGCAGTTCCGGCGACGCCGCACGCATTCGTGCAGCCGCGCACCGGACCGTCCGGGCAGAGCGTGGTGGGTCCGGCATCGCTGCCGGAGGGACCGGCGTCGGCCGAAGCCATGCCGCCATCCGTACCCGCGTCGGTGGGCGTCGGACCTGCGTCCGTGCCGCCATCGACCGTGCTCATGCCGCTGTCGTTGGGACCGCTGTCCGCGACAGGCGTACCGCCGTCCATCGTGGACGTGCCGGTGTCGGCGACGCAGACGTCGGGACCGCCGCAGTTGGTCCACTCGAGCGGACCACCGGCGGCGCCGTCGCGCGGCAGGCAGTGCTGCACCCCGTTGGGGATGCAGGTCGTGCTGCACGCGAGCGTGGCGCCACGATCCGAGCACGTCCCCGTGAGGGGCGGGCCCGACATCGGGGGGCACCCGGTGAGGGTGAAGGTGAGGGCCACGCAGAAGGTGGCCACCAGGGCGGAGAACGTGATGTTGCGCTTCATGGCAACACCTCCTGTGTGGTGAGAGGAACATTCGGACCAGCAACCGCGCTGATTCGAGCAGTCTGACGTTTACACATTTAGGCCTCTTTGTCAACCCAAAAAGGCTGTCAGACTACCGCAATTCTTAACGTATTCCCCCTCGATTTGTTACGAAAATATGCTTTTTTGGCCAAGCTTGGGCAAAATAATATTATTATCCGAAAAGCAAACACCGGCCCCCTCAGTAAGTCGAGGGTGGCCGGTGCCAGGACCATCATCCCGCGGTGAGGCGGGAGAGATCAGATTGTGCCCGTGAGGGCTGGTTCAGAAGCGGAAGCGTCCGCGGCAGACGGGGAAGCCGCTCTCCGTGATGCCACGGGGCTGGACGATCTCCGGGATGCCGGTCGCCGGAAGGAGCGAACGACCATCGCTGGCCGTGATGGTCCAGCTGACGCCGCGCGTTGCCGCGCCATCGCCACAGGTCGTTCGATCCCAGCCGGACATCGTGTAGAGCAACTGCCCCTCGCGCGTTCCGTACCCCGCACTCTCACGAGCGCGGAATGAACCGGCGAAGAAGAAGTCGCTCCCCTCGGGACGCGTCACGAGGCAGTGGTACCAGATGACACCGCTGGCCGTGGACGTGCCACCGCAAGCGAGAGCGCGCGTGTCCGCGTGAGTCGCACCGGTGGTCGCCACTTCCTCACGGAAAGCCATGTCACCGGTGCTCTGGAGGAGATCGGTGGCCACGGTGTAGGCGAAGTCGACGGTGCGCATGGGCGTGCTCGGACCGGCATCGCTGCCCGCATCCGTGCCCGCATCCACACTCGGCGGAACGTACGCATCCGGCGCCACGTAGGCATCGGGAGCGACGTAGGCATCCACGGGGACGCCGCCATCGAGCGCAGGACCCGCATCGACGCCGCAGGTCTCGCGCGTGCCATCGTAGAGGCAGGCGCCGTAGACGCCAGCCGCACAGACCCGCACGCCCGAGTGACCGCAGGGCGACTCGCAGGCGATCACCGGACGGCTCGCGCAATCCGGCGGTCCCGCATCCGTTCCGGCATCGCTGCCGGCGTCGGGACGGGCGTAGCACTCGGCGAGCGCCGGAAGGCACCCGCTCCACACGCCCATGTCGCAGACCATGAAGGCCTCGCGGCAGGTCGCGTGAGCGCACGCGCGCGGAAGGTCGACATCGGGGTTGCACGGACCACCTTCCACCGGAGTGGTCGGCGGAGATCCGGAGTCGCTCTCGACGCGGGGGGTACCCGCATCGATCTCGACCCGCGCACCGCTGTCGCTCTCGACGCGCGGCATGGATCCGGAGTCACCCATGAGGGGGACGCCGGCGTCGCTGCCGGTGCTGAGGGCGGGCGGCGGACCGAAGCCTTCGCAGCCGATGAGAGCCGCGCTGAGCGCGACGATGAGGGAACCGATGATCTTCGAGCTGTTCATTGTCCGTGACCTCCGTCTCGACCGGTTGTTGTGGTCGAAACATAGCTTTCATTCATCCCGGAATACGGGATGGATCTGAACCTAGTTGTAATGTTCGGTTAGCGGATTTCAACCCGCCGTTCCTGCCAAAACATCCATTCTCAGAACCAAACACTATACCACAGAAAAGGCCTTTTGTCAACCAAAATGAACATTTTTATTGGCTAATATAAGCAAAAAATATTTGGCTAATCTGTAATGAAAAACAAAAGTAAGCCCAATATAAAGCAATTTGTTTTAGATTAGCCAAAAGCGCTGTATGATGCGCCTACAAGGCGTTCTCACTTCCCTTCCGGAGGTAAAAGCGGGGTTTGAACTCGATGTCCCTGCCGAGAACAAGCGTTGCTTCTCAACGCGTATTCCGTCTGGAAAGGGGCGAGCCTAACGCCCACGCGAAGCGGAAATGGCACACCGCAGCGAGTCCAGATGCGTGAGGGGTGTTTACCCAAGGCGGCTGTAAGCGCTCGCGCAACAGCCTGTTTCCGGAGACGCGCGCCAAGCGAATCCGGCGACTACCGAAAACCGCTCGCAAGCGAGGTGCGCCATGGACACGAAGCGAAATACGCTCCTGTCCCAGCGCCGGTGGTGGCTACGCCCCACGGCGCACTGCGTCAGTGGGGCCTTATGAGGCCACTTATCACCTGAATCCATGAGCGCCTTCCGCGCTCCCGCACACACGTCTCCGCGGGTCTTCGATCTGCATCCCGCGCCCTCGGCCTGCGCAGCTCGCGCACTAAGTCCGAGGGCGCTTCTAATTGCCTACCCTTGACAAAACGGGCTTTTTTTGTTTGGATGGACGGTCATTGGCGCGGGTTATCCCGCTCCGCGCCTTTGATTCCACCAAGCGGGATCACAGGTGCCCCATGAATTCGACCTCGAAGAAGATGCCCGAGCTCCAGCTCGTCACCATCCCCAGCAAGTCCTCGAAGGCCACGAACGACGCGCGTCTGCGCGAGCTCGAGACGAAGCTGCAGCTCTCCGGTGCATCCGGCGGCTGCTCGCGCTTCCCGATGCTCATCCGCTACGTCTGCCCGAACTACGGGCAGAACTGACCCCGGCCGCTTGCCGGACCGTCCAACGAGACGGAGCGAGCGACCGGTATTTTTATTTATTCAAACGATGCTTTTTCCAATCTTCGGGCGGCTGCCAAGCAACGGCACAACTCCAAGCCATTTCAAATAGCGCCCGAATCACTTCTACGATCTCCTTACTCTGGATGGCGATGGCACCGATACGACCTCGATACACGTAGATGTATACATGGTCTCGAAAAATCGTAATGTCTCCCGTGAATTGATTTTTATTCCAATCCAACTCACGGATATCCGTATGCCTTGTATCAAAATACGGAAGCGTATATCCGGGCTTCACGCTGATCAGCGCTCGTCCGCGTGCTCGCTGCGGAATTTCTTCGCGATGCTGATCTGTCTGCAGTTTTTTAATGGCTTCTATGAGATGCTCATCAACCGCATACATTTCCCACACCTCCTCACGTGAGCGCGCGACCTCTTTCAAGATTTCCTGCAACGGTGCCTCGCCTTCCAAAAAACGCACGCGCGGCTTGTCCTCTACCGTATTAAAAATAGCGAGTAAGCGCGGCAGCGATTCTTCTAACTTATTCTTTTTTGCTTGGATCGTATCGGCCTGACGCGTAAGGATCTCCACAAGCTGCTGCGGATTCTCGGCTGCGAATACGGTCTTCTTTCCTCGTTCAAACGTAGAGATGAGGCCGTGTTTCTTGAGACCTTCCATCATCACGTAGGTTGTCGTGCGATTGATGCCCGCCTTTTTGGCGATGTCTTGGACGCTGGCCGGACCAAGCTCCAACATCGCGATATACGTTTCCGCTTCTTTGGGCGCGAGTCCAAGCTCGGCCAATGCCACCTTTACGTCATCCATCATAATTAGCGGACAGCTTACCACGTTTCCAATACGTTCAACGTTTCGATGGCCGTACGACGCCAGTCAAACTCTTTGGCACGGGCCAAGCCCTTTTGAATCAGGCTTTGGCGCAACTCTTCTGAACTCGCGAGTTGTGTGATGCAAGAAGCTAACGCTTCAGTATTCATTGGATCAAAGAATAGCGCATTCCCCTCGCCCGCCACCTCGGGAAGACAGGTAGAATCGGCGCAAATAGTCGGTGTTCCGCAAGCCATGGCTTCAAGGACCGGCAAACCAAAGCCTTCGTAGATGGAAGGTTGCACATAGATAAGCGCGCCCGACAAAAGCGCAGGCTTCTCGTCTTCATTCACATAGCCGAGCATGTGAATTCGATTTGAAAACTTGGATTCGGCGATCGCCTTTATTAATTCGGCTGCGCCGGTGGTTGATAATCCCGCGGGGCCGGAGAATGTGCCGGCGATTTTCAATTCCAAATCAGGAAATTGATCGGCGATCTGCTCGAATGCGCGCACCAGCGTCAAAAGATTCTTCTTTTTGTCGATGCGACCGACAAACAAAATATATGGCTTGTCGCTTTTTACGTTTTGCGGAGTGTATCGGGAATGATCCAAACCCAACGGGGTCACAAAAATCTTTTCCGGATCCGCGCCGTACAATTCCACAATCTCACGCTTACAAAACTCACTCACCGTGATGATGCGCGCTCCCCGACTCACAATATCGCGTGTCGTGATTTCGTGATACGCGACTTGGATTTTTTTATAGACTTCGGGGAAACGCTTAAAGCCGACATCATGCACGGTGACAACGGACTTTTTGGCCGAGATGCGCGGCAACACATGGGCCGGCACAAACAATACGTCGGAGGCTCGGCGCACCATTTCCCAAGACAAACGCAATTGCGTCCAAAGATATTTGGGCGGCCACGGCAATCGCTTCTCTTTCCAGTTGGCCGGTCCGGACTGGAGACCGCCGCGCAATGTCTCATTCGAATACAGCCACCATTCATGCTTGGAGGCTTCGGGTAGCATCTTCATTTGCTGGATGACATGCCAGGCATACCACTCAACCCCCGTCTTTACGGGGCGATTGGCACGCGAGGCCTCGATGCCGATACGCATGCAGGCAGCCTAGCAGCGATAGCCTTGGATTGACAATTTCCGTTTTTTCGTTTCTGATGGATGTCCGGGAGGTGCCTTTTGGACATCAGCGATCTTCATCAGACGACGTTCGCGGGAATTTCCGCGCTCCTGCTCCACGCGCCCGCCCCTCAGGGCAAGTTGCGCGAGCTGATCACCGAGGCGCTCAACCCGCCAAAGACGCCGATCGAAGACATCGTGAATAGGGGCGAAACGATTCCGTCCAACCTCTACCCGATCGTACTCGTGGAGTTCGACTATCCGTTCGCGCAGCGCGTCGCCTGCGAACAGCTGGCAGCACATCTCACAAGCGTGAAGGACGAACTCGACATGAAGTACTACACGTACTACGCGAACGAGCTCGCGGTGCAGCATCTGGCTCGCAAGCTCCGACACTTCTATCGAAAACATCGCCGACTGGAAGGTCGAGCGATGGACGGCAACGTCTTCTGTTTCTTCGAAGCCTACACGGACGACCGCTTCTCCCTCCTGACCATCGCGCAGGAGCCACGCATCGGCTCTCTCGCCGTCGCCTGACTGACCCAATCGGGTCTTTTTTTATTACGCGGCCCGACGACGTGGCTCTTTCGGACCTTCGGCAGGAGGAAGCGCTTCTTCGTCTACGTCACCTTCTTTGACGCCCCACATTTCTGCCGGAGATTCTCCGGGGATGTCATGCAATTCATCAAAATCCTCTTCTTCAGCAGATGCAGCCATCGCTTCCGGAAGCTTGGTGATCTTGGTCACTTCGCTGTCATCGAGTTTTTTCTCAAGCTCATCCAAATACGTATCAACCTCCTTCTTTTTCGAAATCGGGCGAACGCCGGACTCCTCCTTGGCCGCTCTTGGTGACGGGGATTCAAAGCTTTTCATATTGAAAACATTTTAACCGACCGTTTTTACGATGAGAAGACGCTGCGCTTGTAGAGCTCGAGGTTCTCAAGCGCGATGCCCGTGCCCTTGGCCACGCATTGCTGCGGGTTATCGGCGACATAGGCGGGAACGCCCGTGGCTTCAGCGAACAAACGATCCAAATTGCGAAGCTGCGAAGAACCTCCGGAGAGCACCATGCCCTTTTGCATCACGTCGGCAGACAATTCCGGCGGCGTAGCACGCAACACGTCTTTGATCGCATCCACAATCCCCTGCAATTCGTGTTGGATGGCGTCGGTAACGTCGTCGGAGGTCACGGTGATGATGCGCGGCAAACCCAAAATCATATCGCGACCCTTCACTTCCATTTCCAATTTGTCTTCAAGATACAAAGCCGACCCGATTTTGATTTTAATCTCTTCGGCCGTGCGTTCACCAACGGCAAGACCGTGCTTGCGACGCACATGCTCCTGAATAGCCGAGTCGAGCTTGTTGCCACCAATACGCACGGAAGAGGAAGCTACGATTCCACCCAATGAAATAACGGCGATTTCGGATGTGCCGCCGCCGATATCGATAATCATGTGGCCTGAAGCCGAGCCGATCGGAATATCCGCGCCAATGGCGGCTACTACAGGCTCTTTGATGATATACGCGGCACGCGCACCGGCACTGATGGTGGCGTCGATCACGGCGCGACGCTCCGTGGAAGTGATGCCTCCAGGAACCGCGACCATCACTTCAGGACGGAACAAACGAACACCGCCCAACGCTTTGTTAATGAAGTAGCGAAGCATGGCTTCGGTCGTGCGATAGTCGGCGATCACACCATCCTTAAGCGGACGACGCGCAACAATCGTGTCCGGCGTGCGGCCGATCATGTCCTTTGCCTCCTTGCCGACAGCCAACACTTTTCGATCTGCCAAAGACACGGCCACCACCGAGGGTTCATTAATAATGATCCCCTTCTTGGGGATGTAAACGAGCACGGTGGTGGTTCCTAGGTCGATACCGATTTTTTTCCCAAACATAGGAGCTTCCCCTTCGACTGCGCTTCGCTTCGCTCAGGGAATATCGCCTGAGCTTGTCGAAGGCAAAGAATCAAAAATCAATGCTAAAGGTCTCGTTCTTTTCTAAGTCCTCGCTGTACTGGTAGCGATCATCTCCGAACTGGGATTCATCCTCAGAGGGAGTCGCTCTACGGACTGTCTTACCTAGCCGGAGATCGAGCGTCAATTTTGTGTTCGCTCCTGGCTGACGTTGCACCAAAAGCGTGTACGGACCACGAGCAATCTTGTCGGTTACACGGGGCGGAAGTCGATAGGTAAAGGACATTTCACCGGTTTGGCCGGGCTGAATCACCCAAAAGGCGCCAAACACCTGTTTCCCAAGCTCGCGCATAGTATCCGGGTTCTTTCCTGCCGTACCGGTCCATGAAACCAGCTCGCTTCCCTCCGGAACATACACGCGGGTGTAGCTTCGATAGCGAGTGTAGCGCCACGTGATGCGTCGATTGGTGTTGGTGTATCGCAAACGCACGGTCGCAAGAGGACCACCTTCGGCATTTGCATCGATTGAGTAGATGATTTGCTTGTCCATCACGCCGTCGGTTTTGAGCGCGGCCAAGTTCGCATCAATAACCCACAATTCATCCCCCGCTGTTCCCTGCGCTCGTCCTCCCCAACCACGCGCATCAATTAACGATTGAAGATTACGATCTTGCGAATAGATGAGTACGTTTTTTTCCGTAAGCGCTTCGGCGGCGATATCAAGAATCGACGGCCAATTGGCGGCCGGTTGCGTTGTCAGCTTGCGAATCAACTCGTCGCCGACCTTTGCAACGATTTCCTTGCGTTGCGCAACCGGCAAATCATCGTCGAGGAAGAAGCCCTGCTCCACGTCGTACTGAAGTTGGTCGAAGAAGTTGTCCGCGCCAAACGTCTTGCCATCCACGACAAGCGGGCCGGTCAAAAGCAACAAGCGGCGGAACAGCTCGGGCTGAAGCGCGATCACGCCATCAATACGAACATCGATATTGCGACCAAGCTTCATCTCACGCACATAGAAATCACCAATTCGGGCGGCTGATTCAGGAAAATCCGGCGACCAGTTGGCATCGCGCAAGAACCAAGCGGACACGCCAAGCTCGCGCTTCACCAAATCAGGCGGCACCTCTTTCCACGTGTTCTGCACCGGGCCATCAACCGCATACACATCTTCAAATTCGATATGGGATAGATCTCCGGCATCGACGCGCATCAGGCCCACATTGCCGATAAAACCACCGGTAGGGCGCATTTCATCTGAGTTTTGCAACAAAATGAGATACGTTTTTGGAGTTGGGTAGCCGAGAATCGGAACCGCGATTTCGAGCATAGATACGGCCTCATCGAGCTGACGGCTGGCCGCAGGCAAACGCTCGATCAGCGGCGCCAAACGATCACGCAACGGCGCAAACAACTGATCCTGAGGAATGCGCTTCCAGGCTTCGAGCGCGATCGCGACTTTTTCGCGCGCCGTACGCAAACGCGGCAAACTTTCTGAGAGACGCGCGATCACGGCGCGCTTTTCTTCTTTTGTAAGATCGTTATAGGAACGATTCGGTGCAACCCCGAGCTCGGTACCAGTTGGACCATCTAGTGCTTCTTGAATGGCGATGGCTGCTGACAGCAAATCACGCAAACCAGAAATGGTTGCGGAACCAACACGCTCCAACTCTTCGAGGGCACGAATCTTGGAGCCGATCCACGGCGCCTGGCGCCAGACGCCGGTCGCACGCAATCCAGATTTTACAAGCGCCATGTCTTGTTCGGCATTGGCGAGCTCCCGGTCGGCCAATGCGAACTCACGAGCCAACGCATGCGCCTGCGCTTGTTTAAGCGATGCTTGAGCGCGATAGGCCGCCGTTCCCGCCTGGACGCCACCAATCACGGCCGGAACCGCAAGAGCAACCACTAAAATTAGCAAACCAATAAAGACGCCGATACTCACCTTCCACCAGGGAAAGCGCGGCTTGTCCGGCATCATTTCCTGAGCCAGTTCAGGCTCAGGCATCTGTACGCCCAAGAAATTCGGCGGTTGTTCGGGCATGGAGGCATCATACCGTTAAATTACATAAACCATCCACTTAAATCCCTTGACCATGAAGTCGCTCCATGGAACGTGGTATGTAGGGGTGCTATTCTTAAACTGAAATCTATGAATCGGAAACCGACCATCCAAGACGTTTTGGAGGCTATACAGACAATGTCCGCACACATGGACCATGCGTTTTCTGGTGCGCGGAACGAAATATCAGATGTACGGAGCGAGATAGGCGAGGTCAAAACCGACATCCAGAACGTTAAGAACGAACTTACCGACGTGAAAAATGAAGTTATTACCGAAATCGACCGCTTTGTCGTTCTCCATCAAACCCTGGACGTCGAACTAGCTGCCCTTCGTTCAAAAACAAATCGCCACGATACCTTCTTACATAAAGTGGCGAAGAAGCTGGATTTAGAATTCGAGCCCACCTAAGTAACGCGGGGATTGGGCTGACCGCGATATTTTAAGAAAAACTTGAGACCGCTCAGGATATGAGCGCGAGCCAAGCGATTGGTGAGCACCTGCCACGGATACTGAATGGCGCTTCCGCGACCGTGATAGTGAATGAGGCGTGCTTTTGGCACATAGGTGACGCGATGTCCGGCCTGCCAGATACGACGACACAAATCCGTGTCTTCGAAATACATGAAAAAGCGATGGTCAAAGTGACCAACCTTGTCCAACACGGACTTTCGGATGCACAATGCTGAACCCTGGAGCCAATCCACATCCTGCTCGACGCGGCGGTCCATCCCGTTCATCAGATACTGATCAAGCGCAGCTTTGCCGCGAGGCGTCTTCCCAAGCAAGGTGCGACGATAAATCGGCGTGAATAGATTTGGAAACTGATACGCGGAGACTTGATCGGTTCCATCGGGATTGGTGATACGCGGGCCGGAGGCTCCCACATCCGGATGCTCGTCCATCCACTGAATCCAGGCTTCAAGCTCGCCGGGGAATACCACCGTGTCCGGATTCAACAAAACCACATACTCCCCTTTCACATGCGGCAAAACTTTATTATTTCCGGCGCCGAATCCGGCATTTGTCTCCATCGCGGTCGTACGCACCCAGGGAAAACGCGTGGCCGCCATATCCAATACCCCATCGCCCGAAGCGTTATCGACCAAAAAATATTCAAAAGGGAAAGGTAGCTTTGAATCCTCGATACCCGAAAGGAGATGACGCACCAAATGCGACATCCGGTAGTTCACCGTGACGAATGAAACCTTAGGATTTCCTTCCGACATAGACGGGTCTTTACACCGAATCCGGCCGCGCGACAAGCCTCCAGGCCCTGGCCTCCGAAACCACCTCGACTTTTCCGGCCTGTTTCAGACGCTTGAAGAGCTTGAGAATCGCGGCCTCGGATGCGGCGTCCTCATCAAACCAGGGGCCGTGAGCCGACATTCCAAGCAAGGCACTCAGGCGCACCGCGAAACAATTGGGATCTGGCCACTCCCCTTTTTCTTCACCCGTCTCGCGCTTCACCGCTCCAAACAGAGAGAGGTTCATCCCATGAGAAAGAAGCGCGTCCGACAACTCCAATTCGCGACGCTCTCCATCGAGCGTGCTCATGACATGCGCCTGGAGCATTTTTGGACCGGCCAAAACCAAACTGTCGGTTTCGTAAAATGAACGCGCCAAATCGATGAGCAATTCGGGTGACGGCCACACATCTTCCTGCGTGACGAGAATGATGGCTTGGCGCGCATCCATCCCATTTGAACGTGAAGCCGCGAGCGCAATCGCCTGATTATGCGAGCGACCAAATCCTTGCGGACGCGGATTACGCAGCCAGGTAAGCGGCAAACCCAACGGTTCTGACGGACGCGGGCGTCCTGACATGGCATTGTCGATCACAACCACCGCTTCAGGCGCTTGCGTCTGTGCTTCAAGACCGCGCAACAACTCGAATAGCACGGCGGTCGAATCGTCCGTCGCCACATGCACGGCAAATCGTGGAAGCGAGGACATAATTTATTTGATGGGCGCGGAACGTTTTGGTGAGACGTTGAAGCCAAGTGGCTTGTTGATCATCAAACGCGTCTGCGCATCGATGGCCGGGAAAGCACCAAAGATAATGAAGGTCACGGGCAGCAACAGCCACTGCGCAAAAATGGTGAACCACGCATAGGGGCGTGAGAGATGCTTCGGAATCGGCGGAAGAAGTGTGAGCGCGAGCCCAGCTGAGACGAACAAGCCAATCATCGCGAAGCGCATAAGCCACTGCAGAGTGAACGGTGTGTTTTGAAAGATGGCGAAAGTGCGCAAATCATCCGGAGCGGCCCAAAAGGGCAGGTAGCCGAGGATAAAAATCAAAAGCGGTGCCGTGGCCCAGGTATACATGCCTTCGAGCTGCTTGAAGAGCCATGCCACTTTGGTTGTCCAAGGCATTTCTTTGTCTTTGCGGAAGGCTTCGGCCATGTACGGAAAGTTTTCTACGCCCCAGGCCCAACGGCGCAACTGCTTATAGAGCGCAGGCAATGCTTTCCAATAGTGTCCGGTCATCACCGTATCCATGGATGCCGGGAGATGGATGGGAGTGACGCGATAACGACCGTGATAGCGCATCAATCCCTGCAAGAAAATACGCGAGTCTTCAGAAACAATATCTTTTTGCCAATAACCGACATCAACCAACATGCGCAAAGACATGGAGTGCGAGGAGAACGTCATCATCCCCTCCGGACGCGCAAGCTCGGTCATCAACCAAAACGTCGTACCAAACATGGCAACACGCACGGCGGCCGGAGATTCCCACAAATTATTATTGTAGAGCGCCACCGGCTGATACGAGCTACGCGTCGGCTCGGCTACGGTTAGATAGTGCCAAGACAGACAGGCAAAATATTGCGGATGCACGATCGTATCCACATCAAAAGACGAAACAATGGTTTTGTCTGGATCAATGCCGTTCGCGATCAAACCGGGAACCACCTGCGAAGCGGACCAATTCAGGTTCGAGCCCTTGCCGGGAATCTCGTCAGGCAACCCAAGCGGATGCATGGTCGTGTGAAAGCCGGCGAACTTCGGGCCATAGATCGGAGTGACGTCGGCCACGATGGAGCGAAAACGCTCGGCATCACGCTCCTCGCCTGCCAACACGATAATCATGCGATTAGCTGGATACGCGGCCGTGGAAAGAGCGCGCAATGTTTCGCGCACAACCTGAAGCTCCTCCTTATAGGTAGGCAGGAAAATAAGATGGCGCACATCATCAAAGCCCGGAAGCTTCGTAGCATCGGCTTGCCAATCGCGCTTGAGTGCGCGGCGGTACTGAACCCACGAACCAAGCAGGAACGGGATAAAATAGATCACGCGCAGCAACCAATACAAATCGAAAATGATAATGAAATAGACCATCCAAAGCGGCGCCACGAACGATAAAACCACCGAGGCGACAAGCGTCGTCCACACGAGAGCGCCTGGAAGGATTTCGCAGGCGCGGACGAAGCGGCTTTTGGTCATGCGGGTTTAGGAATGGTGATGTTCGGCTCGGCGTCGTATTCCGGAGCAACGTATTCGACGGTTGTCGCAGCCGTAAGTAATGATTGTGCCACGGTTTCCAAGTCAGCGCCTTGAACAACCGACATCGGCACAAGCGGAACGTGAAGCAAGCGAGCGATAAGATTCGCATCCAATACTCCGGAACGTACGGCAGAGAATGAGCCCGGACCCTTTACCACACACACGCCCGTGATTTTGAAACGCGTCAGATCTTTGGCCACCAATGGCAACAATCCTGCGGCACGCTCCTCTTTTTCAACATGTTTTAACACTTTGCCAGCCTCAAGCCAGGCATAGCGGAAGCGGCCCTGGGCGTGCGTATCCACGAAGAGCCAAGCCATACATCAAGCCGCACTTACAGGTGCGTTCAGGCGATCCACGACCACATGCTTCTGGCCTTCCAAAATTGAATACAGGAATTTGTCGGTCATGTCTTTGCGATAGCGGAACTCTTCAAATGACATGACCGTGAAGTTGATTTCAAATCCGAGGGACTTCTCAGCTTCGACGATGAGCTTTTTCAACGCGCTTTCATTTACCGTACCAACGATGAACACATCAACCGGTGCTTTCGTACCAAGAAATACACCAAGGAAGGCGAGGTAACGAACATCACCAAGTTTTGGAATTTCCTGGTCGAGCTTTCCTTCGAACAGGGCTTGCGCGCGCAACAACAAAGCGGAGAGTTCGTTGATGAGACGAAAATCCGGATTCACTTTGTAAAACTTTTTCTTCAAACCGGGTTGTCGTGATTTCTTCTCCCCTTTCTCTTCGCCTTCAACAACTTCGATAATCAAACCAAGTTTCAACAAGTTCGAAAGTTCACGTCGCACGGCATTAATTTGCGTACCGACGCGACGGGTAATCTCGCGTACAAAAATGGGTTCTTCCGGACTACGCAAAAAGAGACTGAGCAATTTTACGCGGGTACGCGAACCAAAAAGGTGTTCAAGCATACGATGTGGCATATCTTGCCCCAGCACAGGCGCCTTGACAAGCATCGGTAAAGTGCCGTGTTTGCTGGACGGCCTCCATGATCCACGCCTATACTCGACCTGACCTATGGACCAGGCCTTCCGGATCGCGGATATCGAGGTTAGCCGGGCAGAATCAGGCGAAAGGATCGTCGGGCTTTTCCGGTATGATGCGGAGGGAAAAGGCCGCCGCGGACCAACCCTGCTCATCCTCGCCGACATCGACTCCTCCTTATATGCGTACGAGCAACTGCTCGACACCATCAATGAGGCGGCTGAACAGGCGCGTATTCAGCTCGCCAAGGACGCGGGAGACTCAATGGCTCGTTTTGAGAAGCTGGTCCAAAAACTGAACGAGGCGGTAGCGGCTTTCATCGAACGCGAACCAACAGCCATCGCTTGGAACCGCATCAATCTATATGTGATGGAGTTTGATGATGGACATGTCTGTCTCACAGGCTTGGGCCAGCTCGCCAATATCTTCCTCCAGAAGCAGGCCGACGGAACGTGGAAGGGCTTTGATTTGTTTGGCTCGCTGGAACAACCTCCGGAAATCGATCCGAAAAAACCGTTCGCCTCTTTGATGTGCGGCGACATGAAGATCGGCGACCTATTGTTTGCCGGAACGCAGAATTTTGAACCGTTGCGTAATCAATTGCGTTTGTCTGAAACACTGAAGAGTCTGCCCCCGGTCGCGGCTGCACTTGAATTGCGTCAGGAACTGGAACGACGTCCCGAAGCCGAGGACTATGCCGGCGTCGTAGTCTGGCTCGCGCCTCTTACCAAGGAAGAACAGGTGCAGGCAGAGCAGGAAGGGAAGAGCACGCGCTCGATTGAACGCATGCATCGCAATGAACGCGAGGCTGATGGCGTCCTCTCCCCCGCCATTCGCCCTCCGAAGCCTGCCGCGACCCTGGTTGGTCTCATGGCTGACCTCAAATCACGCTTTAAGCGTAAATCAGATGGGCAGGAAGACGCCGTGGCAGTCGCCGGGATGCGCGGCATGGCCGCGGGTCATGGCAGCATCATGACAGTGCAACGCAAGCGCAGCCTCATTCTCTTGGGCATCCTGCTCGCGCTCTTAGCGATTGGCGGCATTTGGTTCCAGCGCTCGCAAAAAGCGAAGGCCGAGCAAGCGCTTTGGAATTCCGTCTATGACCAGGCGGCGGACTTGAAAGCGCGCGCCGAAGGCGACTCGGCTTTTGATGAAGATCGTGCCCGCGCCCTGCTCGCTCAAAGCCGCGAGCTCTTGAACGGCTTGGATGACACAACCGCAGAACGTCGCGCCGCCAAAGCAAAGCTCGCATCCGAGCTTGGAGAAGTCACAAATAAACTCAAGCGCGAAACCACAGTTCAGAATCCGCCAGAATTCGCCTCAGCCGGACTTGGGGCTCCTGAGGGTTCACTCAGCACCGTCGCCGTATATAAGGGCAATCTGTATGCGACGGATGCATCGACTTCGCAGCTTATTGAGGTGAAGCCCGCCAGCCGCGAAACAAAGCGCTACGCCCTTCCGACCGATGCCGGACGCATCGTCTCAGCTTGGCCGGGACAAAGCGCGCTCTACCTTTTGACCGCGGATCAGAAAATGTATTCCTTTAATCCGACCGCTGGAACCGTGCAAGGCGTATCATGGACTGCCGGCCGCGTTACTAGCACCGCCGCCTTTGCCGTGTACGGTCGCCGCTTCTATGTCCTCGATCCAGTCGGCAACATGGTATGGCGCTATGAACCGGTGAGTGGCGGCATTGGAACCGAAACGGCTTACTTGAAACAGAACAGCGCCAACCTCGCGAGCGCGGTCGCCGTCGGCGTCGATCAAAACGTGCACATTGCCTTCAGTGATGGCAGCATTCGCCGCTACACCTCCGGCGCCGAGGACTCGAGCTTCAAGGTCTATCCGATTGATCCTCCAGTTACGAGCTTGTCGGGCCTCTGGCTCAACGATGTCTCGGATCGCATCGTGATCACTGACGTCACAGGCAAGCGCATTATCGTCTTACGTAAGGATGGACGCTTGGTCGCGCAGATCAAATCACCGATTCTCACCGGTCCGACCGGTGTGCATGTCGACACCGAAGCGAAGAAGATCTACGTCGCAGACAACAACAAAATTTACCAGTTCGAACTCCCGTAAACATCTGTAAGTGATTTATCCCCCGCCTAAGCGGGGGATTTTGCTATAATGACGCGGTATGCCCCCTCGCAAAACAAAAAGCACAACAAAAGTTGTCGCAAAAAACAATCCGTTCCGTCTCACGCATATCCCCTTGCTATCCTGGGTCGCCTTCTGGGCATGCATCAGCGCGACACTCGTATTGATTAGCGCGACCTTCACCTCAGCTTTGAGCTTTGCTCAGACGCCGAAGGAAAATGCCGACACCGTGGCCGCTCTTCAGCAGCTTGGTGATGCGTTGGAAAAGAAAGCGGATGAAATGACTGGTGGTACAACGGAGCCGGAAGGTCGCATCATGATTGGTATGGGCGCAGCCCTTTCGTGTGACACGGTGCTTGCCACCTCTACAGCGGATGTCATCACGCTTAGCTTGTCTGATGCCGATGTTCGCATGAACCTTCCCTACAGCTTTTCCTGGGGAAATGAAAAGTACGCCATGAACCCCTTTGACCGCAGCCGAGGCGTTGCAGGAGAAGTCTACTTTGGACCCGGCATTGTCAGCGGCGATTGCGTAGTTGTGCGTGATTCCTCGCTCATCGTAAACACCGACACGCGCTCGATGAGCGACATCCGCCGCGAACTCAATACCCAGGACATTAAACCCGGCGCCCTACGCGAACGGACGATCAACGGAATTCCGGTACTGAGCTACACCATCAACCGAGGCGCAGGCGATGAACGGAACTGGATCGCGTTTGGACGCACGAACCGCTACAATCTCCACTCAGCTGGCTGGCTCACGGACGCAGAAGCAGTAAAAATCATCCAATCACTACGTGTTGAAAAGTAAGATAAAAAAACACCCCGCGAATGCGGGGTGTTTTTGAAGCGGTTATTTCAAGTTGACCTTGGCACCAGCTTCTTCCAACTTCTTCTTCATGTCGTCGGCTTCGGCCTTGTTGACGTTCTCCTTCACCACCTTCGGGGCGGCGTCGACAATGTCCTTGGCTTCCTTCAATCCGAGACCCGTGACTTCGCGAACGACCTTGATGACGGCAATCTTGTTGCCACCAGCCTCGGCGAGTTCGACGTTGAACGAGCTCTTCTCTTCGGCAGCGGCGGCACCGGCACCAGCACCGGCCATCATGACCGGAGCGGCAGCGGACACACCAAACTTCTCTTCGAGCAACTTCACGAGATCGGCGAGTTCAATCACCGACATCTTTTCAATCGTTTCGACGAGTCCCTTGAATTTCTCCGGGATCTCGACCTGCTTCATCTCTGACATAGTGTTGAGAATTACGTGTTGAGTTGATTAAGCGGCGGGAGCCTCCGGAGTGGTGGCTTCAGGGGTTGCTGCGGGCGCTTCAGGAGCCGGAGCAGCTTCAGCAGCCGGTTCGGCAGCGGGAGCGGCTTCAGGAGCCGGAGCGGGGGCAGCCTCGGCAACAGGGGCCGCAGGAGCTTCGACTTTCGGAGCACCGGCTTCCTTCTGTTCCTTATAGGCGTTGAGCAAGCGAGCAAAGGCGCCAACCGGACCATTGAAGACCCAGAGCAACTGCGTGAGCAATTGCGGCTTGGACGGAAGCTTTGAAAGCTTGACCACGAAATCCTTATCAACGGCCTGGCCTTCGAAGATGCCGCCGACCAATTTGATCATGGCGTCCTTCTTACCGGCCACCTCACCGATGATGCGGGCGGGGGCCATCTCGTCTTCCATGGCAATCGCTGCGCCAAGCATGCCTGGCATAGCCTTGAAGTCGATGTCATAACCGGCCTCTTTCGCGGCGCGAGCCATGAGCGTCTTCTTGGCAACAACGTAGTCCACTTTTTCCGCGTGGAGCTTCTTGCGAAGCACGGTCACGGATTGCACGGACATGCCCTGGAAGTCTGCGAACACCGCGGCCTTGCCGGCTTTGAAGGTCTTGGCCAAATCGGCCATCGCCTCAGCCTTTTGTGCACGGGTTTTGGGCATAGGTGAAACAATGTGAATTAACAAACGACCGCAGAGACTTTGTGTCCTGCGGTCGCTTTCAAGGCCAAGAAATGGCTATGGTTCGCGATCCTCGGAAAGGACCCCCGAAGGGGAATCAAGCCTTGCGGCCCTCTCTGTCTCAGGACTCTGACGTTCGTTTGTGCGTAGGTTAGCCCAGCTTTAGCCTGCCGTCAAGCCTCTATCTCTTGCCCGGTAAGCGGTGGGAGAACCGGTGGCTCAAGCGAGTTCCTGCGCCTTGGCTTAACCTCAAACATCGACAATCTACGATCTGCATACGCGCGACGATCGGCATCGGTGGAGGTCGGATGGATTGCCTCGCTCTTGTACACGCCATGCAAAATCTCACTCTGTTTGCGTAGACGACTAAGACGCTCTTTCTCAACTGACGTACTGGTTGGTAGTCGGTTCAGCTCCTTCAACTCTTCTTCGGTGAGATGCTCGCCATCCGCATGACGATGGCGAAGGGTAATCAAACGGATGACATCGCCTTTGAAACGGAGCTCATCTTCTTCACGTAGGCGATCCAGAATAGCAACAAAATCCCAACGCGGGATTTGATTATGACCCAAGGTGTCGCGCCCCTTAGCAAACACATCCAAGTCGAGATCGAGCCGCGTAATCTCCTCATCCAATTCTTCCAAAGCCTCTTCAGATAAGGGCATGATGTGTCCATCTCCCACTTTTGTCGCAAGCGTCTGCCTTTCTCCCGGTGACAACGGAACGATGGATTCCTGCGTGCGTCTCTTCAAGGCCTCGAATCGCTTTAACGCTTCCTGCTTGGCTAAACTCAAACGGTTCACGTACACCCCAAGATCAACCATGACTTGGTTGCGTGACGCTTCCGGATTTTTGGGCCCCCGCTCCCCTTCCATAACGACTAGCTGTTGCTCTTCTTGTCGTTGACGATCCAGCTCACGACCGTAGCCAACACGGCGAACACCAATCCACCCCAGAAGGCAGGACCAAACCCAGCGACATTAAAGCCCGGCGTGAGCCAAGCCGCGAGACCAAACATCAACGCGTTGATCACGAGCGAAAACAAACCGAGCGTGAGAATCGTAATCGGCAAAGACAAGATCTCAAGCAACGGACGAACAAACGCGTTCACAATCGCAATGACGACAGCCGCCAAGATAGCGATCGGGAAGCTCACGACCGTAATGCCCGGAATAAAATTAGCGACGAGAAGCAAAGCCAAGCCATTCAACACCAAACGGATGATAAACATCATATGTTCCTTATTACGTGCTACGTGTTACGTGATTTAATCTCCTTTATCTTATTCTCCGCTTCCTCAAGACGCAAACGCAATGCTTCAGCTAACTCGCTCGCACGCTCAAACTTCTTCAAGCCGTGTTCAAGATCGGGCTCACCCGTTTCAAACCAAGCCGCGATCTCTTCGAGCTCGGCAAATCCTTTGGAAAAATCTACTTCCGTCTTCTTTTTGGGCATATTAGATGAGGGTTCCTTGGCTGCCGTCGATTCTCGCACCCACCGCGCCATCGCGCAAACCAATACTGACAGGCAAACCGGGTTTCGCCGTCTTTACCGAGGCGATAACTGAACCATCAGCCCCGCGCACAATGGCAAAACCACGCTTGAGAACCGACTCGGGATTAAATGAAGCGACCAAGCGCAATAAGTTCGCGATGCGCAGACGGAACATCTCGAGCCAGCGCTCGGCTCCCGTTGTTGCGCTGATGATAATGTCTTTTCTTTGTTCGATGATGCCTTCCAATGTGTCCACGATCGATGTTTCAAGATTCGCGATCTCGTATAACACATCGCGCTTATCAGGAACGAGACGTCGCGCGCAGTCCGTTGGCGTTGAACCGCGAATGTCGGCTACCTCTTCGGCTAAAGACACGTCGCGTTCGTGACCGATAGCCACCATGGTCGGGATTTTGGAAGCGAAGATGGCGCGCACCAGCAGCTCATCGTTAAACGCCATGAGCTCATCCATTGATCCTCCTCCACGCGTGATGACAACCGCATCATATGGACCATTCTTATGTGCGGCAGCCAAACAATTGATGACGGAATCAGGTGCTTTCTCGCCTTGAACTACAGCGTGATAGAGGTCGATCTCTAATCCACCCCAACGTTCGTTCACGATGCGCACGAAATCGCCGTAGGCAGCGCTATCACGCGATGCAATGAGGGCGATGCGCTTGGGAAAACGCGGCAACTCACGTTTGCGTGAGGGATCAAACAAGCCTTCGGCTTCGAGCTTAGCTCGCAATGCAGCCAACGCCTTGCGCAGAGCACCCTCCCCCACCAATTCCACACGATCAACGTTAAAAGAAAATTTTCCGTACTTGGGATAGACGCGCGGATAGCCGTACACGCGAATGCGCATGCCATCTTCGAGCGGTAAACGTAATTTGCCCAACACCATAAAACACGAAACAAGCGCCTCGGCATCTTTCAAATCAAAGTTCACCCATTGGCCCTGCGAAACGCGGAAACCGCTCACCTCGCCCTCGATCGCAACTTCGTTGGAATCCCAAATCGCCTTGAATGTCTCATTCAAGTAGGTGACGAATTGCGAGACGGAAAGGATTTGCATGCTAGAACCCCATCTTCCCAGCCAGGATTTGTTCGCGCAAATCAGGGTCGGAAATGGCGGCTAACGCCTCCAAACGCTTGGCCCGTTCGATCCCCTCAACCACAGACGGCTGGCTCAGGTTGATATCGATGGGAATCGGTTCAAATTGCACCAACCCGCTCTTCACCGTGACGACGAGCGCTAAACCCTGACGCGTTTGCAATGACCAATCCTGATCAAAGATGAAGTTTCCGAGCGACCAAGCAATCGGACGACCTTTATAAGATGAAAAACCGCGCGCCCAATGCGGATGACCACCGATCACGATGTCCACGCCCTGATCGATCAGCCAATGCGCGAGCTCGATGGAGGCGGCATCAGGTCGATCTTTATACTCGGCTCCCCAATGAAGATACGCGATCAATACATCCGAACCAGATGAGGCGCTGGCGATCACGGGAGCAGCTGCCGCGCGATCAAGCGGGTTATCTGTGGTGTTGTATCCGAGAAAGGCGAAACGAATGCCCTTGATCGTCGTGGTTGCGAGCGCAATCTCTCCGTCAGACACCTGATGACCGAAGGCGAGAAAGCCAGCCTTACGAAGATGCTGCATGGACTCCTCATATCCTGCAGCCCCCTGATCAAGCGCGTGGTTATTTGCTTGCGAAAAAGCATCCAGTCCCCGCGCTTTCAGCACGGGAACGAAGGCTGGATCAAACTGGAAGTCGATGGACTTCTGCGGAGTACGACGCTGGCTGGTAACCGGTCCCTCGAGATTGCCAACCGCATAATCAAATGAATCAAACCAGCCAGCAGGAAGTTTTTTGAATGGATACGTCAGATCTTTAGCCTCACGCGCACGCGTCGCAACCGTTCTGTCCAACATGATGTCACCAACAAAGAGAACGCGCGCCTCACGGCCGTCCACGAAAACCCCACGGCCGCTAATCTCCCCTGCCGAAGCCCCGAGATACATGTAATGCGCAACCTGCGATATGGTGACATGCGGAACTTCGGGACACGGCAAAACCAACCACAACACGATACCGAATGCGATACCCAAGCAAATCGATCCCGAAATGCGCCACGCCCTTATGCGACCAACCATAACCGCATCAGCACAAGAAACAGATGACCCCACAAAAAATTCGTGAGCAGTGCATCAGCCATAAACCAAGGGTCGTGTTTGCGTCCGAATACGCCGTGCCCCTCGATCGGCATCACTACTAAACCGAGGAATAGACTGATCGCCACACACCACAAAAGCATCGGAAGGTACTGATATCCCGCAAATTGGCCGTATTCGACAAGGAGCGCAAACCCAAATCCGAACACCCCAGACAACAGCAGGTGGATGAATACGCCGATCAAATGCGCCTCGCGGCGCGAGATGCCGCGCCCAAATGCATGCGGCTTATCGGTATCTTGAATGAAATTGCCCGCCCCGAAACGCGGTGCGATATGCGAGAGAAACGCCATAATCGCACCGGCAGCCATGCCAGCCAAGGTCGCGATCAAGAGCGGAGACCAAGTCATACGCTACGGTTGTAGCGTTTCAGCCGCGCTTTTGCCAACCACGGAGATCTCAACACGGTCCACACTCGAAAACTGCTTGAGCGTTTGTTCGATCTGAGAACGAATTGCTCCCACGTTACAGGAACCGCCTCCATAATTCTCCAATTCCGGACTAAAGACGATCTTGGCCAACCCACCGGAAACACTCAACGACACGAGTTCGGTTCGCTCCGGGATGGCGCTGCGCTTGGATGACATGCTTGGACCAAACTTAAGCAATGCACGGATCGCGGTCTCAACCGGAAGGCCTGAGCGACCGACCGCAGCCTCAACAGGCTCAACCACGGAACAATCGGTGCCAATGGTCGGCGGAAGCATGTAGAAACGTGAGGTCATGGTCGTGCGTGGCAATTGCACCGGAATCTTCACGACATGAATCGGCTCTCCGTCTTTGGCCGAGTATTCCAATACTTCGAGTGTACCCGTGCTCGTGGTCGGAACCGAGAGCAGAAAGGCGCGAATGGTGAAATTTCCGGGCTTTCCGATATCAGGAGCGGCCGCGGTGACATATCCCGTTTCCAACACCTGACCTTTTCCATCTAACAAACGCCAATTCACCGTATTCTCGAAGGCGATGGCACTCCCCATAACCGTGAACGGACTGGTGAGCGTCGAATCTTTGACCGCTTCATCAACACAAATAAAATTCAACGAGTCGCACATCATGCCAGTCGGTGTTTCACGAACGGGCGTGGTCGGTACAGGCGCCACAGGCTCGGTCGGAATCGATGGCGTGCTGGTCGCAGGCTCACCCGGAATCGCGGGAGTCGGCGGAATTGGTTCACCAATCTTGGAAGGCGTCGGCGGCGGCAAGCGCGGGAACTCGCGCCAGATATAAAGCAGGGCGAATGTGAGCACCGCCACGATCGAAATAAGGAAGACAACCGCAAACGGCACGTGATGCGGATGCACCTCGCGCTTGGCGGCAGACTTGCGTGTGGTTTTGGTTGGCATATGTTTTTTTGATTTGTGTTACGGCGTAACGATGATCACGACTTTGCGGCCTTTACGCATATCCTCCGCATCGTAGTCGTGAATCGCATCCAATAAGCGCTGCTTCGGATAGATGTAGTCCGCTCCCTTCCGCGTTCCCGGATCGTTGGTGATCCAGTCCCCTTCTTTGGTGTAACCCTTGATCACCACCATGTGATATTCCGGACCGCCGTTTTTGAAATTTGGATTGAGCAATGCTTTTCCATGTGATGGTGCGAGCACCGGCAGCCCCTTATCAAGCACAGCCTTGATGTCCTCTGCCGTTTTGATCGCACGCACTTCTACTTTTTTGTACCCAAAGTATTCACGAAGGATGCGTGCCGTTTCATTCGCATCTGTGTGCTGATTGTGTCCGAACGTTTTATCTTCCCAGGCGACAAGCGCATCGATTAACGCAAGCGCCTCATCTGGTTCATACGCTTTTGAACGCTTGTCGAAATATCCATCCAACATAAGCGCGCTCGCTTCTTCGCACGCATCTTCATACGGCTGCACCCAATTTTGCTTGGGGGCCTGCAACATGAAGGGCACGCCCAAATTCAACGCCTTGGCTGCAGGAGTGGGCACGACAGCAGGCTTGGTCGGTGCGCTCGGTTTCGTGTTCGGATTCGAAGTCGTGGTTGCCGCCTCAACGGTCGGCGAATATCCGACCGGGCTCGGCAATTCAGGTCGCGACAAGACCTCAATCGTGTCGCGGATTTGGCCACGTAAAACCCATGCACCCAAAAGAATGAGTGCGATAGCGATGACGGCGATTGCGCCGATCATATTCCGCTGTTGTCGCGGGTATTTCATACGTAAATAATAGCTTGAAATGGAAAAACGGGAAAGAAAAAAGGAGCTGTATCAGCTCCCATGCATGAGAACGAGCCGGTCGTGCGTTGCACCCACCGGGTATGCGCCGTTGGCCCACAACTCGAGCAGGTTGGTGAGCAATTCGATGTCCTCGGGCTTCACCGGGACGTGGAGGGCGCAGAAGGCGAACAAGAGGACGTCCTCGAGGTTCGCCATCAGCTGCTGCGCGTTCGAGAAGCGGAACCAGTCGTTCTGTCCGGAGGACAGCGCCGCGGTCAGGTTCCAGCGAGCAACGAAGCGGCTGCTCATGTGCTCGCGAAGCCCGCGCCACACCTCCGGCGGCAGCGCATCACGGATGGCCATGAAGCGGTGCAGATCGGCGGAGCTCCAGAGGATGTCGACCTCGGACGCCGACGGGTAGAACGGACCGCTCGGTCCGATCCACCAGACCCCGCGCTTAGCCATCGCCTTGGCGGCGGCCTCGGCGCGGACGGACTGCTCGTAGGTGCTGGGGCGCAGGTGCGGCTCCCAGGTCGCGAACGTCTTGCAGACGCCCGCGAGACGCCCGACGGGCGTTGCGAGTTCGATGAGATGAGAAGGCACGATGTCGTCCATGAACTTCCTCGCTTGGGTTTGGATGACGCGTGCGGCTTAACGTGAATTTTGAAAAAAGTCAAGGGCTGCGGGAACAAAAAAAGATCCCGGTTGGGATCAGCGTGTGTAGTCGATGGGGCCAGCGTTCTGACGTGCGATCTCGCCAGCGCGACGATCCTCCGCCGCCTCCGCTTCACGCGCGTACTGTTTACGACGAGCGTCCTCCGCTTCGACGTCTGCACGCTCACGGTCCTTCTTTGTCGCGACCACGATGGCGTGAAGTCGCTCGAAACGGCTCAGCTGCGGCAGCTCGAGGGCGGCGGTGCCCGCGCCGAACTGAGCGTTGAAGAAGCGGGTGATCACCTTCTCGGGCACCTTGCCGAGCGAGCAAGCCTGCTCGAGCTCGTGCAGCGCCTTCGTGGTCTGCTCCTCCTCGTGCGCCTTCTGCAGCGCCTTGAGCCGCTGTTCGCCTTCCGTCTTGTTGCGCTCGAGCGCATCTCGCAAGGCCGTCGTGGCCGCTTCGCGCTCCTGATCCTCGCGACGAGTCTTGATGAGCCGCTCCTCCTCGGCAGAGAGCTCGATCTGATTGCCTCCAGACATAGCCTTATTCCTCCTGTCCCTCTTGTTTGTGATTGAAGGACTGCCTTCGCCTTAACAAAAAGAGAGGCTTTGGTCAAGCCTCTCTCGCGCGACGCGCATCTCGCAACGCGCTTCGCTATTCAAGCGTCACACTGAGCATTTTCACTTCCGTTACCGGACGGTCGAGCTGGCCCGGAGCCGTGCGCTCAACCTGCGAGATCTTATCGGCAATATCCTGGCCCTTAATCACTTTGCCGAAGATCGAGTAGTTCGGCGGCAGCGGGTAATCACCCACCATGATGAAGAACTGGGAGCCGTTCGTGTCCTGACCGGCATTGGCCATGGCCACAATACCCTTTTCATACACCGGAGCCGTCATGGTCGTGCCCTGAATGGTCACGGTCTTGGTCGGCAAATTGGAAACCGGGTCATTATCGAACTCATAGCCCGGACCACCCGTACCCGTACCCTTCGGATCTCCACCCTGAATCATGAAGCCCGGGATGACGCGATGAAAAATCGTGCCGTCATAGAACTTCTTGCCGATGAGATACACGAAGTTGGAAGCGGCGCGCGGACCGGCGGCTGCATCAACCTGAATAACGATATCACCGAGCGTGGTCTTGATCGTAACCTTCTTATTTACCTCGGCGGCCGGACGAATACCGGGAAATGCGAGCTGGGTTGATTCCATAGATGTCGAGCTGGCGCTGGTTGTGCTGGTGGAGTTAGTCGGATTCGGCGCGGTCGGAGCCGGCGCAGGAGTCTCTTCGGGTGGCGGACCGGCCGGAGTCGGATTCGGAGGGACGTACGGATCAGGACCCTTATCGCAGCCGGCGCCAAACAGGGCGAGCGCGGCAATGGCGGAGGTCAAAACAAGGTTCTTGCGCATAGTGTGTGAAGTCTAAAGCGTGAGACGATCGGGATCAAGCAGGGTAGAAAGATCCTGTCCTTTTTCATTACGAGCGCGGATGAAAAAAGGTTTCTTTTCCATTGGCCCGAAGGCTAGTTCAACCCACACGGAATGACCATGGCCATCCCGCACTAATCCATTAGCGGCGCTCTGCGCCATCTCGACTCCTTTATTAAGAGGATGGCGTGGATGAAAACCGGCTCCTGACTGCAATCCCCTGCCTGATGAGCCGCAGCGCCCGGCCAAACCCTCGCGTTGATCGGCTCCAGCCGGATTCAAACGCAATTCCATGTCCGGCGCGACCAAGGAGAGCGCGGATGAAGCGCGCTGACGCATATCTTCCACCGTCATCTGCGGCGTGTGGCACAAACGAATGATAGCGAGCGGACGACGACCACCCAAATGCACCGAGACATCGTAATCAGCGCCGCACCAGAACCAATCACCGTCTTCTTGTCGCAGCCTCTCGATTTCATTTGCAAGACGCTTAGCCTCAAACATCACCCGCGGAAGACCGAGTGCATTTTCATCCGTCGCGTATCCAAAGACATTTACCGCTTCGGAAGATGGAAGCGCCTCCGGCGGACGCAAACGCTCGATAGAAACGAACGGCTCAAGCATCAGAGCGGGATCAACATCTCCCAAGGCTTGTTTGATAATCGGCACGGCGTCAAAATCCGCAACCGAACGCACTTCGCCATTCACAAACAATGTCCCCTGCCCGCCCGAAACCTGGATGCGGGTCACGGCTTCGGGGTCACGGCGAACATACTCATCAACAAGAGCTCGCGCCACATGGTCGCAAGCCTGATCCGGATGTCCGGGGCCACGCACGCAAGCGAAAGCCATACGGGCTGACCTTAATCACGTAGCACGTAACACGCAACCCGTATCAATAATCACCCAAGAAAGCACCCGGCTTGGGCTTTTTCTTTGGTGCTTCCTTTTTGAAGACGGTTTTGTTCTCGACTTGGATAGCCGGCTCTTCCCAACCCGAATCGTCCCCTTCCCATGACCATTCCCCGGCATGAGTCGCTCGTCGCGGAGCTGATCCAGCTTCACGGACTTCGACGCGCTCGAACAAACGCGCACTCACTTCGTCGATAAACGTTGAAGGCTGATTAAACACCAGCGCTTCATGTCCCATGGTAAGCGGATACGACAAGATCAACTCACGGCGTGCGCGAGTGACAGCCACGTAAAACAAGCGACGCTCTTCTTCCATGCCACCTTCGTCAGCGAGCGCGCGACGATTTGGGAATGCATTGTCCGCCAGATGAATGATGAATACCGTGTCCCATTCCAAACCCTTGGCTTGATGGATGGTTGAGAGCACCATTTTCTCTTCATCACCCTTTCCTGCCTGCTCACGGCCCGCAACGACATCGTCATACAAGGAAATATCGGCCAAAAACGGCGCCAATTCCTCATATCCCTCGGCAAATAAGGCGAGCTGCTCCAAATCTTCCAAACGTTCACGCCAGTTTGGGTATTCGCGCTCCAAATAATCCTGATACGTCGAAGAAGTGAGCACGCGAATAAGCGGCGCAGGCAATCGTCCCTTCTCAACCATGCTTCCGAGGATGCGTACCATGTCTTCCCAACCCGCGCGGCCACGACTGCCGGTGTGAAAACGTCCCGGCGCTTCGACAATGTCTTCGATACGCTCGACGCCGCGCGTTTGTAACGAGAGTTCGCTGGCGGTCGCAGCGCCGATTCCGGTTTGCAGTGAAAGAACGCGCAACCACGCAACTTCATCTGCCGGATTTCCATACACGCGCAAGAAAGACACAACATCTTTGATGTGTGCGCGCTCAAAAAACTTTTGGCCGCCACGATATTCGTACGGCACGTCGCGTTTCATCAACTCAAATTCGAGTTGTTGCGAATGCGCGCTTGAACGAAACAGCACCGCCATGTTGGCGAGCGCGGTTCCGGCTTGGCGCAGTTGCAAAATTTGTTCCGCGACATAGCGCGCTTCTTGTGCCGCCGACGCACAAGACACGAGTTTTGGCTTGCCGCCTTTTTCACGCAGACCAATCAAGTCCTTTTTGAACTGTGACTGGTTGTGACTCAACGATTCATTGGCTAAATCAAGGATTTCCGGTGTTGAACGGTAGTTGGTGAGCAATTTGAAAATCTTTGCACCCGGAAATTGTTCAGGGAATGAAAGGATGTTTTTTACATCCGCACCACGGAAGGCGTAGATCGACTGCGCGTCATCGCCGACCGCGACAATATTTCCGTGCACACGTGCAAACCCTTTCACGATGCGCGCTTGCACCGCATTCGTATCCTGATACTCATCAACCAACACGTATTTGAAACGCGACGAGATGCGCTCGCCCACATTCGGATCTTCGAGAATCATCGCGAGATTGGTGAGTAAATCATCGAAGTCCATCGCGTTCGCGGATTTCTTGCGCACCGTATATTGGCGACCGATCTCTGCGATCTCGCCGTTGAATGGCATGAAGTTCGGATGCTTCACCTCAAGCGCTTCTTCGATAGACGTTTGCGTGTTGCGTGCATACGACAAAATATCGCCGACGACGGACGCGGTCGGAAAACGACGCGCCTTTGGATCAATGGAAAGATCCTTCATCACAGCTTTGATGAGATCGCGGCTGTCTTCCTGGTCCAGAATGGAAAAGTTGGAGCCGTAACCGATCTCGCCGGCAAACACACGCATTAAACGGGCGCCGATGGAGTGGAAGGTACCGCCCCAAATACCTCGCGCACCCTGCCCAAGCACGGATTCGACGCGCTGCGTCATCTCTTTGGAGGCTTTGTTCGTGAACGTCAGCAAAAGGATTGATGACGGATCAACGCCACGCTCAATCAAATAGGCTACGCGATAGGTCAGTGTGCGGGTTTTACCTGATCCGGCGCCAGCCAACACCAAACAAGGCCCATCCCCTTCAAGTACGACGGCTAACTGCTCCTGGTTCAGGGCATTGGCATAGTCGATCTTGCGAATGGACCCGCCGGACTCTGGCGGAAGCACGAACGTGGACATGGGAGCGATGGTAGCAGAAAAACAGACAAAAAAAATACCGGCTATCATGCCGAGTTGGCTGATGCCGGAGTCAGGCAGCTTGCCTGTTGTCTCCCTTGAGTTCTTGGGGACGCTTGAGAAGGTGGAAGCGCGCTTCCTGCAGGACGACATACGCCAGCCTGCTCACCTGTCCCGTCTTCGTGAAGAAGGCGGGCATCGAAGGATCGGCGAGACGAAGCTGTTCGCCCGCAGCTCGAAGGCCGTCGCGCACGACGGGGATGTCGAGAAGCTCGGACTCGTCTTCCTGTCCGAAGATGATCGATCTGGTATCGTCGGCCGCGAGCACGATCGCTTTGATCGTTGCCTCGGTGGCCGGGCGTAGCATGCTCCACTCTTCGCGCGAGCGCAGGAGAGGCTCCTTGCGCCACGCGGATCGAGCCAGGAGCCACGAGTCCTCGAGCGTGATGTTCTCCGCTTCGGAGACATGCAGTCGCTTGAGGATGGTTCCGAGTCGCATGCGCCACTCGTTCACCTCTTCCTCGCTGAGCTCCATCACGAACTGAGCCATCTCGAAGGTTTCGAATCGCGCTCGCGACTCGAAGGTCGTCTTGTTCGAGGGCTCCCGGCTCATCCAGAGGCAGATCAGGGCCTCGATGGCCCTGCGCGCCATGCGCTCACGAACGAGCTGGCGCTTGCCCGGAGCGAACCAGGACTTTGGGGTCTCGATCTCGATCTCCTGGGAAGCATCCGTCGACGGGTCTTCCTGCTCGTCACGCGGCTGCGGGGCAAACAGGATCTCGCTATCATCCGAGTCGGGTGCCATGGGGCACCTCCTCTCGTTAAAGGTCCGCTCCTCCGTGCCCAAAACAGGCCCGGTAAGGAACAGGGCAGTCAACCATATTTTATTGTTTTTGTCAAGAATAAGCCTTAATAACCTGCTTTTCGGCGATTGGCGGCATGCTCATCCAAATTGCGTGCGTACAGCACTTTTCCGGCCTTATCCGTAAGAAAAAACAAGTAATCCGTGGGGGCGGGATTCAACACGGCCTCAATGGCACTTTTACCCGGTGAATTGATGGGTGCCGGCGGCAAGCCGCGATACATGTAGGTATTAAAGGGAGAATCGATTTTGAGATCCGCCAATGTAGAGCGCGATCGATCCGAACCCGTCATATAACTAATGGATGCATCCGTCTGAAGCGCCATCCCATCACGCAAGCGGTTTAAAAAGATGCCGGCCACAATCCGACGATCGGCCTGATCGCGCACCTCGGCCTCCACGATCGAAGCAAGGATCACGGCCTCATCCAATGTCTTAAGTGGCGCACTTTGTGAACTGACTTTTGCCTCGCCGAACAAGTCGCCAAACTCTTGCAGCTGTTTGCGGATCAACCCTTCGGGAAGCTGGTCTCCCCAGACGCGATACGTATCTGGGAACAAATACCCTTCAAGTGAGCGATTGCGCGGAAGATCTTTCAAGAAAGGAAAATCCTCACGCAGCTTATGATCAAAAGACAGACGATTCACGGAGCGGCCAATGAGCGCTTGCGTGAGTTTCGGATCCACATTTTCCTGATTTTTCAATTGCAGAGTCAACTCATCAACCGTGCGGCCTTCGACAATGGTGATCTCGACTTCGCGACGGGCCGGACCAAGGGCCAGTATGCGGGCGATATCACGATAACTCTGACCGCGGCGCAGCGTGTAGTCACCCTGTTTCGGATAACGCACGGATGCATCAAACACGCCGTACAAGCGATAGCGCCAAGCCGAGGAAATAACACCTGCTTCGGCCAAAGCTCCGGGAACCGTTTCAGCGGCCGTGGATGTGCTTACACGAAAAGTGATGGGTGTCGGCGAGGGTGTGGATCCCATCCAGGATTCGGAAACAAACATCCAGCCAAACCAGGCAACGACGAGCAAGAAAATACCGAGGAGAGTTCGTTGGGTACCACGCATATTACGCGCGCTTGGAAATGCGGAGACGAATAAGATGAACGCTGATGGCGCACAAGATACCGAGCAAAGCGCCGGCAATGATGTCGCTCGGATAGTGCACGCCCACGGCCACGCGACCCAGAGCGACAATAGCCGCCATCACCATCGCCAGCAAGCCAAGGGCAGGATGCCCAAGCACAATGGCGGCCGCACACGCGAAAGCCACGGATGTATGACCGGATGGGAAAGAATGCGCCGTGAGCGGAGCCGGGATCAACTGCAAAATATCCGTAGAGGCAACATACGGGCGATCGCGGTCGATAATCATCCCGATGAGATTCGCCACCACCATAACGACCAAAGCAGCGGTAGCCGCATCATAAGCCGTGCGTCGCCACGCTAAGCGTTTGCGACCATATCCGAGAACCGCCAATAACGGGACAAAAAAGAACACAAGGTAGCGGGCGGCAAAAACAGCTCCCTGTTTCGCAAAATCACTGGAAAGCAAGGATTGTACGCCGTGGATGATCTCTATCTCCCCTGTCATGATTTTGATGATAACACACTCGGCGCCTTGGTTTTATTCGGGTAGCTGCACCACTTGGCGACGGGACAGCGCCAACATTGCGGACGTCCGGCCACACAAATATCACGACCAAAAGGGACGATGGTGCGGTTGATCTCGGACCATAGACGCTTTGGAACCAAAGCACGTAACTCCTGTTCGACTTTCAGCGCATTTTTTTCTTGCGCCCAACCCAAACGTCGCACAATGCGGAAAACATGTGTATCAACCGCGATCGCCGGCTCGCCAAACACGAAGGACAAAACAACGCTCGCGGTTTTTCGACCAACGCCAGGCAAGCGTAGAAGCTCATCCATGGTTGATGGAACGCGGCCCTTAAAATCCCCAAGCATCATCTGTGCCAACTTTTTCACCGCCTTCGCTTTTTGGCGATACAGCCCAATCGTATTAATACTCTCGGCAATGTCGGTCCATTTCGCATCAGCCAATGAATTCAACGTCGGAAAGCGCTTACGAAAAGACGGATAGATTTTCAACACTTGCTTATCCGTGGTGCGCGCTGACAAAAGGGTAGCGATGAGTGTGTCCTCCGGTCGCTTCATCACCGTCCCACCGCCTGCAGTGTAACGCTTCCCCAAAACCTTCAGCACCTGAACGACGGCCTGCATGTTAAATCAAGACTTGGCCCGTCATGTCCGGCGGCGGCGTGAGCCCAAGCATGTGCAACAGCGTCGGTGCGACATCGGCCAACATCCCGACAGGCGGATTGAGCGAGAGATCTCCCCCAATCACATCGCCGGTTGGCGCGCGGATTCCTTCCAAATCTTTATGCACCACGATAAAAGGCACCGGATTGGTCGAATGCTCCTTGTCGATATCGCCAGTCACGAGATTTTTCACTTCTTCCGCATTTCCGTGGTCGGCCGTGATCACGACCGCGCCGCCAACGGCCAAGGCAGCCTCAACAATCTGACCAAGACAGGCATCGATGGCTTGATTTGCCTTCAGCGTAGCTTCGTAGTTACCCGTATGCCCCACCATGTCCGGGTTGGCGTAGTTGGCCACGATGAAATCGTATTGCCCGCCGGCAATTTCCTTGACCAAGCGCTCGGTGAGCGTAGGCGCGGACATTTCCGGTTGCTGGTCATAACTTGAAACGCGCGGACTCGGAATAATCGCGCGATCCTCTCCCTGATACTCCTCCTCTCGCATGCCGTTGAGGAAAAACGTCACGTGCGCATACTTTTCCGTTTCCGCGATATGGAGCTGACGCATACCCGCATCGGAAATGACCTTGGCTAAACAGGTTTGCATGAGCTGTGGCGGGAACGCGACCTCGACCGGAAGGTCTTTTTCAAATTCGGTGAAGGTGACGAAAAACAAATCCTTCAAATACTGCATCGGGAACTTGTTAAAACCGGGCACGACAAAGGCGCGAGTCATTTCGCGTGCACGATCCGGACGGAAGTTGAAAAAAATCACGCTATCACCGTCCTTGATCTGCGCGACTGGGCGGCCGCCAGGCGCAATCACCGTCGGAACCACCTGTTCATCAAACACCGACTTGGCATAAGACGCTTCGAGCGCGGCCTGCCAGCTTTCGGCCTTGTCCCCCTCTCCTTTCACCATCGCGTTATACGCTTTTTCAATACGATCCCAGCGGTTGTCACGATCCATAGCGTAAAAACGTCCGGACACGGTCGCCACTTTTCCAACTCCAACCTCCGCGATCTTTGCCTCCAACTCAGTCAAAAATCCTTGCGCAGAGTTATAGAGAGCATCACGACCATCAAGAAAGGCGTGAATCGCGACATTCGCAAACTTCTCACGCTGACACAAATCCAAAAGCGCGTGCAGATGGCCCTGCGAAGCATGAACATTTCCCTGTGTCAGCAAACCCATCAGGTGTAGGGTGCCTCCATTTCCGCGGACATGTTCGAGCGCCTTCTTGAAGGTCGGATTATTGAAAAAATCACCGCCTTCGATCGCCAAATTGATGCGCGGCAAACTCTGATAAAAAATGCGACCAGCGCCAATGGTCAGGTGCCCGACTTCGGAGTTACCCATCTCGCCCCAACTGAGGCCGACAGCTCCACCCGAAGCGTGAACCGTCATGGCCGGATAGGTTTCTACCAGGCGCTTAAAGACCGGCATCTTGGCATCCGAAATAGCATTCCCCTCGGCCGGTGGAGCAATGCCAAAACCGTCGAGAATCACGAGAATAAGGGGCCTAGGTCGACGCATGGCCGCCATCATAGCTCGCTTAACCCTAGCTTGACAAAATGGCTTATTTTTGATATATTTTGACGTTCGTCGGATTGCGCTCAACCAAGCGTTTTTCGATTAACCTAAGGGCCAAAACAGGCCTTTAGCCCAGACCACGGGGCGCAAGCCCCTCGAACATTAGGGAGAGAACCATGGCAGACAGCACCAAGAGCACGCTGGGACAGAACCTGTCCCAAGTGCGTGGCGGCGAGACTCTCGCGAGACTCGCGGCCAACCTGCCTCCGTCCGTTGCCGCGGCGCCGACCGGTGACGTGGAGAAGGACGAGGACCTGGAGGTCGAGGGCGCGAGCTTCTCGGCCACCAACACCACGCCGACCGGTGACGAGGAGAGCTCGCTCTCCTTCGCCACCGACCCGGCCGAGCTCGAGCGCATCCGCAAGGAGCGCGAGACCAAGCTCGAGGACGCGGCGGAGCGTATCTCCGGCGAGTTCGACTCGCGTGTGCGGGTGCCCGATCCGAAGGAGCCTGACCCCGTTCTCGACGAGGCCAGGAAGCGCCTCGCCACGGCTCCCACCGCCATCGCCACCACGCCGGTCCCCCCGGCGCCCGTGCCCACGCCCGCTCCGGTGGTCGTGGTCCCGGCTCCCGCACCGACTCCCGCTCCGGCGACCCCGGCACGGAAGAAGGTCGCGACGGGCGCGCACACGCTGATGGCTCCGGCCGTCACGCCCCCGAGCGCTCCCACCACGGGCTCGACTCCGGTCGTTCCCGTACCCGCGAGTACCTTGGCCCAGCTTGCTGGGTGGGTGCGCAACAACATCGCGACGCTGCTCATCGTGAGCGTAGTCGCGGGCCTGTTCGTCTGGATCGTCGCGACCTACGCGGCCGAAGCGACGAGCGTCTCCACGGCGGCAACGTCGGAAGCGACGCCCCCGACGGCTCCCCCGATCATCGCCCCCACCAACGATCTCATCATCCCCGAAGAGATGATGCCGTCCGAGACGCCCGTCGTGGAAAACCTCTTCGACGGCGAAGCGGGCGAGCTCGTGTGGGAGGAGGCCTCCGATGTGGATCCCGAAACCTGCCGCAACCGGTTCACCGGCGTGGCATCTGGCGTGATCCCCGAAGGAACCCGCTTCTTCCGCTGCGAAGCGGGTGAAGCGGTCGGAAACAACATCTGTGCTTGCGAGATCGGCGTCAGACTTCGCTGACGATGATCACGCCCCTCAGGGCGCCCAACTGGGCGCCCTATTCTTTTTCTTAAAAACGGAATTAGCAGTTACGACCCGTACACGGAACCGTCACCGGCTTGGGCTCAGGAGTCACCGTGATGGTTGCGGATGCGGATTTGGAAATCTGGCCTTCGCGATATGTTGCATTCAAGGTTGCCGTCGTTTCAATGGCCGCACAGAACGACATGAGTACACCATCATTGTTGGCGTAAATCAGCTTGGGATCGGAAACGCTGATCGAGCTCATCAATGTTACATCCTTACGGGTACCGTCGCCGTAATTTGCATACACTTTGAAGGTGGAACGTCCGCTACATGCCAAAGTTGTCGCACCGCTGAATACGATGGAGAGCGACTGATAGCCCGTAACCGGAGTTTGTGTAACGGTTTTGACCGTAATTGAAGCTGAAGCGGCATGCGCACCGCCCGGATCCGTAAATACGCCATTTAATTTAATGGTACCTGCAACCGACGGGGTGAAGACGTTGCCAGACAATGAACCCTGACCGCCCATTGCGACCGAGAAGATGGTCTTGGCCGTAAGGTCATCAGTCTGCCCCGAAGCCGTGGTGCCGAACATACTCAAACGAACAGGCTGACCGACGCTCGGCTGCGAGTTACTCGGCAATAATGTGTATCGCTGATACGTCGTGACCGTTGATTGCGTTGTCGGTGCAGGCTTGATGACGGTCGGTGTGGGCTTGGCGACATCCGGAATCTGCGTTCCTTGCGTCGGCTGCGGAACCTCGATCGGAGTAGCGGACGGTAGCGCCTCGCCAATCACTTCCAAGCGCTTGCGCAACGCCTGGGCTTTTCGACCAAGACCCGTGCGCTCGGCTTCGCTCACCTCAAGTTGGGCGATACGGCGATCGAACGCATCCACAACCGCACGCAACTCCCCGATTTCAATGCTCGTACGATCCAAAACCGGACGCTGAATCAAATCATCGATGCGATCGTCGATGTCCACGGCATCCAAATACGCCTTGCGGGCATTTCCCGGGTCGATCAAAGCCATGCGGAAGGTGCGGGCCTGCTTTGTTCCAAGCGCATGAGCAAGACCGAGCAATTCGCGGCGTTCCGCACCGGCTTGGTTGGCGTAGCGACGGAATGCTTTTTCATCACCGGCCGCCAAACGACGCTCGGCATATGCTTTTGCCAACTTTTCGCGCGTCTTGCCGGATGAAAAACGGAGGCGCAGCGTTTCGGATGCATCCACCATAAAACGCGGCGCGCCTTCAAAGGTCGCGGCCTTACGTTCAAAGCGATTTCGCAAATCATTAAAACGAACCTTGTCATCGTCCGCATCCTTTTTACGATTTGATTCGGCCCATGCATCGTCCGGACGCAGATCGCGCACCTCGCGAGCCTTACCGTCAGGTCCGAATTTTCCCCACTGATTGTCGCGCAATAATGTTTCTCCATCCCCGGCTCCACGCATACCAACCACGGATTCGCTCACCGCGATCTGGGTTCCGTCCGCATCTTTTCCAACACCGAATGTCGTGCCGCGTACCGTGGCAACCACGTCGCTGGTCTTCACTTCGATCGTGCTGTCCAAATCAAGCAACTTCAACATACGGGACCACACGCGTCCGCTCTCAAGCTTGAGTTGGATTTTCGCGCCCGGAGTCGCAATCCCCTCAACCGGTGACGCTTCGATGGTGAGCTGACTGTTTTCTTCGATGCGCGTGTATCCGCGATCGCCCCACACGAGCTTCGCCTCACCACCTTGGCCGGTACGAATCTGATCACCCGGAAGAACATCAACGGGCACGCTGATAGCCGACCATTCGCCCTCGCCTCCGCGACGCCACTCAGCCGGGGTTTTCACCGGTTCCACCCGCACATGTGGCAACTCCGATGCCTGAACGGACCCGAGCGACCAAAACCAGGCAATCAAAGCCACGAGCAGCGCAGCAACAGCCAAACCAATCACCCAGAGGATCATGCGTGTGTTCTTCATAGTCGCGGAGAGCGTAGCAAAAACCCCCGCTTTTAGCGAGGGTTCTCAGCGCATGAAAAAAGCCTCCCTAAGGAGGCGGCTCAGTCGCTGAGCGACAGCGCGATGGCACGGATAGAGGGAGGCACTTCCCCATCCGAATCGAGCAGACCAAGCTCGCGAAGCCGCTGCAGGCTGCCCTCGTAGTACACAAACCACAGATCGAAGCTCGCAGGATCTTCTCGGCAACGCAGAATGAGGTCGTTGAGGAGAATCGCTCCGTTCTTCTCCTTCTTGAGTGCGAGGACGCGGTTGAATTGATACCGCGAGACGACCTCGCCACACTTGAGCGTGACGATGGGACTCTCCTCGGATGTTGCCGAGGCTTCTGTTTGCATGGCACCCCCTTCATCGCGTGGGTGGCAATTGATGCCAGGGATTTGGCCCGATGTCAATCCTTTAGACAACGCAAAACGCCCCTCCGAAATGGAGGGGCGTTTGCATGGTCGGGCTAGTGGGACTCGAACCCACGGCCTCTTCGTCCCGAACGAAGCGCGCTACCAACTGCGCTATAGCCCGCTTTTTTGCTCGGCAACGCTATCAGATATAGCCCTACCTCGCAAGACTTACTCCTCTTTTACCGGAGGGCGCATGCCCGTCATTACCCAGGCGGCCAAAAGGGCGGTGATTGGAACCGTAAACACAAGACCGATGGTACCCGCCAATGAACGCACTACCTCGTCCGACACGGAATCAAAGTTGATGAACTTGAGCCATGATCCCCCGAACTGGGTGTAGAGAAGCAACGACGAAAGTGAAGCACCAACATAGGCAAAGATAAGGGTGTTGGCGAGCGCGCCCATATGCTCTTTGCCGACGACCATTCCACTCGTAAACAGCTCCTTGAACGATGCCTTCGGATGATGGCGACGAACTTCAGAAACGCTTGAGGCGATGGACACGGCCACGTCTTCCAACACACCGGCGGCGGCGATGATGATACCGGCGAACATCAGCCCGCGCGGATTCAATGTCGGATTCTTATTGAAGAAGATGCGATCCTCTTCGGTAGAAAGACCGGACAAATTTGCCCAGTCGGCGAAAATCAAGCCGATGAGATAGGCAACCAAGGCGCCACCCATGGTACCGACGGCTGTTACCAATGATTTGCGATTAAACCCTGTTGTGGAGGCGGTCGAAATCAGAATGAATACGCCGGTTAGCACGATAGCCACGGGCACCGGATTTGCTCCGCGCAAAAACAACGGAATCAGCACGTACCCAATCAAGGCGACGGACACGAGCATCGATCCCACCACCTTCAATCCCTGCCAGCCAGACAAGAAGACCATCGCGGCCACGAACAAAATCCCAAGCCAAATCAAGGCAGCGCGACGATCAAATCCTTCCAAAAATAATAGCCAACCATTTTCACCATCTGACTGCATGAACACCACCACGGAATCCCCCTGGCGCGGTTCCAACCCGTATGGATTCGAACCAACGTCGGAATGGATTTCACGCTCCTGATTCTGAAGCGGACCGGACTTAAATCGCACTTGGAATACTTTGATCTGCTGCGACCCTCCGCTTGTAGGCTCGGCACGAAGCTCAACCGATTCGACCACAGCACGTTCGTAGATACCGTCGCGACCGCGCACGACCTGCGATTCAACACCGTCCGTACCGGCCTCTTGGGCAAAAGCTGGAGCAGCAAGTAGGGAGTAGCCAGTAGCAAGTAGCGCTAAAAGCAACCCTCCCTTCACGACGTGACTCGTTAGTCGATACTTGATAGTGGTCATAGTTTTTCAGTCCAGGGATACGGTTGCGCGTAGCTAATCAATCGGCGGGCGTAATTTCGTAGCCATGCCAGAACATGAGCCGTCGCACGCACATCCGCGCGGTTATATTGGATGATGGCATCCAGCGTGGCACGATTTCCGGTCTTGAGCCAGTCTTCATAGGCCACCACGGACTCTCCGCCGCCCTTTACCTCACCGTCCCAATGAAAGCCCAAAAACTTACCGATCGCCTTCAAGCTGTAGAAGTAGAGCGGGAAGACGGTGGTATCAGCCACGATCTCCTTGAGATCTTTCAATGAGCCCAGGAATTTGAGCAGTCCCGGATCCTGCTCGGTGTCGTAGCGCCGCGACAAGATACGCAAACGCGACGGCTCATACTGCGCGTAGTGGTACACGGTGTAATTTGAGGGAAGCGTTTTCAACCAATCCAAAAACTCAAACCACATCGCACGCTCGTCTTCCGGACGCTCGGCCACAAAAGCGCGATACTCGTCATTCATCCAAATACCATAGAGATAATCGACGTCCGTTGCCGGATGGCTCTCGATATCGAAATGGATTTCCACACCTTCGGTCGGATCAACGAACGTATCGCGGATAATCACGGCTTGCGTGGTGAGAGAAATCGCTTGGCGTTTGGCAGATTCAAGACCGCGCATGGTCAAACCCGGCTCCTGGCCTTCGAGGTCATTCGGATTCATGTGCGCCGCATCATCAATCGTGATGATGCCGAGACGACGAAGCGAGCGCAGACGACGAACGTCCACGTTATAGAGCAAAGCGATGTCGCGCTTCTCTTCGGCCAGACGACGACAAGCCGCGCCCCAGGGCGCCGTGTCTTCACACGTCTTGCGATATACGAGATCCGGAATTTGTCCGAGGCGAATGCGCTCAAGCTCTTGGAGAATTTCGCGGAACTCGCTTTCAAATGCCCCCGCATCAAAGGCGATGCGCTCGCCGTCAGCATTAATGATGGCCGGATGCGCCGGAAACACGCCCTGAATGCGCTCCAACAACACGGAATAAAACATCAGCTGCGCTTTATGGGCTTTTTTCATTTCGTGACTGCGCTTCACGTCGACCGGAATGTAATACCAATCCCCCAACTCACTCTTCCCTTCCTGACGCTCCAACAAGTCGGGCTTACCGAACCAATCTCCATCAGCCAAACGACCTTGGTAAATCACGGGCGCCCCCTCGCGCATTAACTCGATGGTACGTGCGACGGCCGCTTCTTCGGACATATCCTCCGCTACCGGCGCTGAGTCGCCATAAAAACGCGTGATGATGTCACGCTCATGCAGTAAACCGTCGTTCAAACGCTTCTCCTCGTCAGCGGTCAGCGGACGACGATCTTTAGGATCGCCAAAACGCTCCCAATACGGCCAATGCGGGCATTGGAGAAAGCGGTAAAAATCGGTGGCAGTCAGGCGATCCATGGCTTAGTAGGCATCAGAGAACACTGGCGCGAGATATCGGTCAATCGGTACGTAATCGTCGGTTAAAACCGGCGCCTTGTGCGTATCTAAGAATGACTTGATATCGGTTTCGGAAATCAAATGGAAATCGCTGCGCTCGACATCCGGATTAACGACGGCCGCCGGTGAAGCCGCAAGATACCAACCCTCATTATTGATGGGCGTATCGCTGGCGAGCAGCACAATTGTATTACGTCCCGGTTTGATGGCCGTCGCTTGCGGCGCAATCTCTACATACTTCCAAACCTTGGATAATGTGCGATACATGGCGGCGAGAAATGAACCGTAACGCGCATCGTCGATGATATTCAGCGCATACACGCCATTCGGTGACATGCGCGACTTGAGCAATTGATGGAACTCGAGCGTGGTCAGATGCGCCGGCACGCTAAAATCGTTGAAGGCATCGCCGAAGACCAAATCATACGGTTGGTCTTGATGCTGTTGCAGCACTTGGCGCGCGTCTTGGTTATGCGTGATGACGTTCGTGTCTTTTGAGAGTCCCATCAATAGATGATTTGCGTCCGTCACGCCTGGATCGATCTCGGCCACGATCACGGTCGAGCTCGGATACACGGCTTCAAGGTACCGCGGCAACACGTATCCTCCTCCACCGATGAAAAATGACGTGAAGGCACTCGAAGTCGTGTAACGCGTGGCGATCAAATTCGCATATACCTGCTCATAGTCGTATCCAAGCGCGAGCGGATCGCCCTCATGCACATAGGAATGTACCAAGTGATCGAGACGCAACGTATGTGATTTGGCTCCGTCGGCAGCGACCTCGGTGCGAACACGAATACAAAAGTAATTTGTTTCCATTTGGCAGATCCCGGGTGAGATCACATCGCCAATGAAGAAAAGTGCGACCACCAAGGCGAGTTTGTTGCGCCACAGCTTGGAATCGCGAGCAACGTAGAGACCAAGCAGGACTAACGCCACAGCAACAACCGTCATCAGGCGTTTGGTGCCCAAAAGCGAGATAAAGAAATAAGCGCCAGCGAGCGTCCCAAGAATATTTCCAAAGGCACTCCAAGCCGAAAGTGAGCCGTATGTTGTTCCAACGCGGCCAAGCGCGTGCAATTCAAGACGCATGGCCTGCGGCATGACAGTGGAGAGGAAAAATGCCACCGGAAAAAACGCACAAAACGACATGATGATCACGCGCGCAAGCAGTGGCATGGATCCAACACCGAAATGCGAACCCAGCAGTACGACCACGTAGTTGGAAGCGAGCGCCGCTACTCCTGACAAGATAATCGCGAGGCCCAAAATCTTGCGTGAACCGTTTTTGTCGGCCAATTGTCCTCCTGCCCAGTACCCAAATGTGATGCCGAGCAAGGTCGTCCCGATCACGCCGGTCCAGGCATACACCGAAGTCCCAACATGAGGTGCCAATGCACGACCCGAAACGATTTGGATCAGCATCAAGAAAAAACTCGTGAGGAAAATGATCCACTTCATACGCGTTTGCGAGTGAGAATGATCACACCAACGATAAACAGCGCGATCGCCACAGCGAACCACACCAAACGCGTGGACAAAAAGTACGCGAATACGAATCCGGCGAGATAGGTTCCGAGAATACTGCCGGCCGCATTCCATGCGCCGAGCGTTCCGACGGTACGGCCGGTCTGATCAAGCTCGGACAAAACCGTTTTCACGACCAGTGGTTGAACGGCTGCAAGAAAAAAAGCTGGAGGAAAGAAAACAACCAGCGCAAAGAACGGCATCGGTGCACTCACAAGCGGCGCGATCAAGTATCCAAGTGCCACCGAGCAACCGGCCAGCATCAAAAAACAACCGAGAACCAAGGCGGGCGGCTTCGCATCCCCCAAGCGTCCACCAACCCAAGCTCCAAGCGCGATACCAAGGAGCACCGCAGCGATAATACCCGTCCATGTATAAAGCGACGCGCCGAGGTAAGGAGCTGTGACCCTGCCGGCCATCAGCTCAATCACCATCAGCGCGAAGCCTGAAAAAAAGACAAGAAAACGGGGCCTCATGGGCCCCATCCTACCTTATTTGGTTTCCTTGTGCATCGTGCGCTTACGGCACGCAGATCCGCAGAACTTCATGATCTCAAGGCGAGCCTTGATAGTCTTCTTGTTCTTCGAGGAGTGATAGTTCACCTTCTTGCACTGGGTGCACTCCAATTTGATGAGGTTGTCCTGGGACATACTGAAAAAGTTGTGTGGAGCCAGCGACCGGGTTTGAACCGGTGACCTGCAGTTTACAAAACTGCTGCTCTACCAGCTGAGCTACGCTGGCCCGGGGAAGCTGGCTTTTAAGGTGCGCAAACACTACAGTGTTAGCCAAAACCTGTCAATCCTATGAGAACTAAGCTATTTATTGCTCTGATTGGCGCCATTGTCATGCTTTCGAGCCTGGTTGTGGGCGCCATTGTGGGTCGTCTCTGGTTCACGCCCGAAACCTCCATGAGGACGGTCGTCTCAAGCCAGACCATTCTCACGTCCCTGCGCGACCAGGGATTCTTGGTCACGCAGACCTATCTTTTTGACCAACCCGTAACCATCAAAAAGACGACCGGCAGCGTTCTCAAGGACTTCTTCGTGGGACAGACCGTGGAAGCGCGCGGCACCATGGAAGCGAACATGGGCATGGATTTATCTAAGCTTTCCGAAGCCGATGTGTTGGATGATGGGAAAACGATCACCGTGCGCGTCGATGCGCCTGTGCTTTTCAACACGCGTCTGGTTGGACCGATTGAAGTGCGCAACACGCAAGGCCTTTTGAAGCGTTTGCTTGAACCGGATGACGGCTACAACATGGCTTTGAGCGAGCTCACCAAGGCGGCCGAGGAAGCGGCTAATAAGCCGGAGATCAAACAACGTGCCACCGACAAAGCGATGCGTGAAATTGAACGCCTCGTTCGTCTCCTCATTCAGTCCACGGGACGCGAGGTAAAGGTGGTATTGAAGGGTTGACAAAAGGCTAAAAAAGACGTATTATCGAGCGTTATGGAAACCAATCCCATCAAGAATCCAGCACCTGAGCGCGACAGCCGTATCATCAATTTGGCTGCTGCAGATAAAGCTCGCCCAAAAAATCAGCGCGTTGAATTTGATGAGAACATGCAAAAAGCCATGTCGCTCTTGAATGCCAAGGTTCAACTGGAAAAGAGCATCAAGGACCTGGAAGATCTCGCTTTCCTCTCCCCTGACGAAGAGAGCCGCGCACCAATGAAGAAAGAGATCGCGGATTTGGAAAAACAGAAGAATGAGATCTTGGAAAACCTCGCCGCCTTGCGACCGGAAGAATTCGCGACCGAATCTGCATTTGAAAAAATGCTTGCATCAGAGGGATCGAAGAAGGTTCGTGAAGCAGAGAAGCTGAAGAACGACTTAGAAGAAACGGTCAGCAAACTCAAAGGAAAGCTTCGTCTCCTCAAGGCGGAACACTTGGAAGCGCTCGGAAAAAACCACGACCGTGCGCATGAACTTGAAACCCAGATGAATCAACTTCAGATGCAATATCTGAAGGCCGATAAGGATCGCCTGACAGCATGGGAAACATTGGCCACGCTTGATAAAAAGAACTTCGGAGAACAGGCCGCGTTCGAAAAACTTCTGGCCAAGAAACCGGAAACCAAGGCACAGGTCGGTCTAGCCGAAGACGAAAGTGACATGGTGAAAAATCTTCGCTCGAACATCGGAAAATGATATTTGGAAAAAGAAGAACGCCCAGGTGGGCGTTTTTTAGACCGCTTTGATGCCGCGCTTCGCCGCCTCTGCATCGAGGCGCTTGAGTACGCGTCGGACACGCGCCACTCGCTGCGATGCGATTAGCGGCAGAAGCGCCCGCTCGATGAGGTGACGAGCCGAGATGTACGCCTCTATCTCGTGAGGCGGATTAGCCTCCCCCTCGATACGGTTCAACCAGTCGCGCAGGCGGCGCGCCTCGGCCACGATCTCGCGCGCGAGCGTTCGACGGAAGCTGATAGGCGAATTCCTTGCCGCGAACCAGGCCTGCTGGCGCACGTCCTTGAGCGGATCGATGCGTGAAACCTGATAGTAGCGCGAACGCTCCTTCTCGCTCCCAGACGGCCTGAAATGAGCATGAATGAGGCCGAGCGCGGCAGCGCGCATGATCGCCGACTTGCGGCTCTCGTAGCGCTGATAGTTGGAGGACAGCCACGACTCGACCGTCCAACTTCCCACAAGCTCAGCCAAAGGCGGGGGTTTCCAGTCTTCGTCCATGACTCCATCCTTTCCGTCCTTCTTGGCTAGATTTAGCGCAAAAAGAACCAGGCACTTCAGCATATTTTTCGGCTTTTGTCAAGCCCGAGACGGACCGATAAACTCCCTGGACATGGAGTTATCGGCTGACCAAAACCTAGCATTAGAGCGCCTAATGACCTGGTGTACAAAGCCCGAAGGACGCTCTTTAACGCTAGGTGGCTACGCAGGGACAGGAAAGACCACCTTGATCGCTAAACTCCGCAAAGAGCTTGCCGAGACCCATCCGGATAAGACCGTGGCTTTTTGCGCCTATACGGGTAAAGCCTCGCAGGTCCTCAGAACCATGCTCGAGAATGATGGCGCCCTGATGGAAGGCGACACCTGCGGGACCATTCACGCCCTCCTCTACTCTCCGTACATGGATAAGAACGGACAGGTTGTCGGCTGGATGCGCACCAAGGAAATTGAAGCGGATTTGATCGTCGTCGATGAAGCATCGATGGTGACGGACGGTATTTGGCAGGACTTACTCGCAACGCGCGTGCCGGTGATTGCGGTTGGCGATCACGGACAGCTACCGCCGGTCGAAGGAAATTTTAATGTGATGATGAAACCGGATCTCACGCTCGATCGGATCCATCGACAAGCCGAAGGAAATCCAATTATTCAACTTGCATGGCAAGCGCGTGAGACGGGAAAAATTCCGGTCGGCGATTTTGGAAAATCCGTGCGCAAATTTTCATACGCCACGCATGATGCATCAGAGATTGATGATCTTCAGGAGCACCTATTTTCAAATTTGCATGACGAGATGCTCGTGTTGTGTGGACGAAATAAAACGCGTGTGGAATTAAATCGTGCGATTAGAAACAAACTCGGACGCGAATCCGATGAACCCGAAGGCGGAGACCGCGTCGTCTGCTTGCGCAATACCTATACTCAGCCCGGAGGCCCTATTTACAATGGAATGGTCGGGGTGATCGAAACCATCTCGCCCTATGAACCCCATTGGTATGACACATCCATCTTTTTTCCGGATGAAGGTCGCGGCTTCGATGGACGCATTGCTCGAGCCCAATTCAATCGTCCCGATGCCCTGAGTGAAATCGAAGGATTGCACTGGAAAGAAATCGGCGAGCGTTTTGATTTTGGTTACGCGCTCACCGTTCACAAGGCGCAAGGCTCACAAGCGAAAACGGTTGTGTTGTTCGAAGAACGATTTCAAAAAGCGGATGACGAACAGTGGAAGCGTTGGCTTTACACCGCAGTCACCCGCGCGCGCGAAAATCTTTACATTATTGGACCGGAATAATTATTTCTTCGCCATGCTAAGCGAGGTGGAGTTGATGCAGAAGCGCTTGCCGCCATGCTCCGTCGGGCCATCGTCAAAGATGTGACCAAGATGCGAGCCGCAACGCGAGCAACGCACTTCGATGCGGCTCATGCCAAGCGAATTGTCTTCAATGAACTTCACGCGATCGCCTGCCGCGGCCGCGAAGAAAGCCGGCCAGCCGCATCCCGAATCGTATTTTGCCTTTGAATCGAATAGCTCTACGCCACACGCGGCACAGCGATACATCCCATCCCCGAATTCTTTGTCGTATTTGTTGGCAAAAGGACGATCCGTACCCCCTTCGCGCAAAACCTGATATTCCTCAGGTGTCAGGATTTTGCGCCATTCTTCCTCGGTTTTGGGCAAATCCTTGTCGTCTTTGATAATCGGCATACCTAAAACGTGATCGGAATCTCGATATGGTCGTCATTCTCTGGCAATCCGGACGGATTATCAGCCTGAAGGATCAATTTACCCTTAGAACCCGCCGGTTGCGCATTGAACTCGATTTCGGCCGTAAACGGGACCCAATCCTCGGTCATCCAATTCCCGTCAGCCTCAGCGCGACCCAAGCCCGCGACCTGCATACCTTCGGTCACGATCCCAACCGGAAATGTGGCCTCGAAATACCATAAACGCGCTTCACCGGAGATGATGAGCGGGCTCGTCACCTTATTACCCTGCACATTCACGAGTTTCACATTGCGCACACGGTCAGTGTGACCATTATTCGTACGGTACTGACCGTTCGGCAATACAAATACCTTTTCCTGAACCGCGGGCGCGGGTTCGGACTTGATAAACGGACAACCCGCTCCCATCAACGCGACCCCAAGCAACGCCGGCACAAGAAGCTTTTTCATATGCAGGCCAGCATAACAAAACACCCGCCTTACAGCGAGTGTTTTGTGGTGGGTGGGCAAGGATTCGAACCTTGGAAGGCGCAAGGCCAACAGATTTACAGTCTGTCCCGTTTGACCGCTTCGGTACCCACCCATGGAGCCGATGACCGGGATTGAACCGGTGACCTCTTCCTTACCATGGAAGTGCTCTACCAGCTGAGCTACATCGGCGTATGACTTACTTTTTTCCTGACTTTTTAGGCAGAGCTTCGAGCTTCTCCTTCCAAGACTGGAATCGGTTCGGATCGTCGGAGAGCAAACGGAGGCGGCGGTAACGCGTCTCGGCTTCGTTTCGATCGCCGAGGAGTATAGCAGCCTCGAGCGAAAGTTCAAGGTACTTGGCACTTCCGGGTTCCAACTCGGAAGCCCGGGCGGCAAAGGGCCAGGCTTGCTCGCCCCGACCGCGGTCGATGAAGAACTGGGCCGCCTCGGCCTGACGGAAGGCCTGGCGCGGGCTAGCTTCTACCGCCTTCAGGCGCATGGCCTCCGCGCGCGCCATATCCCCGGACGCTTCGGCGATGTCGGCAAGACCGGCAAAGGTCGAATCATCGCCCTTTTTGGTCTTTACGAGATATTCAAACGTTTCCTTCGCTTGCGGGTACAGCTTTTGCTTCAAGTAGATCAGGCCGAGCAGCTTATACGCCTCGGCATGACGCGCATCCAATGAGAGCACCTCGAGACAACGACGCTCGGCATCAGCCCACTTCAAATCGCGTACAAGCGAACGCGCCTCGCTCAATAACGCTTTCACACGCTCACGCTGCGATGGCGCCATGGCGGCTAACGGACTCGTCACCTTGCGATACACCTTATCCAACGAGAGCAAGCGGTTGTACACGCGACGATATCGCTCAGTCGCGCGACGCCCCAACTGACGCGCGGCGCGCGAGACGGCCGCAACGCGATCAGATGTCATGCGCTCAAAACGGCGTTCAATCACTTTTGAACGCTCGGCCTTCAACCGCTGCTCGCGAATTGACTGCGGGTCGAGTAAACGAATGTCTTTCCAGTGCTTGGCAATCAAAAAGATAACCACCGCAAGTGCGAGAGCTGCCACAAGGAAGCTAACGAGGGCGATGTACATGGGAATGTCTTAGGCCGGAAGCGCGGCGCGGCACAACATGCCGAAAGCGCGCGGATCAAGCGAAGCCGAACCGACCAACACGCCGTCCACGTGAGTCGTTGATACGTATTCTGCCACATTACGGGCGTCCACCGAACCACCGTACAGGATATGAATCTCGTTACCCGCCTTGCCAAACTTTTTCACCAAGACTTCACGGATGGCTTCATGCACGTTCTTGGCGTCCATGGCAGAACACGGCTTACCTGTTCCAATAGCCCACACCGGTTCATAGGCGATCACCGGAGCCGATGCGCCATCCCCCTTCAAACCCTGAAGAGCAATCGCGAGCTGGGCGCGCACGACTTTGAGCGTTTCTCCCTTTTTCTTTTGCGCATCGGTTTCGCCGACGCAAATCACAGGCTGAATACCGGCCTTTTGAAGAGCCAAGGCCTTCTTGCCGACCATCTCATCCGTCTCACCAAGATTCACACGACGCTCGCTGTGGCCAACGATGCAGAAAGACAGCTGGAACTCCTTCAGCATGCCCGTGGAGATCTCACCGGTGAAAGCGCCATCGGGGGCCCAAAACACGTCCTGAGCGCCAAGCAGGGGCACTCCGGCACGACCTAGAGACGAACGGGCGGCTGCTAACGACACATGCGGCACGGCCACACCAATGTCCAGGTCTTTTGGCAAACGTTCACGGCGGAAGGCACGGATCCAGGCGCCTGCCTTCACAGGGCCGTAATGCATCTTCCAGTTGGCGATGAGAAGCTTGCGCATACCGCGTATTCCTACGCCTTTTTTGAAAAAGACGCAAGGGTGGCGGTCTTTCTTATGCCTTCAGCTTAAACAACTTTTCGACGTTCTTCTTTTCTCCAAACGGACCAATGATGGCAGCGGCCATGTGCTCGGGACGGAACAAATAAGCAGCAACTTTCTTAATGTCAGATGCGGTGACGGCTTCCAAGCGCGCCAAACGCTGCTCGGGTGACTCCTGCTTCTTCTGAAACAACCACTGACGACCATACCAATCGGCAAACACAGAAGAATCTTCAAACGCGAGCGTAAGTTTGCCGCGGATGTGATCTTTCGCACGACGAATCTCATCAGCACCAACGGAGGCGGTCGCGGTTTTGCGCAATTCTTTCCAAATAACTTTCACCGCTTCATCGCAACGCGTTTTATCGAGACCGATCATCACGTTGAAGACACCCGTATCTTCCATAGCCTGATGTCCGGCGCTAATCGAGTAACATAGTCCCCGCTTCTCGCGAACCTCCGTGAACAAACGCGATGACATCGTGCCACCCAAAATAGTTCCAAGAAGATTCGCGGCCGGCAAACGCGTATCCGAAAGGGCCAAACCATGAAACGCCATGGAAAGCTGCACCTGTTCCGTTGCCTTATCTTGAAAAGCGATCGGGCTCACCAAGCGCTCAGGCGGAGTGAACGGCGCGAAAGGCTTATCAAGCGGTTTCTTGGGCTGTTTTACGGTGCCAAAGGTCTTTTCCAAAATCTTCCAAATATCCGGCGTGACATTGCCGGCCACAGCCACACACATACGCGACGGAACATAATACGCATCACGATAGGCGGTGAGTTTTTCGCGTGCAACGGTTTTGATGACAGAACGTGGTCCAGCGATATTCCAAGATAGTGTCGAATCCGGATAGAGCGCTTCTTCAATCATGTCTTCGATGTGCATGCGCGGATTGTCCTCGTACATGTTGATCTCTTCCACGATGACATTGCGCTCACGATCAAATTCTTTTTTGTCGTACTTCGAGTGGAACAGCATGTCGTGCAACATGTCGGCCGCGAGCGCGGTGTGACGCGCATCCATCTTGATGTAATAGGCCGTCATGTCTTTGGACGTGAAGGCGTTGTACTCGGCGCCATAGCGGTCGAGTTCGCGCGAGATGGTTTGCGCAGTCGGACGACGCTTCGTGCCCTTGAACATCATGTGTTCGATGAAATGCGAGGCGCCGTTAATGTCTTTTTCTTCGTAGCGCGAACCGACGCGTACAAAGACCATGAGGGTCATCGAAGCCGCGCCCTTGGTGGGCACGACAATCGCGCGCATGCCGTTTTTAAGGTCCCGGGAAATGGGTTTCATGACAGTTTTGATTGAATCCAGGTTACGATTTCATCCATCTTCACACGCTCCTGAGTCATGGCATCGCGGTCACGCACGGTGACGGTGCCATCTTCCTTACTTGTATAGTCGAGGGTAAAGCACCACGGCGTACCGATTTCATCCTGGCGGCGATAGCGCTTGCCAATGGAACCGCTCTCATCGTATTCGACGACGATTCCGGCGGCGCGGATCTTTTGCGCGAGCTCGCGACCGAGATCAGCGAGGCCGTCCTTTTTCTGAAGCGGCAAGACAGCAGCCTTCACCGGCGCCAACCGCGGCGGCAAACGAAGCACCATACGCGGCTCCTTCTCCCCTTCTTCGGTGGTGTCGGCTTCATCGATGTCGAGGTGTTCGCAGAGCACGGCCAAGACCGTGCGCGTGAGACCCCAGGTGGGCTCGATGACGTATGGGATAAAACGCTCCTTGGCGTCGGCATCAAACCAGCGCAAATCTTCGCCCGAAGCTTCCGCGTGACGTGAAAGATCGTAGTCGGTGCGATTGGCCAATCCGTACAGCTCCTTCTGACCGAACGGATAAAGGTATTCCGTATCGATGGAACGCTTGGAGTAGAAGGCGCGATCGGCTTCGGGAATCTCGCGATACACGACGTTCTTCGGATCAATCTTCAAGACATCGTGCACCCACGATTTCATCTCCGTAAGCCACATCTCAAAGGCGTCGGCCGCGGCATCCGGTTTCACAAAATACTCGATTTCCATCTGTTCGAATTCACGCGTACGGAAAATGAAGTTACCCGGCGTGATTTCGTTACGGAACACGCGCCCAACCTGCGCGATGCCAAATGGCAATTTCTTGCGCATGGTGTCGCGGATGTCTTTCCAGCTCGTAAACATGCCGGCAGCCGTCTCGGGACGCAGGTACGCAACCGAAGCCGTGTCCTCGGTGACACCGACGGCGGTCTTAAACATCAAATTAAACTGCTTTGGCTCGGCCAAGGTGTTGCCATCCGGGCTCTTCAAGCCAAGCTCATCAGCTTTGGCGGCCATCTGCTCAAATGAAAGCCCCGTAACATTCACGCCCTGGGCTTCGAGAAGATGATCCAAGCGATAGCGCTTGTGCGTCTTCTTATCTTCGACGAGCGGATCACTAAAACCAGCCACGTGACCGGACGTTTCCCACACTTTCGGATGCTGAATGACAGGCGTATCAACACCAACCATATCTTCGCGACCATGCACGAAACGCTTCCACCAGGCATCGCGGATATTATTCTTGAGTTCGATGCCATACGGGCCGTAGTCCCAGGCATTGGCGAAGCCGCCATAAATGTCGGAGTCCGGATACACGAAGCCGCGACGCTTAGACAGCGCCACGAGTAAATCCATTTTTGTTTCGGGTGAGATCATACGGTCATGATTTCTTTCTCCTTCTCTGTGGTCACCGCTTCGATCTTTCCATTCCACTCGGCCACGACCTTGTCGAGCTGTTCGAGCAAGCGACGCTTTTCATCTTCAGCGATGACTTTGGCCTTCTCATCATTCTGGATGGCGGTCTTAATCTTTTCACGCACGTTACGAACGCTGATCTTGGCTTGTTCTTCCTTTTGATGAAGAACTTTGGCCATGTTCTTGCGATTCTCTTCCGACATGGGCGGCATCACCAAGCGAATGACCGTGCCAGCTACATTCGGGGCCATGCCCAAAGAGGATTCGACAATCGCCTTTTCGATATCCTTCACGATGCCCTTGTCCCACGGTTCGATCTGTACGGTCTTGGCATCAGGCGTCGAGATATTGGCCATGGATTTAAGGTCCATCATCTGGCCATAGACTTCGATGCGGACATTCTCGACCAAGGCAGCCGAAGCTCGACCAGTACGCAGGCTCGAAAGGTCTTTCTGAAAATGCTCCAATACGGACTGGAATTCACCTTTGTGTTCATCAATGCGGTTCATAAGTCGCTGCCTACTCTGCCATTTTCGCGAGGTGATCGTCAATCAAAAGACAGGCGCTAGGCCTGTCTTTCTCGTTCTTATTTGGCGGCAGGTGAGGCACCCATGAAGAGCGGCGGATTGGCCGTTCCGTCATTCGGATAGACGATGGCGGCGGCTCCGCGCGTGGTCGGCAGCTTCTTGGTGGTCCAAGTTGTGCCTCCATCTACACTCCAGATGACTGCTTGGTTGGTCACATACACCAACTTCTTCGGATCTTTCGGATGAACGGCGAAGGCCTTCATGTCGACCGTGCCCGGAGGCGTCGGAAGCTTGATGGCGGCCCAAGTCGCTCCCCCGTCGTCGGACACGATGATGCCATACTTGGAAACCGTGTAGACACGATTCGCATTGTTCGGATCAAGAACGACCAAGTTCGGACGATTCGCCCCTTCGAACGTTTCGAATTCCTTGCGGATGGTCTGCCATGTCTGACCCGCGTCAGATGATTTGCGGAGACCATATCCATTCGTGGCAGCATACAACACGCGCGAGTCACGCAAATCCATTACGAGGTGATTGATGCGCGCACCATCCACGCGATACACCACGCGCCAGGATGTTCCGCCGTTTTCTGATTTGAGAATGTCACCGTCATTGGTACCGGCATACACGATGCTCGGGTTGTACCAGTCCACGGAAAGCGTAGTGAACGACTTATCGGTGCGCGGATCGAAATAGACGCGCGTCCAATCGCGACCACAAGTGGTCGTCTTCATCACCTGGTTCAAAAGCGTGGCGTACACCGTGCACTTGTTCTTCGGATCAACTGACACCGCCTGCACGCGACCAACATTCAAGGGAGCCGTGGCCTGCAACCACGATTCACCATTATCCAATGTATAGATGAGACCGTTCTCAACCGTACCGGCATAAATGGCTTTCGGATCCTGCGCATCCACGGCCAAGGTCACAATGCCCATGTCGGCGATGCTGGCCTGCTTGGCACCAAGATTGATGACGCGCAGCTGGCGCCACACCTCACCGCCATCCGTCGTACGGAAGATGCCGCCGCCTGGACCGGTGGCCGGTTGGGAGCTGCCACAGCCCTGTCCGAGCAGGACAAGCGCCATAAGCGGCGCAACATACATGGAAACGCGGGAACGGGTGGTCATAGATAAGAAGGGTGCAGGAAAGAAGGGATATCCCCCACATGATACGGCTCAACCACGCTCCATTCAAGGGCGAGATGCGGTGAGAGCGGTCCGCCGGCCAAGTGCTGGGCGCGAATCAGACCGCGTCCGACCCGCGTCAGCACCTCGGGCGAAGCTCCCAAAACCGTGGAAGCTTGCCGTTCACACTCGGCTAAAAAGTCCTTCCAAGCCGTTTCCGGATCTTCCGCCGCATTCATGGCCTTGGCCAGACGCTCCAGCTCCCCCAACTGACGACCGACAGGTTCATTCCCTAAACAGGTAAGAAGGCTGGTCGCTTTTTGTCTTTCGATTTGCCATGCATCCGGATCTTCGACAAAGCGTTTTGCCAATCCGGGCGAACCTTGGCTTGCAACGGCCGCATCATGCGCGAACTTGGAAGGCGCGAGCCATTTCTCTACCAGCTCAACAGGCACCGGGTTGAAACGCACCTGGGCTAAACGCGAACGAAGCGTGGCCGGCAAACGATCAAGCTGCTCCGTAATAAAGATGAAGATCGCTTCGCCGTTTGGTTCTTCAACCGCTTTCAATAAAGCATTGGTCGCATCTTCACGCAGCGCTTCCGCGTTTTCGATAAGTGCCACTTTGCGACCGCCGATGGCTGACGTGAGATTCATGCGCGCTACCATCTCTTTCACGGCTTCGATTTTGATATTCTTGTCCCCTACCTCGCGTCGCAACGCAACAAAATCCGGATGCGCCGCCAGCTGCTCGCGATTCACGCTCAATAATTTGGCGGCAAATTCCATTCCAACCAATTTCTTTCCAACGCCGGACGGGCCATAAAAAAGATAACCCGAAGCCGGCTTCATCGCCGCCCGCTCCAATAAGGACAAAACCTTCTCGTGACCCAAAATCTCCATGGGCGGAGTGTATGCTGCGGGTTTGGGAAAAAAAAGAGACCCGTAAAATGGGTCAGCTCGGCAGAGGCTTGGGCTTCTTGGGAGGGTCAAGCGAAGGGAGTTTGGTCGCCACCTCCAGCTTCTTGATCTCCTCATCGACTCGGCCAAGCTCGCTCATGGTCTGCTCGTGGGACACGTCGAAGCGCTCCTGCTTGGCATCTACGTCGATCATCCGAGACCGAACATCGGCCATCCTGGAATCGACCTCGGAGACGATCCGTTCGGCTGCGTCCGTCTGTGCTTTCAGATCCGCGAACACGGTCACGCGTTCCCGCTCGTGCTCGCGGCGTGCGACCTCGAGCGCCCGGGTCAGCTTCCCGTTGTGCCAAGCCTCGAACATCCAGGCGAGTGAGGCACCCACCGCGACCATCACCAACAAAAGAGGTGGCGGGTCGTCGAACTGGATACCGATCAGGACCGACAGAGGTGTATTCACCAAGCCGATCAAACCAAGCGCCACAATGCGGCGACGTTGCATGATTGTCATTGGCGATCCTCCGTGGAAAGAGCCTCGAACATCGATTTCAGTACATGAAAAAAGGCATTTTGTCAATCCTATTTTGGTAAAAAAAGAGACCCGCGTAAGCGAGTCAGTTGATGAGAACCCCGAACAGGAACATCGCGGCTCCGTCGCCGTCGATGCGCCACACGTCCGCAGGCTGGCGCGGGGAAGCGCCGGCCATGACGCGCAGCGTCAGGAACGGGGTGACCGTGTCGGTCGCGGAGAACCGGTAGGTTCCGTCGAGGTAGGCGCCGTAGATGGCGTGCACCGCCGTGATGTCCGGCTGGAAGCGCACGGCACCGATCAGGCCGAAGCCGATCTGGAAGCGTGGGTCGACCCACGTCCCGAGGCCAAGCCGCAGCATGCCCTCGAGGTTGGTCGCACCCTCCAGGTCCGGGAAGCCGTACCCGACGTCGAGACCGATCTGCCAGTTCCAGGTTCCGCTGAACGTCGTCCCGAACGTGAGCTCGAGACCGACGACGCCCAGGTTCCCGTAGTTGGTGTTGGCGTGCACCAACGGGTTGAAGTTCACGAAGGCGAACAGCGACGCTCCGAAGAACGCATGATCCCCTCGCAACGCCGACCCGGCGATGCGACCGACCTCCTCACGAGCGACGCGACCGGCTTCGGCACGAGCGGCCTCGATGGCTTCCTCGGAAGCGGCGCGGAGGATGTCCGGGCACGGCATCTCCGTCGTGATGTCGTTGCCGTCCGGGCCGGGCCCGGTCCAGCTGACCATGAAGTCCGGGTTCTCGGCCGTGAGGCACTGGAGCAGGATCGAGTGGCTCTCGGCGAGCTGGCGGATGGCCGCATGCACGCCGAGGATGTCACTGTCCGTGTGCTGACGCAGGCTCTCGAGCTCCTCGTGGAGCGCGGTGTCTGCGTTGCGAAGTGACGCAATCGCGGCTTCGACCTCGCTCAGATCCACCGGACCCGTTCCCGACCCTGCGGCCAGGAACTCGGTGCGAGCGTCCGTGCAGGCGGCCTCCATGCTCTCTCCCTCGTCGGGAGCACACAGAGCGCGCCAACCGGCTTCGAGATCGCTGACGCGCGATGCGAGCGCATCGAAGCGCTCGTCTCGCGAACCGGGCGCACCCGGAGCCGCGAGGGCGTTGCCGCACATGTAGACGGAGTGGCCGCGCGGGATGTGGAACGATGCCAGCCGATCGGCCGACAACGAACGCGAGACGCGCAGCGGCAGCAGCCCCGAGGGGCAGCAGCGCAGCCCGTCGAGATCGCTCACGCCGGTGCCGTCCGGCATGATGCAGAACGCAGGCGTGGGCTCGGTACCGGTGCTCGCCGCACTGACGGCACCACGGCGACGCGCGGCGAGCGTGTCGCAGAGCGACTCGATCTGGGTGAGCGAGGAGGCGTCGTCGAGCGCGGTGCACGACGGGACCCCCGTGACACAGCGCTCGAGGATGGCCTCGTCGCTGAGCGTCTCGTCCGTCTCGAGGCCCTCGATGTGCGTCCGGCAGTCGATGAAGCACTGGCGGAGGTCCGCGCGCGCCGTAGCGGGCGCGGACACGATCAGGGCGAGCGCGCCGAGCGCGAGAACGGTGAACAGGTTCGTACGGGTGGCCATAGCTGTCTCTCCTTGAGGTTCGGGACACGAAAAACAGAAACTCTGGAACTTGAATTTGGGGTGTAAGGTCCGCCCAAATCCGTCGTTGGAATCGCCCGACGAGGTCTCACGTTCGGAGGAGATACGCGAGTTCGCCGGACGAGTCCAAATACGGATCAGGGAACGCCTTTCGTTACCATGAAAATGGCTAAAAAGTCAAGCCCCGCACCAAGATCCGAGCGGGGCTAATTTAAGGAAAAGAAACAGCGCGCCGATCTAGGACAGATTGTCCTATATCGACGCGCGTTGCTCGGCCTAACGTTGGCTGAGCTAGAGACGATGTACTTTGTTTCTCGCCTAGTACATGAGGGGTGAAGGGGCTACCGGGAGACCGGCGCGCAGGTCGCGGTGTCGTTGCTCCCGTCCGTCGTGATGACGGCGCGGGTGACGACGGTGTTGCGCAGCTCGGGCGCGATCACGGGATCGTTCCAGAACGGTCGAGCGACCGTGTCCGGACCGATCACGCAGAAGCGCGCGGGCAGATCGACCCATCCGCTGCTCACGCAGCCCGACGGGTTCATGCACACCTGCACGTCGATGCCGACGTCGTCGCAGGTCATCCCCGCGAACGAACGAAGGTCCGCGATGTTGAGGATGTCGCGATCGTACGCAGGCGCGCCGTAGAGCCAGCGATCCTGGAACGGGTGGGTGTTGATCCGCCCGCCCGCCGTACCGACGAGCGAGTAGGTCGTCCATCCGTCCGAGCCGGTGTCGACGCCGCCGCCACCGATCGATCCGTCCGTGGTCCCGAGGGCCCACAGGCGGGTCTGACTCGCGCTCATCGCGCGGGTCTCGCCGGTGTTGCTCGGGATCGTGCGCACGCCGGTCATCCCGGACGAACGCACGCGCACGGCGTATCCGATGCGGTGTGCACCGTCGGTGTACACGCAGTGGAAGCCGGGAACCGTCGGACCAGGTCCGTCGGGCGGCGACACGCAGCCGCGGCTATCCGCGTCGGCGTGACCGGGGTTGCACGTGCAGCTCTCGCTGCATGCGCTGTCGTCGGGCGAGTGCCGGCAGCTCCCGCTCACGCAGGAGTCCACCGTGCACGCGATGCCGTCGTCGCACGAAGCCGGGCAAGCCGGATCACGCGAGACGCACCCCGTGGCGGTGCAGGACTGGCCTGCCGCGCACAGCCCGTCGGACGGGATGTGCAGGTGCGCGCCGCCCGCAGCCGGGCAGACGTCCACCGTGCAGGCGACGCCGTCGTCGAGCGTGCCGGAGCACGTGACGGGCGGCGGCGTGGGACCACTGGGACCCCGCGCGTAGCAGCCGGTGAAAAGGACCGCGAAGCTCGCGGCGAGCATGGAGCAGCCCAGGAACCGGTTGGCGTGGAACACGATGAACCTCGTTGATGTGGAAGAACGGAGCCTCAGTCTTACGACCGCCGGTCATGCGAGCTTGCGCCCGCTTCCCGAAATAAGGCGACCTCGGAGAGATCAACTTGTTTCGAGAGGCTCGACGTGTGGGTTTCATGCCACACGCCGAGCCGTCAGATCGAGAAGGTGCTATCGCACCGGTTACCTCCGCGTCAGTTCCAGTCGGGCTGGATGACGATCCGGAGCATGCCCGTCACGTCGACGTCGAACGTCGAACGGAAGTTGCTCTGATCGTCGATGAAGCGACGATCCGCACCTCCCACGATCAGGGCCGGCTCGATGCGCACGATGTGCGCGTCTCCCGGAAGCGGGAGCGACGCCGAGAGGATGCCTCCGTGGAGAACACCCAACGAGTCGCCGTCCACCTCACCAGGACCGTCCATGAACGGGTCCAGCAGCGTCTCCGCGAAGTACCCGAGCGAGAACGTCGTGTCGGCTCGACCTCCGGTGAAGAAGACGAAGCCGGCACCGCCCGCCAGGTGGAAGCTCTCGCCGACGTTCCATCCGGTGGACTGACCACCGAACATCCCGTTGACGTAGCTACCCACCGGGAGATCGCCCCAGCGGAAGATCAGCTCGAGCGACGCTCCACCCGCACCCGTCATCGGGCCCGAGAGAAGTCCGCCGAGCAGACCGCACGCCCCCACCCGAAGGTGGAAGCTCCGCGAGAGCGCCTCGAGGGTGTCGAGACGAGTCTCGTGCGCCGCGAGGGTCGGGTCGACGGTCTCCCGTCGCCAGTCCTCGAGGGTCGTCACACGATTCCCGAGCTCTGCGAGGCGGTCCACCATCTGATTGGCGAACTCGCCGAGCGTCAGCTGCGTACCGTCCGGAAGGACGATCAACGAGGACTCGGTGTCGATCCCACCACGCCGTGCGGCCGCGGCGACGCAATCCTCACGGATCTCGTCGGGCGAAGCAGTCGCGTAGTCGGCGGAGCCACAGAGGACCCCGAACACCATCTCCTCGAGGAAGGCGATCCGCTGGTCGCGCGCGTGATCCGCGACCTCGTCCTCCCCGCGAAGGGCGTACGAAGCCGGAAGGCACGTCTGGATGTCGCCGTGCGCGCCCACGCCCATGGCGCGACGCTCACGACGATCCCAGCGAACGGTGACGCGGTAGACCTCCTGGAGGCCGTCGTCGTCCGCATCGTGTCCGTCCGTGTCGAGCGCATCGGGGCACTCGCAGGACGAGCCGTGCGGCACCGCGTCGCCGACGCAGATCGAGGGGTAGATCTCTCCACCCGACGAGCTGCTCGCGCTCCCCGAGCCGCCGCCACCGCTTGCGCGGCGCCGGCAGTCCGGATCGCCGTTGGCGAGCTCGCCGTGCTGCGTGTAGCCCGTGTCGCACACGCACACCACGCGAACGTGGGGTGTGTTGCAGAGACCGGCAGCGGCGTCGAACGTCGACGACTCGAGCATCTCGCAGTCGTTGTGGACGTGCTCCTCCGTGGTGTTACCCACGCAGGGATCGTCGCCCGTCTGTGCCGAGGCAGTCGGCACGCTGATGAGAGCCATGGCCGCGATGAACGCGACCGTGAGGATGTTCTGCTTCACGATGAACCTCGTAGGGTGAGAGTGACGAAACTAGGAACAGGAAGCCGAGCTTCCGCCCGGCCCGAGATGCGAAGCATCTCAAACCGGAACGTTTGCTTGACCTCCTTTCATTGGTAACCGGGTTGTTGATGTGCGAGAGGGTTTATTCTCCTGCACGACCGGCCCTCAAGCCGTCCCGCTACCACCATATGCGCCTATGGCAGGGACGGAACGGCTAGATTTCCGGTCGTGGGTGGACACGAATGTCCATTAAAAGAACATATAAATATAGCACAAATGACTCCTTTTGTCAAGAGAATTGAACAATAAAAAATGACTTATCCTAGCACCGCTAAGTTAAGCCATTTTTCTAAATTCTAGCGTTTTTCTAGAACTTTTCACGGCGGAGCAGCGCTACAGCCAGGCCGGCGAGCAAACCGAGGAAAAACCCGGCCAAAGCGTTATTCAGGAAATTGGGGCGTGCAATCCAGCGCGAATCAAGCGGAGAATCGATGATTTGGACACGGACCGAGAAACCGAAGAAGTTAGGCGCCTGTTTTACGAGTTCCTGAGCCGAAGCCTGGACCAGGGATCGGGCCTGGGTGCGACTTGGGTGATAGGCGCTCACCAGCATCAAACCAGTTCCTGGTTCCACGGACGTTCCCACGGTTTTGGCCCAGAGGCGGCGGCGCTCGTATTCGTCGGTCGGGAAATAGGCCTTATCTACCCCATCAGCCTGCAGGAGGATGTTCTCCAAAAAACTTGATCCGTAGAGCAACAAAGACAGGTTCTGAGCGATGCGCTCATTGGACTTGAGAACGGTGTATGGATCCACGTTGGTCGCTCCCGGCTGAGTGATCAGCAAGCGGACGGTCGAGGAGTATTGCAGCGGCTGGGTGAAGGAAAGCAAAACAGCGAGCACGGCACCGCCAAGCGACGTCAGCAATAGCATGCTCCAAGAGCGACGCAACAAGGCAAAAGGATATTCACGAAAGGTCATATTTTTATTTTATGGTTTCACTGACCATTTCGTCGGCCAGCGGAACTTGCACCGAGAAGGCAGCGCCGCGACGGCGGCCGGTGAGCGTGACATTCACGCCCGGACGATAGTCGAGTAAGCGTTCTCCCAAATCGGCAGTCCCGTCTAGGATATCACGTTCGATGCGCTCGATCACGTCACCGACTTGCAGTTGGCGCATCGAAGGACCGGTCGCCGTCACAGCCCGTACCCATGCGCCAAGCGTCGGCAGGGATGAGGTGGCCATATCCAATGTGATGCCGGATAAATCCAAGGCACGCACACCTAAGGTCGCGCGGTGAATGGAGCCATTCGCGAGCCATTGGCTGAGTGATGATCCAAGCGTGGTGGCGGGAATCACGATAGCCTGGCCAGCGCCGTCCATCTTCTCGACTAAACCAACCAAACGACCGGCACCATCCCATACGGAAGCGCCGATGGGACGCGTGATTCCGGTCGGCATGCTGATCAGGAAACGACGTCCGATAACCATACTATCCGTCGCTTCTTGTGACGGTGCTCGTACCGTCAAAATGATTTCGGGATGGAGCTGACGCGGCTGCACCTCAACCCAAATCGCAGCACCTGAAACGACATCCGAAGCGCGGACAAAGGCCGGTGTCGGCAAACCGCTCGTCGCGATTTTGAGATACACGATCCCTGTTGAGCGATCGCGAATTCCACGCTCGACCGGTCGTACGCGTCCGCCAACGGCCACAGCCAAATCGGTCATGCGGAGACCTGTTATCGCGGCATCAGAGGTGGCGATCCAACCATCGGATGTAATGGCCACAGCCGAAGCCAATTCACGTTCGGGAGCCAACGGTTCTTCGATCCCACGGACCGAACGACGAACAATGCGGAGCACCGAAGACTGACGACGCTCGGCAAACGCGGCGGGATAAGCGGGAGCCAAGGGTCGCGATTCGACTGGGATGACTTGGATCGGGTTTTCGGGTGGCGGAGGCGTTGGACGCGTTCCGGTCGATGAAAGGCCGAAGATCATGTCCTGAAGACGGACCAACTCCGGACGCACGGCCAACTCCAAACTCCCCCATCCACCCACCAAGCCGCCGATCATGCCCAAGACAGCCGATATCACGACACCGAGCACCAAATAACGCATCACCGTATTGTCGCGCGCCATATGAGCGACATTCTACACTAAAAACAAAAAGAACCCCTTGTGGGGGTGGTCAGCGAACGACCTTGAGGAAGCCTCGACGACGACTGCGCTCGGCCTGTGCCTTGGCGGCGGCCTTGTCGTCGATCTGCATGGCGAACTGGATGAGCGCCGCGAGACGCTGGATGAAGCACCAGCCGGCGAGATAACGCGCTTCGTCCGCGTCTTTCGACGGGGCGAAGCGGTTGTAAGCCTCGCTCAGGCGCTTGGTAGCGAGCCCCATCACCGAATGACGGGATGCGATGGCCGTAACGAACAGGGTGCGCAGCTCGGCAAGACCCTTGCCGTCCAGGCTTCTCCCCTGATCGTCGAACTCACCGCGCTGGGCAGGAGTGAGCTGCCTGAGAAGCTCCATCGCGAGGTCGAAGAACAGAATCTGCTCCTCGATCGGGAAGACGCTGCGATGCTTTCCGAGCTCCCGACCCCACTCGGGGGCCAGGACGGAAAGCGCGGCGAACTGGTACCGGAGCGCCGCATCGAGACCTGGATCGGTCTCGGGAGGCGTCGGCATGGAAGGGACGAGTTTGAGTCGGTCCATGGGCCTCCTTTGGCTGGACGTACCTCTATCCGTTCCATATTTTCCGATCTTTGTCAAGGATGTCTATTTATAAAAGTAGGGGCAACAGCGTGCTGTGCCCCTACTTTATTACGCTAGGCCGACTTCTCGTTCTTTTCTTCGTTAGACGCAACAGATGCGCCGTCTTCTCGCTGACCACTCTTGGCCAGCATCTCGGCCAACTGGTCCCTCATTGGCTTATACTTGGGAGCGCGCTCGGCTTTTTTCTCCTTTTTTGCCTTTCCTTTTGCTTTCGCTGCTTCTTGTTTTGGTGCAGGCGGTACCTCCTCGATTTTGGCCGGCGCCGCCTCAACCTTGGAAAGATGCCGGCCCACAATCAAACGCTTAATCATGCGGTACTCGTCGTTGATCTCATCCTCACGATCGGTACGCGGCAATGTCCGTCCAATCTCGGCAGCCTTCTCCAACATCTCGCGCAACTCCGACCCGTCATTCAATGGCTTTAACTTGTTGCGTTCAATGGTTCCCAAGAATTGGCGGGGTGCGACATTCGCTCCGATGCCAAAGGTCTTGCGCACGGCATTACGCACGTCCTCCATCGCCACTTCCATCTTTTCAAACGCCGCGTCTTCCGGACTCTCTACCGACTTCATGCTCATGGACTCGACCTCTTCCTCCTCAACCTTCTCGATCTCGGCTTCCTTGCGAGCTCGCTTCACACGCGTAAGCGGAAGCGGCTCAGCCTCTTCCGTCGCTTCCTTTAGAATCGCGTCAAACCGCTTCAGATTCGCGAGCTTTCCCTCCTTCTCCTGCTGAACATACACCTTTCCAAAATCCGGAGCAGAGCCAAGCGTAAAGCCGAGCGCACGCTTCAAATCATTCATGACCTTTCCATCTGCCATGACTTTCTTCACTTTCTCGTTGATTTCTTTCGCTTGATCAAGATCTGCGTCTTCCTCGATCACGCGCATTTCCTGAGCCTCGGCTACCGTTGCAACAGGCTTCTCTTCGTATAACTCATAGTCTTTTTCTTCACGCGGCTTCGGTGCGACCTGCTTGAATTCAATCACCTTGTCCTCACGATCAATATTTTTGGTCGGCAACCAGCCAAGCACCAGATTGGTGGCAGCGATACGCTTTTTGGCTGCGTCACGATCACCCTTGTCGAACATAAATCTTCCACGAGCATCCTTGGCGCTGATCTTGTACGAATCTAAAGCGTAGTCCAAAGCCGGATCAACCGATGTCTGAAGGGAAACGCGACGCTCATCATCCAACCCGCGCCACTTCGTCGTGAACTCCTCGTACATGTCATGCATTTTCGCACGCATGTCCGGATCTTCGTTGATACGCTGCACCAACGGCCCGCGTTGCATGTTTGAGCGATATTCCTGTACCGCCTTCAAACGCTCGGCAGCATAGTCACGCGCATCCATGGCCGGAGCCGCCTGTTCCCATTTCACCTCTCGCTTGCCCTGCGTGGATGCGCCAAAGCTGCCATAGGTACCGCTCTTGTTCGAGATGACGGACATCGGACGGCTCTTACGCTTCTTCGAATCCGCCTCAGCCTCTTCGAGCTGACGCTTCATCTCGCTGGGTGCTTCGCCCTCAATCAGTTTGAGCGGCAATTCGACACCAGCGCGACGCTCAACGGCATTGCGTAATTTCGCAAGCGCAACCTCGGCGTCATGGATCGCCTTGATGTCCGCCGGCTTGTCGCCTATCCCCTTTTCCAATTTACGAATACGCTCCGAGAATGCGCCGATCTTATCGAGGAAACGCGTGGCCGTTGTATCATCAAAATCCTTTTCCTTTTTCGCGAACTGAATCTGGTCCTCGATGTCTTCCGTGACTTGCGTGAGTTCGATGCGACGCGTTTCGCGTCCGGAAATACTTCCTTCATGCATGCGCTTGAGCTGAGCCACCTCGGCATTCAATACGCTCGTGGCCGCATCGGCTGCCGGGGCCTCCAAAAACGTATCGGCCATGCCCTCAAACGTACCAGGAACGCCAGTCGGAGAAGGGGCCCGGAACGCGCGCGGAATCCTTCCCGGGCGAGCAGCCCTTACCATCCCCTCTTGCTCGCGCGCTTCCAAAATCTCACGGTTCTTGATGTCGAGTTTATCCTGAATCTGACCGTATTCCTTCAAAAGTGCCTTCACTTCGGCGCGATTCTCAATACCGCCGTCGCGTCCGGACAAAAATCGTCCGATCTGACTCAAGCGATACTGAAGACCCTCCATGAATGAGCGCTGAATGTGCGGCTGAAGCTCATGCGAGTACTCATGTAGTTCATGCATGATCTTGGCAGGCGTATCAAAACCGTACTGGGCCAAATCATTCTCAAGCGACCTGCGTTGCGACTCCAGCTTTTTCAATTCCTTTTCCTTGCGCATGACCTCCGTTTCCTTTTTCTCCGGGACTGGTTCGAGTTTTTGCTCCTGCGTCTTCTCTGAGCCCGTCTCCATTTTGCGCAACTTCTTTTCAAGCGCTTCTTTCTCCTCGTTCAATTCAAAATATTCTTGCCCGCCCCAGACGCCGCCCATCGCATCCATCTTCTCTTTCAGTTTAGCGATATCGGATTGTACCTTCTCTTTTGCTGTAGGTGCGTTCGGAACCGAAGACAGCAATTCCATGTCACGCTTCTCTACCAACTCGGCTGCGGTTGGCTGATTGATACCCGCCTGAAGAAAATCCAACTCCGTGTCGATTTCTTTGTTCTCTTTATATTTTGCCTTCGAGCGCTTGCTCGCTTCGTTACGTGCGGCGCGCTCTGCATGCTTCAAATCCCCATCCGCTTTCAAAAACGCCGGATCATTCAACTTATCGGCGTATGACGTCACCCCGATCGCTTCAAGCTCTTCTTGGACTTTCTGAAAACGCGCCCGCGCATCTTCAACCGAAAGCGTCTCCTCTTTCACTTTCTCCTTCGGAACGCTCAAGCGCTTCTTCATTCCAACCTCTTCAAGGTATTCCGGATCGATAATGACCTTGGCTTCCGGAGATTTCCGAATGCGATGCACACCCGATTCATCAGGTGAGCTGGCGCCGGGACGTTCATGTGACGGCGGCGTGGAAGGTGCTTCCGGGGAACGGTAAAGCTTGCGGGGCATATATTCCGGATCATTCTAACACAAAAACGACCCCGGTGGGGATCGTTTTGGGCTGACTTTAGGCTTTCACGATCTTGGCGAACACGGCCGGATGCTTGGCGGCAATCTCGGACAGGACCTTGCGGTCGAGTTCGATGTTGCGCTTCTTCAACTGGCCCATGAGCTTCGAGTACGTCGTGCCGTTCAGGCGGGCTGCCGCGTTGATGCGGACCTGCTGCAAGGCGCGATTGTCGCGCTTCTTGAGCTTGCGACCGACATAGGCGTTCTTACCTGCCTTGGTCGCTGCCGTCTTGGCGAGCGTGATCTTGGACTTGCGACCCCACATCATGCCCTTGGTACGGGCAAGAATATTCTTACGGCGTTTGATGCGGTGTGTACCGCGCTTTACACGTGGCATAGGAGTTTAGGCGTTCGGCATGAGCTGCTTAATATTGCGCGTGTACGATGCCGAGACTTCAAGGTCGCGGCGCTTGTTACGCGTGACGGTGCCGGATTCACGGCTGTTGAAATGGCCCTGGCCACCCTTGCGCTTCAAAAGCTTACCGCTGCCGGTAACTTTCATGCGCTTGGAAACGGTCTTGGAGGTTTTCTGCTTCATATGGATAGTCTTAGGATTTGCGTCCCACAATGGCCGTGACGTTGCCGCCGGACCGAGTGATGGGTTGCTCGATGGAAAGTTGGTACGCGAGCCCGACCTTGTCTAAGTATTCCTTGATCTTGTCCCGGGCGATGTCCCCATGCTCCTTCTCGCGTCCGCGGAGGCGGATCTCGATATTGAGCTTGTGGCCTTCGGCCAAGAACTTCTTGCCCTGTTCGACACGGAAGTCGAAGTCGCCGACGCCCATCTTCACTGACAGGCGAATGCCCTTCACGTCCACCTTTTTCGAGTGGGCCTTTTGGACCTTCTGCTCCTTCTCTTTCTGATATTTGAACTGGCCGAAGTCGAGGAACTTGCAGACCGGCGGTTCTGCCTTTGGCGAGACCTCGACGAGGTCATAACCGCGCTCCTGAGCCAAGGCGAGCGCGCGCTCCGTCGGCAGCACGCCGAGCGGAGCACCGCTTTCGTCGATCACACGTACCTCGGGTACGGTGATTTGCTCGTTGGAGCGATAGAGGATTTTCTCCTCTTTCTTCATTTGGCCGCCGCGGCGGCGATGGTGTATGCGCATTAGATGCGATGGTGGAGATGCCGGGTATCGCACCCGGGTCCGAACGGCTGATCAAAACGTATCGTCCACAAGCTTGGTCCGCTCGGCAGGTTCTGCTACGCGTCAGGGAACGGACGAGCGCGCGTAGCGATAGCCTTCAAGCCGTCGCGCATGTTCGAAGGCGGAACATGCGTCTAGATCTGTCAGTGACGGTCTGTCCATTCCCCAGATCAAGGAGTGGGAGACCGGCCCATCAGTTCGCCTTAGGCGAAGGACGGGGCAAAGGTCGGAGCGCTGAACGCCGAAGCGATCGCACTGCGAACCTTAGAGATGACGTTGGCAGTTGTCATGGTACCGGTCAGGATTTACGAGCGGTGTCGGCACGCTCGGCTTGCCACGTTGTGAAACGACCGTCGTCGATGCTGATTCATCCCCTCTTACTCGTCGCTTCCGCGACGGATCTGCCGCATAACATCCCGTGCCTTGATGGCCTCGCGCTTATCATGGACCTGTTTTCCACGACAGAGCGCAAAAGAGACTTTGATGCGTCGGGCCAAAGGGTAGAACGACAAGGGCACTAGTGTCAAGCCTTTTTGGTCTAATTTTGCCGCTAGTTGGCGCAATTCCTTGCGATTGACCAGGATCGGGCGTGTTCGCTCCGGATCATAGCCCTCACGGGTCATAATCTTCGAATATGGGCGGATTTTAGCCCCAACCAAGGCCAGGCCTCGATTCATCACCTTTATATATGACCCTTCGAGGTTCGCTCCCCCCTCTCGGACGGCCTTCACCTCGGCTCCAGTCAATGACAAGCCACCCTCGAAGGTCTCGAGGATCTGATATTGATGCCGCGCTTTGCGGTTCTCGGCGTAGGGCTTCACGCAGCGATGGTAATCTGGTTTGCGGCCTACGTCCACGCGGCATATCATCGACGCATGGAAACCAAGACCATTTCGATCTCCCTCGAGACTATCCTGAAGACGATCGGCATCATCGTGGCGATTGGCGTTGCTTGGTTCATCCGCGACATCCTCCTTTTGCTCTTCTCATCCGTGATGTTGGCGGGCGTGATGTATCCGTTTGCCTCTTGGGCGGAAGCAAAAAAAATTCCGAAGGGCCTCGCGATCGCGTTGCTCTATCTCGCGATGTTGATTTTATTCGCGCTCGCGATTGGATTCCTGATTCCCGCCATTCTAGATCAGACGCGACTCGCCTCGGGCACGTTCGGCGGAACATTAGATTGGGTGCGTGACAGCGCGTCGTATATCCGTGACGCCACCGACCGTTTTGGGTTTACCGGAGGTGGAGCCACCACGCTTGATAGTATGGTCAGTCGCGTGCAGGAAGTCGCGCTGAGTTTTTTGACCTCGTTGAACGATCTGTTCGGCGCACTGGCCGCGATCGTCATTGTTCTCGTGCTCGCGTTCTATCTCGTGATCGAAGATGTGGCGGTTAAACGCGCGTTCCGAGGATTAGTTCCGGAGCCTCATCAAGAATTCGCCTCACACGTAGCGTGGCAGGTGATTGAAAAACTCGGTGATTGGGCGCGCGGCCAAATTGCCTTATCAGCCATCATCGGCGTCGCATATTTCATCGGATATAGCCTGATCGGCGTGCCGTACGCCCTACTCCTTGCGCTCGTCGCGGGCTTGCTCGAATTCGTCCCCTATCTTGGTCCGGTCGCAGCCGTAAGCGCTGCCGTATTTCTCGCGCTCACCATCTCCCCCTGGAAAGCGTTGGCCGTTTTGATTTTCGTCACCGTCATTCAGCAGCTACAAAACCACGTCCTCGTTCCGCAAGTCATGCGCAAAGCCGTGGGCATTAATCCGATCATTTCGATCAGCGCGTTCTTAATCGGCGCGAAACTCTTTGGCGTCGTCGGCGCGATCTTCGCCATCCCGGTTGCGACCGCTGCATCGGTCGCCTTGGGTGAGCTGAACAAATACCGTCCATCGCATCATCCATAATCCATGAAGTATCTCTTTCTCCGCCTCTTGCCCTGGCTCGTCGGAGCTCTGTCTTTAGGATCGGCGGAGTGGGTGTGGCGGCATCCGCAGGATTATCCGTGGCCGCTCATGATCGCCATGCTCTGCGCGCTCTTGGCGGGCTGTGTGATCGCATGGCGCCGACTTTCGATTGAAGATTTTTTCAACAAAATGCTCCCATCGGCCATGGCCATGGCGAGCATCGCCTTTGCGTTCCTGATGCCGGAGCAAGCCTGGGAGCGCGGGCTTATCAGCTTGGCGTTCGCCGGTGTTCCGCTCTATTCGCTCGAGCTTTTATTCTTACTAACCTACCAGCCGACGCGGTATCCGGTGAACGGGTTGTCACGTTTGAACATGGCACTCGTGCCACTCAGCGTTTTTTGTCTCGCAACCGGTGTTGTCGGCATGCAAACGCATTTGCGCTGTTCGACAGCCGACCGTTTCTGCTGGCCGAACTGGGCTACGGTTGTGACATTCGTCTTTGTCGGCGCCGCATTTGCAGTTTTGACCACGCATCCGTCATCTGATCGCAATCATCGTATCCGTTGGAGCATCTTTGGCGCATTGATCGGTTTTCATATCGCTATTCTCTGTGTCATTTTACCCGTTTCTTTATCCGTCATGGGCTGTCTTGCGGCTTTGCTCGTTGCCTATCCCCTGCGCGCACGTCGCTACACCTATGAACCAAAACCCCCGACCAATCTTGCCTGGGCCGAGGGTTTAACCGCGCTCTTCTTGTTTGTCGTTTTGGTACTAACGAGTAGGTGGGCTTAAGAGACGCGGCGTTTCACCATGTCCAACACCTCGGCGATGAACTCTTCTTTGGTTTGGGCTTTTTGATCAGCCTCACCACGCACGCGAACCGTAAGCGGACCGCCTTCCATCTCCTTATCACCGACAACCAGCATACGCGGAAGCTTCATCTTTTCTGAATTGCGGATTTTTTTACCAACCGACTCGGTTGAGTCATCGACTTCGACGCGCATACCGACCGCTTTCAACTCCTTGGCGAGCGCAAAGGCGAAATCGTTGTGACGATCAGCAACCGGAAGGATCATTACCTGCGTCGGCGCGAGCCACAACGGGAATGCTCCAGCAAAATGCTCGATCATGATGCCCGTAAAACGCTCCACTGAACCGAGAATGGCTCGATGCAGCATCACCGGACGCTTTTTTGAACCATCGTCAGCCGTGTACTCGAGTTCAAACCGTTCCGGAAGGTTGAAGTCGAGCTGCACCGTGGCCAACTGCCACTTACGGCCGATGGAATCCTGCGCCATCAAGTCGATTTTCGGTCCGTAGAATGCCGCTTCACCCTCACCTACCTCATACGGCATGCCGACGGTCGTGAGGAGATCGGCCAAAGCTTGTTCGGCCTGCGTCCAAACCTCATCCCCACCTAAATATTTTTCCGGATGCTGCGGATCGCGCACGCTCAAACGCGCTTTGAGCGGCATGTTAAACGCTTTGTAGAAGTTGTCGATGATGTTGTACATCGCGAGGGCTTCATCCTTCACCTGATCAGGACGGCAAAAAACGTGAGCGTCATCTTGGGTAATGGAACGCACGCGCGAGAGGCCCTGAAGCTGTCCGGTATTCTCATCGCGGTACACGGTCGTCACTTCAGAGAAACGGAAGGGCATGTCGCGATACGAACGCGGTCGCGAAGCGAAGATCTGCGTGTGATGCGGGCAGTTCATTGGCTTCAACACGAATTGTTCGTCCGTTTTTTTGCTGGAGACATGAAACAAGTCGTCTTCGAACTTATCCCAGTGGCCCGAGGTCTTATACAAATCACTTTTCGCGATATGCGGGATCCACACACGCTCATAGCCATACGGCTGCATCAATTCCCAAACGAAATCGGTAAGCAGCTGGCGCAAAATCATGCCGCGCGGCGTAAACATCGGAAGACCAGAACCAACCAACGGTGAGAACGCGAACAAATCGAGTTCAGCCCCAAGCTTTCGGTGATCGCGCTTCTCGGCTTCGATCATCATGGTCTCGTATGCCTCAAGCTCAGCCTCGGTTTCAAAACACAAACCGTAAATACGCTGCATTTGCGGATTCGTATCCTTGCCGCGCCAGTAGGCACCAGCGACTTTCGAAAGCTTCCAACCATTTCCGATCTCTTTGGCTTCGGTCACATGAGGGCCGCGGCACAAATCGAGAAAATCCCCTGTGCGATACACGGTCACTTCACCAACATTGGCAGGATCAATGTCCTGCGCTTCCTCGGCGCTGACTTTTGTTGTGCCCTTGGTCTTCAACTCAGAAAGGAGTTCGACTTTATAGACCTGACCCATCTCGCCAAAGAGCTTGATCGCGTCATCGATCGGCATTTCGGAGCGCGTGAACGCCGGATTCTCATTCAAGATCTTACGCATCCCTTTGGTGATGGCCTTCAAATCGTCATTGGTCACCGGGCGACCGATATCAATGTCGTAGTAGAAGCCGTTTTCAACGACCGGACCAACGCCAAGCTTCGCCTCGGGAAAGAGACGCTTCACGGCGGCAGCCATAACGTGGGCCGCACTGTGGCGGCGAGTTTCAATAGGGTATTCCATACAAAAAGGATTCATAGAAACAAAAAGACGAAACATGCGGTTTCGTCTCGGGCCCCGTTAAGTCCGCTTTCGCGAACCACGGGGGGTTCCACCCGAGTTGCCCGACTTGCGTCGGACCTCTCTCTTTTGTCGATTGTCGGCGCCGGTTGGTGAGGCCGGAGATGTCTCTAGGATGACAAATGGCTTACTGAATGTCCAGTTTAATGCGGTCTTTGAGAGCGGGCAGTGAGCTCAACCAAGACGGACGCAGGGTGATATTCACCTCTTCCACTCCTTCGATAGATGTGAGCAGACCCTTGGCTTCATCGATGCTCTTTCCGGCAATCACAGACTTCTGAAGTAATGGGCTGGTGGGGCTCAATCGGTAGTTCGCATCAGCCGTCACACGCATGGCAGCCACTTCGGTTTTGGCATCAGCTGATTCAAGGGCGTAGGTCACAGCCCCACCGGTAAATGGCAGGAACTCACGACCTTGCGGTACACGCTCGCGCAATTTGGCGCGCACCAGAGCCTGCATATCATCACGTGAATAATAGACGGCCGTGACTTCCAATTTAATGGACGACAGGAAGGAATCGGTCACCTGCCCTATGGAGGCATTTGTACTTTCATCCAACACGCTCATCACATAGACGACTTCCATTGAGTCTCGATTCTCGACTTGTTCCGACAGCTTCTTCATCGCCTCGTTCAGCACCTCGTCGGTGAGTGACTTTTTGGCGCGTTCAACATCGGCGGCCGTGACCGGACGACCCGGCTTCCCATTCGATGCGGTTGTCGGCTTCGGCGTAGGCTGAGTGACAACCGGTTTTGGAGTCGTGCCGTTCGCAACCGCTTGAAACGGCGCATCAGACTGGGCATAAATGAAGGTCTGAAGATCCACGAACAGACCCGGAATCGTAAATTTCGTCGGCGAACCAAGTACGAACTCGCGACCGGGCTTGTCTGAGTAAGCAGATACGCTCAGTTCGCTCTTCGCCGGAACAACAATCGTCGCATCGATTCGATAGAGTTTACCGTCAGGCGTTAAAAGGCGCGTGGTTTTCACCAAGGTCTGGGATTTCGAGTAATTATTGATGATACGCACGGTTCCGCGAGCCGTAACATCATTCGAATCTGGTTCCGGGGTCGGGGCAGGCGGAGGTGTCGGTGGTGGGGTTTCGGTTTTCGGATCAGCCGGAGCACCCGCCTCCCCCAACACGCTAAATTCGCGTGTCTTTGTATAGGTTCCTTTGAGGATGCGGCCCGGGATTTGGCCGGTACGCGGACTACGCGCCACTTCGACCACGCCATCCAAACGCACGGCATCGCGTTTCAATTTGATCATGACCTCAGCCTTCACCGATGTGAGCCACAAAACACCGACCACCACGAGCACGGTCAAACCGATGAATGTATAGGCGATTTTACGATAGACACTCGGACGAGCGCCGCCTACGGAGAAAGACGGGGCGCTGATGTGCACAGTACCGGGGCGACGAGGGCGGACAGGCTGCATAAACAGATACGATGCAGTGTATCACATCTTTATGACTTCGACATGGCCGCTTTTAAGGCCTTTACCTTGGAAAGATCCTCTTCGGCCGAAGAAAGCTTGGTTTTGAGTTTTTGCACCTCATGGGTGTAGCGCTCCTGCTTGGAGTCTTCGGTTGAGGTGACTTCGTCTAGTTTTTTCTCCAACTGATCGATGCGGTCCTTCAAATACTCGATGCGGACGGCGTACTCGACATAATTCTCCAATACCGTCGACTCTTCGGCGGCCTTTTCGGCATTCTTTTCCATCATCTCCCAGACAAATTCGTGAACTTCGGCGTCCAAATCTTCAGGCGTGGCTCCAGCCTCCAATCGATCGCGCCATTCTTCGAGCTTGTTGCGCCCAAGCTTGCCGGAAATCGCCTTGTCGGAAAAAGCGAGCAATTGCTTTAAGCGTTCTTCTTCACGATTGATGTCGTTCTCCTCGGTCAAACCCTTCATTTCTTCCATTTGTTCCAAAAGCGTCCTGAAACGGTTGGATGCCTTGTGATACTCCATCAACTTATCCGCCACTTTCACCAAATGGTCCGCTCGCTGCTGACGCACCCAAGCCGAATGCTCGGGCGTTCCCGGCTCTTTTCCTTCGGGCACCTGTTTCGTAAGTTCATAACGAGCGTCCTCAGCTTCGGCTGCTTTTCCATCTTCATAAAAATGAACGCCAACTCCGAGATTCAACTTCGTCGCATAGTAACCGGGCTTTGCTCCTTGCTGTGCCGGGATCGGACCCGCATCTTCTATGGCTTGATCGAAGGCCTTGCGCAATTCTCCCAAGCGCTTTGTGAAGGTGGCTGCATCAATGCTCGCTTCTCCGATCACGGTCATGCCAAATTCGTCACCACCCAAACGATGCACACTAACTTCAACGCCGTCTTTTGAAAATTCGTCCTTGATCTTCTGGAACATTTCGGCCGCTTTCAGAATAGCGAGGTCGCCGGTCTCGCGCCCGCCGACTTGGTCGAAATATTTAAGGAACCCCATGTCGAGCGAGACGTTTGCCACGCGCTTTCCCGCCTCAAGGCCGGCTTCCGTCTTTTTAAACATGGGACCACGCAATTCAAGACCGGTCGCCTGGTCGCGCAAGGAGCGTTCGCGCGCCAATTTCTTTTCCTGAATGCGCGTAATCTGTTCCAGCCACTTCATTTCTTGCGGTGATGCGTTTTGCGCCTTGGCTTTGTCCAAATTATCTTTGAGCGCTCCGGCCTCATCACGCAAACGCGCGAATTCACGCAAACCCTCAGTCGCGGTGTTGCGATCAGGTAATTGGAAATTCAGCCCTTCACGATCTTTGGGCAATTCGGCTCCAGGAGGCATGGATGAGCGGCGCGCCTCAACATCTATCTGATACTCGGCCTTGGCTTTTTGGGCCACAAATCCCTCCAGCTGCTTTGAATAACGCTTGTCCTTTTCATAACGGATGCGTAAATCTCCCAAAACTTTGGCAAAGGCCGTTTCCCAAATCGCGGTCTTGGCATGCGGATCCTGTTCCAGCTGATCAAAATACGTTTTGAACTGCTCATATGTTTCAACGGGTACCTGCACCGCGTTCGGACCGGTCTCGCTGATGAACACGCCCGCAATCGACTTCTTCAAAAACTTGTCATACAGATCGCGGGCCTTGGCATCATCCTGCTTGGCCAAAGCACGGACACGATCAACGCGACTCACAATCTTGCGGGCGTCTTGCATGCTAAACAACACATCTTTCAATGCGCCTACGGCATAGGTTTCTTCTTTTCCGGAGGCACGAAGCGCAGGCGGCATACCATGCAGCACCTCTTCGATAGATACGAAGTCCGCAATCACGGGCGGAACCTCTTGTCCGCGCTCCTCAAACATCTTCTCCCCTGCCCAAATGTCGTTTTGTTCTCCAGAAAAACTGTCACGGAGTGCGATCGCGGCGGCCTTTGGAATCTCGCGCGTAAAACGCACCATGAAACTGTTGTTGTCCGCACGATAAATCTTACAAAATCCATCAGTACCACCCTCAGCCACGCCCAACTGCGCCTCCAGCTTGTCCGAGATAATGCCGGCGAGCTTGGTAAGCGCGTCATTTCCAAAATTCGGATTCACTTTGTTCAATCGATCCAGCTCGCCCATGTTCACGAGAAACACTGGCGTGATTTTTTCCGGCGTATCAATGGTCGCCGGTTCCTGTTCTGACTTGGCGATGCGCTCCCTCAACTGTTCAGCCAAATCCCCGCCGATCGCGTCACGCTTTAAAGCGCCAGTCGGATCATGCGTAAGATCAAATGTCTCGAGATCAAGGTTATGCTCTTCAAAATCGAATTCCGCCTGAATACGCTCCGGATCATCTTCGGGTTTTGATGCCACCGCTTCCAATTGCTTACGCGACGCTTCTGCAATGGCACGCAAGCTCTCTTCGGTGGCGGTTGATTGTCGCAAACGGCGCCCCTCGGCCCGATAGACTTTTGGGATTTCTGGACCGGATGGCATGTCGACGCGCGGAGGCATAGAAGTGGATATAGGATACCACCCAAATACAAAAAGAGACCCGTATGGGTCAGCTGGCACGCCGAGCAATGTCGGCGGCGCGAATGGAATCGGGCGTGCGCCCGTAGAGAGGCTGCGAGAAGTACTCGGCAGCCGGTGCCAAGGCTTCGACCGGAAGACCGGCCAAATCCCTGGAGGACTGGAGGGTGATGCGATCGAAGACCGCCGGGTCGAGCACCTTCTTCAGGTGGCGCCGCAGACGCGGAATCAAGATCCCAGAGCCATATTCACCACGCTCCAAGATCTCGCCAAAGAGATCTTGCAGTTCTTTGTGGTTCATAGGCTTCTCCTCATATCGACCATGACAGAAAAAGGGGGGTTTGTCAATTCCCCTTCTTCACGACACCCTTATTACGCGCGCCCTCATCCTCGGATAGATCCGTGGTAAGCGGCGGCAAGCTGCGCACGATATTTTCGGACAACAGTTCGTCCACAGCTGTAAATCTCGATTCTGAAATAAGTTGGGCAAAACGACCCACGTCGAAATTGGTCGGGGTGAGCTGCACATCGAATGAAGCGGCGAGCTCATTCACGCCTTCCGGCATCCGATTGAGCGTCCAACGCACGGTGCGTGATGCAGGATCATAGCTCATCACGCCGGCTTCGGTAGAAGAGTTTGCTCCAAAGGAGACGGATGCCGGTAATACGGTAGAGACTTCAAGATTCTGTAATGGGTGAAGGGTTTTGTTCACGGTCCAGTTAATGCGATAGCCCGTACTCTTACCGGCGACTGGCGGAAGCGGACCAAACCCGATCGGCGCGCCCTCTTCGGTAAAATAACGCGCCTCGGCTTTAAGACCCGCGTCGCTTCGATAGCGGAAGGACATTGGCGACGTACGAATCACGCGGGTAGCCTTATCCTTTCCGACGGTCGCCATTGTCCCCTGCAGACTCAAACGAATGATCGCGTCTTTGGTTCCGCTCGACACTCCCAAGGTCGGGATGGCGATGTCGATTGATCCGCGTTCCTGCGGATCAAGTCGCTCGAATTCCGCCACCGACTTTTTGTCATACACGATGGTCTGTATGCGCGCACGCGTGGTGGATACTCCGTCCTCCGCATCATCCAAATTCTTCCAATCAAGCAAACTTGTTCCGGTGGATGACTGGCCGTTGATGAAAGACTCGAACGCGAGCTCCAGACGTACGCCGGAGATCGGCTCAGGCGACAGGTTCTGATACTCGATCGTGATTCGCAGCGGATCACCCGGCAAAACGAGGCGATCGCCATCTCCCCCGTTCGCCACTAGATGCAGTCCCAAGTCTCCAGCCAAAACGGCGATCGTTGAACTCGCATCCAACAGCGGAAGAAAGGATCCATCCTGTCGTGACACGCCGACACGCGCCGAAAAACGCTCATCGCCCACATTGCCGGCCAAAAAAGATCCGGAAAAACGTACCGTGCCCGTGGTGCTGCCCGGCAATTCGCTTAGCGCTTGTTCCCATTCATCATCCCCAAGATGCCTGAGCGTCGTGCCCGTGGCGGACTGAAGGCTGAATCCGCTCGGCAAATTGAATCGCGCCTTCAGTCCCCGCAGTCCCTGCTTGCCACGATTCGAAAGAATAAACTCGACCGGAACCTGATCACCCGCCACGGCCTTTGATTGCATCCGGAAACGCCCTGCCAATACCGTCTCCCCAAACATGAGCGGCAAGGTCACAAGAGCCTGGCGCGGCTTCCCGTCATCAGAACTGATAGACGTTCCAACTGCTTGAAGGGCGCTTTGCCCGCCGATGCTCCCGAGAAACACCCCCTTGATCGTGATCTCGCCCTTGGCTCCCGGGGCAACTAACCCAAGTTTCCACGAAAGATTATTGCGCTCAGCCGGAGCCGGATTTAGTGAAGCGATCAGATACTCTGCAGGCGCAGATAAACGCACTTCCACATCGCGGAGAGGTTGAAAGGACGCATTGGACCAATGCAACACAAATGTTTCTTCGCGACCGAGGCTCACCATACCCGGACCATCGATGCGCAACACCAAACTCTCACCCGAAGCCGGACCCTTGGGAAGAAAAATAAACAAACCGATCCATGCCAACAAACTAACGGCACCTAACCCGGCCACAATCCACGCCATGCCCCGCAACATCCGGCTGCGGCGCGTATGCGAAAGGGTTTTCAAATCATCCTGCGAACCTTTTTGAAAATAGATCGCCTCCAACCCTTTCGCCACGTCGCGATGGCGTCCATCATTGTCGTTTTGAGCTGACGCTTTTGTCTTCTTGAATTCGAATGAGGCGCGACGCCATGGCCGTGGAGGCGGCTTCGGAATACTGGACGGTTTTTTTGGCGCCTCACTCATGCAGCCTATTCTACATCAACAGGCTTCGCCTCGACGAACAGGGCCGCTTCAACCAAATCACGGTCCCACGTATTTGATATCCGTTCCGACTGCCAAGCCTGACTCCAAGTTGTAGGCGTATGCAGCTCAGTCTCAATGGTTCTCTCCGGTTTTCCAGACTGACTGGTATACAGCGCGAGATAAGCTGGGCGCGCTCCCCCTTCCGGAGCCGGGGTGCCTTCCGGACGTAGGCGATCAGCAATATCAAATGCCGTGAACGGAAGCGTGTAGGTGAATGTCGTACGAGAAGACTGACCCGGTTCGAGCTGCACCCATCCACCGAATGACGTGCGGCCAAATTCGTCGGTGATACGGACACCATTCGGACCGGTTCGGACCTTCTGCTCCGTCGCAACCACATCCGGATGCGGCTCTTCCCCATCCAATGCCTTCTTGAACAGACTTTCTGCCGGCGGCGTAAAACCATCAGCAGACACAAGCTCCGAACCCTGCGGCACATACACGCGCAGGTAGGTCACATTGTTCACACCGTTAAATAAATCTCCTTTTTTACCCATGTGCTGACGGTCGATCGTCACCGTCGCCGAGATACGACCATCCTCCTTGATCGTCACATCATGCTTCACATGCTCCTGAATCAGCATGTCGGATTTCTGGCCCGCGATATTCGTCCCGATCACCGCCAAAGAATCTCCCGGCGAATCCTTAAAGCGACCGCTCCATCCAAAGCGCGCAACCAACGCCTCCTCTTCTTCGCGCGCGAGCCAGACCTGAATGTCTTTTGTCTCAAGCGAGTCCGTGGCGAGCGCGAGTAGCCTCAACATGTCCTCTTGGGAAGACCCTTTGAGACGTTCCAACACCTTTGGCATCAAATCACCGATGAATTTCTTCGGCTTATTCTCCTCTTTATCGTATTCAAGCTCCACCGCCTTTTGCGTTTCAAACCAAAAATTGTCGGCCGTGATTGTTTTGCCGTATTCGGGCAATTCGATCGGGCCGGTGATCTGAAGTAAGCGCTGCATCACACGCAAATTAACGGCAATCACGCCGTCCACCGTAGGCTGGCCCGCTTCACTCCAAAACCGACGGATGAGACCAGCGCTGGCGGGAAAATCCGGGAACCAGTTCGCATCCTGAAACTCCCAACGCGTGGAGACGAGACGCAACGGCTCAGGCGGAAGGGCGCGCGTCTTCAGCTGGTTACGAAAATCATACGGGCCACCGCCGGGAACATTGATGGAAAGAATTTCTCCGCGATCCAAATTGACCTGCGCGAGCGATCCCATGAACCCCCCGGTTGGTCGAAGCTCGGTCGAGTTCTGAAAAATCAGGAGATAGGAACGACGATGCTCGTCACCGACCAAGGCGAGCAACAACTCGTTGATGGTGCGCAGCTCGCGAATGCCGTCGCGTACGGTTCCGAGGAGTTTTGAGGCTTCTTCAATCTTGCCGCGCTCCTCAATCGGAAACGATTCGGCTGAAACATGACCGATGGCCTCATTCGCCTCATCGAGCAAAGGCGAAGCGGCATCGAGATAGGTTTTAAAAATACGAATGCGCTCCACCGGATAACGAGTCGGCTCAGACAACGCACGATCCAAACCTTGAGAAAGCAACGTTGCTGCTGCTGCAGCCTTGTCGCCGGCTTGAAGCACGCTACGAGCGCTGCTGTACGCATCGCGCGTCTGAGGCAATGCCTGGGAAAGCGCGACGGCAAGAGCATTCACACGGTTCAACGCCTCATCCGTTTCTTGAAGACTGGCCGATACACGGCCCCAGGAATCGGCCTCGACGCCTTTCGAGAGTGCGGCGTTGGCGGCAGATGCGGCCGAGTCACCCGAGCGACGGGCTTCAACCCAAGATGAACCAACGGAACGCGAAAGGGACACGGCGCCGGCCGGCAAGCTCACCACCAAGAGCAATCCGAAAAAACCGACCATGACACGTGCGGGTGACAAACGCGGAACCAACACCGGGACACCCCAGGACTGTTCGGTTTCGGTGATGATTTCTTCTTCACGGTCCTTTGCTTTCGCAAACGCTTCGACCACCGCATGCTTCACGCGCAACAAAAGCGGATCTTTCACCGGTGTCATCTGCTCTTCTGGTTCCGGAAGCGCTTCCATCGCCACCACAAGATCGTCCTCCTGCTCTCTGCTCTCTGCTCTCGGCTCACCTTCCTCAAGAACCGGTTCCCAACGAATGAACGGCGCACGGGCACGCGACCACCAACCATAACTTTCGCGAAACGCGGTTTCGGAATCGCCGGGCGTGTACTGCTCAAGCCAAAGCGCAGACGGAATGCGATCAACAAATAAATCCGACGCAATGGAGACAAACGTCTCCATGCTCGGCGGAACTTCATACGGTGCCTCCCATGCATCAAGCTGCTCGAATTCGGGTTCGCGTGCGCTCTCTTCAAGCTTGCGAGCAAGTCCACCCACGGACACGACATACGGACTTGCTTGATGATCCCCTACGCGCACGGAAAGTTTTTGCTTGCGCTGCGGACCCCCCTTCATCACATGAGCAATCAAGCGATGATCATACTCACGATGGGACGGGACCATGAGCTGCTCAGTACGAGTACTCATCACGATCTCGCTCGGCGTTTCATCTGTCGGTTCAGGTATCTGATTTTCTTCTCCCGGTTCCATCACACTGGCCAATCGCTGTTCCAAATCGGCACGCATGTTCATGCGCTTCCACTCGGGCAATACACGCCCCTTTTTTGTTTTCAGTTTTTTAGGGGTTGCGCGTGGCATAAGGCATCAAGCGTCCGGCGAGCCACTTCGTTCCAGTCATGTCGGCGGCGGGCTTCATCCCCTCCGCGACGGGCGGCCGCTCTGGCCGCATCACCCGCTACGAGGACGGTCTCGATCGCGGCCATCATAGCATCCGCGTCGCCGCTCTTAAAGAAGGTCACACCCTCATTTGGGAGGATTTCACGCAGCACTGGAATATCGGCGACAACGGTCGGCGTCCCTTGCGACAACGCCTCAAGCGGAGGCAGGCCAAATCCTTCAAAATTCGCGGCATGCACATGGACTCTTGCTCCGGCGAGATAGTCGGCCAGGTCCTGGTCGGACAAAGCACCGGGGAATATCACTCTTGGAAGATTCTCGGCAGCCACAAACGCCTCATGGCGCTTCATGAATACATCGCGCTCGCCGCCAATCACCAAAGAAAGGTCGGGATGGGTTTTTGAAATGGTTTTCCAGGCTTCGAGAATGAGATCAATGCGCTTGTGCGGATAGACTGATCCGAAATAGAAAATGTAGTCCCCTTCGACCAAACGCTTGCCACTCGACTTGAGATACGTGAGTCCTTCTCCCGTCACCACAATCTTGGATTTTGCCTTGGGAAAGAACGAAGCGACATCTTCAGCCACGGCCTTCGTTGGAACCAAGATCACGGAGGCATGACGAATGGCATTTCGTAACACCACGCGAAAACCAAAACGCTTCATCCAGGCGATGATCGGCCCCTTGGTCGAAGCCTTGGCGCTTGCGGGCTGATGCAGAAGTAAAAGATCGTGAATGGTGATCGCTAATGGCCCTTTATAAAAGATGGGCGCATTCCAATGAGGGACCCAAACCAAGTCCGGCTTTGCGTCTTTAAAGATGTCCGGCATCTTTTGTTGCTCTTCAACCGTGTACCACTTGATGGGCGGTTGTAGCACTACCAGCTCATGCTTGCCGGCCAAGGGGCGCATGGCTTCTACTGTCTCGTATATATAACGGCCAATCCCTCGGGTTTTTCCGGCCCCCATCATTCTGGCGTCTATGGCGATGCGCATGCCGCCACCTTATACCGCTTGACAAAAATCGGAAACGGTGATCTCTTATACATAGCTAGGACGGCTTCGGCTGTCCCGCTCCATCTACGTGGTTGGACGCTCGCCCGCGACCAAACACACACCAACGCCGCCGGGCGGGTTCGCCCTCCCTCCTATCCGCCTGGCGGCGTCCCTCTTTTAAGCGCCGATCACTCGGTGCCTCCAGCGGTCAGTCTCATCGAGCTCCCCCCAAGCCCGGTGAGACTGGCCGCCTCTCTTTTTATCCAAAGGTTGCGACTTCTTGCGATCCGTCCTAGTATTCGCCACGATCGGTGTTTGTGTCGGGCTGTAGCGCAGTTGGCTAGCGCATCTGCTTTGGGAGCAGAGGGTCGTGGGTTCGAGTCCCACCAGCCCGACAGAGATACCGATTTATATTATGACGTCAGCCGTCACGCTCAAACCGGGCAAAGACATTCCCCTACGGGCCGGTCATCCGTGGGTGTTTTCGAATGCCGTTGAACGGATCGAGGGCGCGCCGGGCCCCGGTGATTTAGTGCGCGTGCATGCCGCTAACGGACACTCACTCGGTCTCGGAACGTGGAACGGTATGAATTCGATTCGCGTACGCATGCTGACGACGAACGCGAATGAAATCGTGAATACGGATTTTTTTGCGCACCGCTTTGACGCGCTGGATAAATGGAAGCGCGCCCATCTTCCTGCGGATACGAATGGCTATCGCTTGGTACACGCGGAAGCCGACGGACTGTCCGGTTTGATCGTTGATCGCTACGCCGATGTGTTTGTGTTTCAAATCCACACCATCGGCATGGAACAATTGCGTGATCATGTGGTCGAAGCGCTCCAACGCACGTTCTCACCCGCCGCCATTGTCGAGCGCTCCGACATCGACGCGCGAATACGGGAAGGGCTGACCTCCCTTCCGCCCACGATTCACTTCGGAACAATCGACGGTCCGGTCGCGTTTAAGGAAGCTGGCCTGAGCTTCTTTGCTGATGTGATGCATGGCCAGAAAACCGGCTTCTTCCTGGATCAGCGTGATGCGCGTTTGCGCGTCGGCACCCTCGCGAAAGGAAAGCGCGTGTTGAACTTGTTTGGATACACCGGCGCCTTCAGCATTCATGCCGCCAAAGGCGGCGCGAGCTTTGTTTCCACAGTTGATGTTTCGCATGCCGCGCTTGAAATGGCCGAAGCGCAGTTTCGTGCGAATGATCTTGATCCGGAAGATGAATCAAAGGCCATGTTTCTTGAAGCCGATGTCATGGATCTGTTATCGGCGGATGAGATTGACGGCGGTCCATACGATTTAATCATCTGCGATCCGCCGGCATTTGCAAAAACCGATGCCCAAGTCGACAAAGCGCTTAAGGCGTATGCCGAAGCGAATGCCGCGTGTCTGAAAAATCTGCAGCCCGGTGGCATTCTCGTCACCAGCTCTTGTTCTGGTCGTGTCTCAAGCGAAGACTTCCGCTCCATGTTGCGCATCGCTGCAGGTCGCGCAAAACGCGAAGTACGCTTGCTCGAATTCATCGGACATCCGATCGACCATGCGGAGCGTCTCGCCTTTCCGGAAGGACGCTATCTCAAAACCGCCATCCTTGAGGTGACAAACATACTTTAGTATTTGCATGGTGTACCATGAGGGCTATATGCCCTCTTTTTTGAAAGATCCAAAGATGATCGCTGGTGTCGCTCTCGTACTCGTCCTGTTTGTTCTGGGCGGATTCTGGTTTGCTTCGCGCCCGTCCACTCCGAGCGGTACGGCGAAAGTTGAAACCACGATCACGAGTGATTCAGTCACCTATGTGAGCGATCGTGTGCTGGTCTCCGAATCGATTGCGAATCGCATTCAACGCGTGGAAGATGACAAGCTCGTGTTTGATGGAAACGTAAACGTTTCGAGCTTGCCCATCGGCGAACCGCTGCTCTTTCCGAACAAAGCCGTTCGCCGCATTCGCGAAGTAAAACGCGAAGGTGGCAAAACCGTCATCTACACAGACAAGGCGAATCTGAACGAAGTCATCAAGGACGCCGATCTCAAATGGAATCAGGAATTCAACTTTAGTCAGATGGCCAAGAGCGATTTGGAGAAGCTTCGACCGGTGTTTGGCGGAACCGCGCTCGCCCAAACTGGCACCGATGGGAATTCATTACACTTTGAAGGCGAGATGGAGGGCTGGAATATCGAAGTTGAATTGTCGCCGAACAGCAGCCAAGGCCGTCTTGATGTGACAATCGACGCCACCAGAGACGGGCAAGCTCGCTCACGCATTCATGCGGACGGGTATATCTCGAACTTCGTCTCGCAAGGCTCACTCGCCTACGCCGATAGCGAGCTGCAGCAGTTCGCGTATCAGGAACAGGGACTCAATGGTCGATTGCATGTGATTTTTGCCGCCGTGGATCTTGGGAGTGATACGCCGCTCTTCGACATCCCGGCCGAGATCTCCATTCCCTACAACATCGGACCAATTTTCATGCAGGCAAAGATCAAAGCAAATGTGCGCGTGAACCCGGAAGTGCACGGCTTGGCCTCATCGCAGGCAGACGTGACCGTAAACTACAGCGCGGATCGCGGATTCTCATTTGAAGGCGGGCGTGTGACGCCGATTGGATCACTTGGTGAACAGGATATTGCGATCACCGGAGAAACGGTGAGCGCCGGAACGATCGCCGTGGGCATGGGCGTGGGCATTGAATTCCCGCGTCTTGAGCTCGCCATCATGGGTGAGACGGTTGTCCCCTACATGTCGCTCGATAACTACACCTACACCGTCTACACGCCTGATCCGCCGTGCCAGGAAGGTGGTATGCGTCAACGCGCCGTCATCGGACTTACCGCAGGATTCCTCGGATACAGCTATTCGCAGGAAAGTGAGATCTGGAAGCGCGAGCAGATCACGGAGTTACCTAATTCAAATTGCGGACCACGGGAATAAAGAAAGATTCTCCTAAATGAAGGATAAAAAAATCTCCCCGATGAAGGGAGATTTTTTGTGGAGCGGGTGAGGGGAATCGAACCCCTCTCAGCAGGTTGGAAACCTGCGGTAATAGCCACTATACGACACCCGCACTATTCACGTGTCGAGCTTCTCGCGTCGAGCATCGCGAAAAGAATCTACTTGAAAGCGATGATGGATGCAAGTTGCGTGTTATAATTCTGCGCGAGGAGGTGCCTGTGCGACGAAGACTCCTGTACTTGCCGCCCGATATCACATCGCGCACGGTCAAGCGCGATGACAGCGCGCCTGAAAACAGGCGCCATGAAAAGACGGAGCGCTACGGCCATCAACGAAAGCTTCTTGAAGACTTTGGCGAGCTCGTGCTCGAGAAGACCAGTGGCGTCATGCGCCGGGTTCGGACGAGCACGCCGCCTCAGGGGATGACTCCCATGACTCCGCAGCAGATGGCCGCCGCTGAACAGCGCGACCTGAGCTACCGCTGGGTCAAGATCGAACACGAGCTTCCGAACGTGAACGCACTCGTCATCCCCGTTGATAGCGGGGTGGATGCGCTCATGGAAAAGGCCATCGAGTTCGCTCTTCGCTTGAAGGTCCCCATCTTGCTCCTCCAGCAGAGGGTGGCTATTCACATCGAATCACGCGATCGCTACTTGCATCGCGGAGACCTGACCTATGTCATCTACGATGACGAGGTCGCCATGGAGCACGCCATCGTTCGTTTCATGAACGGGGTACCGCTCGCGCGCCCACGCCGCGCCCACGCCTGACCCCGTACTCGGGGTCTTTTCTTTTTCCCCAGTCTTTGTTACCTTCTGCGAGCAAAACCAGATGCCGAGGTAGCTCAGTGGTAGAGCGAAGGACTGAAAATCCTTGCGTCGCCAGTTCAATCCTGGCCCTCGGCACCATCAAAAAAGACCCCCGCGGGGGTCTTTTTGTTTTTTGGAACGGAAACCGATGTGAGGCCTTCGGCTCGACGTAAAGGGGCTAGGCCATACCGGTGACGACCGTTCCAGTCGAAACCGGAAACATCGTCGCTGGTTGGTGGTATGCCGCCCAGGGTCTTCGCTCCTCCGCCACAGCGGATGCGCCGTCCCGACCCTAAGAACCGAAAGGTTGTCCCGAATCCTCACACCGGTACTTCAAATATATTCGCGCATCCAATAACGCGCAACAAAAAAAGACTCCTTAGGGAGTCAGGTGTGCAACGCGTAGGCGATGCACTGGCGTCTGAGCGCCGGATCAGACCACGGGATGCCGGTCCAACTCGTCGGAAACAGAGTCGGATACGGCCCCTGTAGGTAGCGGCCCAGTTTGTACGCGTTGTGATTCACATCGCATTTGGAGGCCTTGGCATTGATCCAGGCCGCCATCGGCAGGAACTGCATTTCGACCATGCGGTCCTGCATGCGGGCGACGTACTTCATCGCCTCGTAGAGCTTGCTCGACCGCTTGTTGCGCGGATCGAGCCGCTCAGAGCCGAGACGATGTCCGATGGACGAGTTGAGATCCGCAACCATGCCGGGACACGGCACGATCACTTCACGCACCTCGGATACCAGACGGCGCAAGTCGTCGCGCTCGACCACGAACATCATGGCGATGGGATCGCCGATGCCGATCAGGTCGGTGAAGCGGATCTTGCGATCCAGAAGCTTCAGCATCATGCGCTGCTTATGGCGCACGAAGAAGAAGATCTGGAGCGGTCGTCCACTCTTTCCTCGTCGCCGCGGCACGGTGTGGCGCGACGCCGACATGACGAATCGCGTCGGCGTAGGCTCGGGAACGGGCTTACCGTCCTCGATCACCTCGTAGCTTCGGCACAAGTAGCGGTCGGCCGGATCGAGCTCGGCCACAATGTGCACGAACTCGCCCTCCTGATCCTCGAAGAAATGCCTACCAAGGAACTCGTTGGTGCTTTGCTCGAAACGCCGAAGCGTCTCGGGGGCATAGCCGTCACGACGCGCCTCGAAGCATGCTTGCGCGAGGATCAGTCGGCAGCGCGCCTGATGACGAATGTGTCGGTCCCCCACCTTTGAGAGCCGTAGCAGCTCAAGCGGATCATCGATGCGCACGTCGTCGTCGAGCTTGGCCATGCGGCGCAGTTCGAAAGACTTACGTTTGAGCGTGATCTCCTCGGGCAAGAGCTTCGTAAGATGGGCGTAGATGTGCTCCACGTCGCGCACGGCGGCGCGGAAGGTCTGCGCATTCTCTTCGAAGCTCGCGGGATTGCCCCAGTACATCGGCATGGTCTGACGTTCGGGCGACTCGATGTCGCCGACGTAGAAATCATGCAAACGCTGTTGCATGCTGGCATGCATGACGGCGGGCTTGTACCCCATTGTTCCGAGTCTGACTTCCTGCTCGCGCAAGAAGCGCCCCAGACGGCGGAGACGTTTGGCCTCTCCGTGGAACAGCGAGTGGTCGTCGTCGTACAGGATGCGCGCCTGACGCGTATCCAGATCGAGAAGACCCGGTGACAGTTTGGCGATCAGGGATTGCTCCCTGGTCAGCCCCGCCCTCTTCCAAGGTTGCAAGGTGCTCCCTCCTCCTTATTCCCGCAAAAAGCGCGGGGGTTTGACCTTATGAAAGAATGCCCCAAATGACAAGACTGGCGCTCATCAAGAAAAAGGCACCCCAAAGCAGCACGCGAGAAGCCGGACCATTCACCATTTCGCCCATGACCTTCTTGTCTTCGGTAAGGCGAATAATGGCCAAGATAAGCAAAGGAGCGATCAAAGCATTGCCGACAGCCGCATAGATAAGCGCGTGAATCGGATTCAAACCAAGCAAGGTCGTACAAGCACCAGCTACCGTCAACAAAATAATGATGAAATAGAACCACTTGGCCTGCTTCCAAGTGGCGGATAGGCCATAGCGCTTAAGTCCGATCACTTCGGACAACGCATAGGCGGCAGAACCCGAGAGCACGGGCACTGCGAGCAAGCCGGTGCCAATCACGCCGATCGTGAATAACCATGACGCGTATTTTCCCGCGATCGGGATCAGCACCGCAGCTGCTTCCGCCGGCGTCGACACGTCATACAGTCCATTCGCAAACAACACACTTGCTGCCGTGAGAATAATGAACCACGCGATGATATTCGAAAGTCCCATGCCGATACTCACATCCACGCGACGATGAAATAATATTGTATCGTTCGAATCTTTGTCGCCATTATCTTCTTCCACTTCTTGCGAAGATTGCCACACGTAGAGATACGGCGAGATGGTCGTCCCGAGTAAAGCGACCAGCATTAAAAAATATTCTTTTTCAAATCTGATTTGCGGCACAAATGTTGCAAATGCAACCGACATCCAATCGATGTCGATGGAGAATGCAACAATCACATACGCAAATAATGAAATGCATAACCACTTCAGCACGCGCGCATAACTTCGATAGTCGAGGAAGATCTGCAACGTGAGAATCGCCAAGACAAAGAATACCAAGCATACCCATTCTGAAAGCCCCGTGAACATTGAGGCCGACACGGCCATGAGTCCGAGGTCTGCACCGAGATTGAACACATTCACGCAGACAAAAAGGAGTACGCCAACCCACAGGAACGGCATCGGAATGCGCGAACGCAAATTACGCACCAGTCCGCGACGCGTCACCAATGCAACACGCGCACTCGCCTCTTGCACTGCGACCATGAACGGAATCGTAATGAGCGCGGTCCACAATGTTCCAAATCCAAACGCGGCGCCTGCTTGCGTGTAGGTGGCGATGCCAGACGGATCATCATCCGACGCACCGGTGATAAGACCGGGGCCGAAAAACTTTTTGAAGTGCTTAAACAACATCCAACACAGTATAACAAAATCCCCGCTCATCGCGGGGATTTATTTTTTTACGAGAGGAACCATTCGGCGTCGTACTGCACGCCATCGTTTACATGCTCGTACTCGTAGAGCTCCTTGTCGGTGAACCAAATCTTGATTTCGTTGTTCGCTTCTTCGACATTGCCGGACGCATGGATCAAATTGCGCAACGGACGGTTCTGAGAATTTGAGAGCGCGTAGGTGTCATGCGAGAGGTCGCCACGGATCGTTCCAGGGGCCGAGGACGCCGGTTCAGTGGCACCGACCATCTTACGGACCAAGGACACGGCCATCTCCCCCTCAAGCACCAAAGCGACAATCGGAGCGGATTTGAGGAAGTCCACCAATCCGCGCTTGATCTCACCACCATACGCCTTATGGTCCGGGAAGTTGAAGGGGCGACCTTCGGCCTCATATTTTGCCTTAGCTTTCGTATAAACAGCCATCATCCACTCTTCCGTGAGGGCATAGTGACGATCAACATCCTCATGCGAGGCGTGAACCATCTTCATAGCCAGAAGCTTAAGGCCAACTTGCTCGAAACGGCTGATAATCTGGCCAACGACACCGCGAGCCACACCGTCCGGTTTGATCAATACGAGAGTTTTTTCCATAGAGTTGGCCAAACTTTAGCGTTTGGGTCTTATTTTGACAAGGTGGGGTCAAAAAGAGGTATTTCGCCCAAAACTTGCCAAAAAAACGTGTTTCAGATAGACTGTACGGGTAACTCTATACTGATTTAGCTGACTATGAGTCTTCCCGGCCATCGCCGTACCAGCTCCCATAAGCGCCGCCGCGCCTCACATTTTGCGTTGAGCAAGCCGTCTTTGACGACGGACAAGGCCGGTCGCACCCACCGTATGCATGTCGCAGCCCCTGGCGCGATTGAATGGAACGGTATCGCTATTCACGTGAAGGGCGCCGAACGCAAACTTCGCAAAGCCTTGGCTAAGACACAGCCTGCCGCCAAAGCCGAAGCCAAGCACGACCACGATCACGATCACGACCATTCCGGTCACGATCACAGCTCCCACGCATAAACAGTCCGTTGGTTCGCACCTTTCGCCCTATGTCCAATCGCCACCTCGCACGCGCAATTGCCATGCAGTCCCTGTATGAATGGGATTTTTATGGCGGTTCGCGTGCGGCTTTGGACATGGTCGAGCGCAATGTCGCTGAACAACCGGAGAGTTTTGACGAGAAAGACTTCGCGCTTTCCATTGTCAAAGGCGTGATTGAGCATCAAGAAGAAATCGATAAGGCGATTAGCACGTTTGCGCCTGATTGGCCGTTACCAAAAATCACCACGGTGGATCGCAATGTGTTGCGCATCGGCACATACGAGCTGTTGTTCAACTTCGACATCCCGAGCAAGGTCGCCATCAACGAAGCAATTGAACTCGCCAAAACGTTTGGAGGAGAATCAAGCGGCAAATTCGTGAATGGGGTACTCGGTGCGGTATATCGAGATCAGCTTGCACGCGGTGTCGAGAAGGCGTCGGACAAGCCAAAAGAATCTAAGGAAAAAGAGAAGAAAGAATAACTATGAACATGCCAGACTTTGGCCCGCTGGAAGAACGATTGGGACACACTTTCCGTGACCGCTCGCTCCTCCTGCAGGCCTTGACCCATCGGTCATACCTGAACGAAAACACAAGCTACGAATATCCGCACAATGAGCGCCTGGAATTTTTGGGCGATGCGGTACTTGAAGTCGTCGTGACGGAACATCTCTACAAAACGTACGCGAATGACGAAGGCGAGCTCACCAACTGGCGCGCCGCGTTGGTGAATGCGAAAACGCTTTCCAATATCGCTCGCGATTTGCAGTTTGAAGATTACCTTTTGATGTCCAAAGGTGAAGCGAAGGACAAGGACTCAAAAGCGCGCATGTACATTCTGGCGAATGCGATTGAGGCAATTATCGGCGCCGTATATCTCGACGGCGGAACGCCGGCGGCAGAAAAATTCGTGCACAAACACATCTTGTCGATCTTGCCGCGGATCTTGGAGCTTGAACTCTACGTAGATGCGAAGAGCAAATTCCAAGAGACGGCGCAGGAATTACTCGGTGTGACGCCGACCTACAAAGTGCTGGAAGAAAAGGGTCCGGATCACAATAAAGAATTCACGGTCGGTGTGTTCTTGGACAAAGAGCTCGTGGCTGTCGGTCGCGGCACGTCCAAGCAGGAAGCGCAGGTTGCCGCCGCTGATGCAGGTCTCGAAGCCAAAGGCTGGCGCACGCATAAACTCGCAGGGAAATAAGGATCAAAAACACCCGCCGATTGGCGGGTGTTTTTATGGTGCCCCCGGAGAGGATCGAACTCCCATCTCATGGTTCGAAGCCACGCATTCTATCCATTGAACTACAGGGGCGAACGGTTCCGAGCCTAACCTAGAACGAGCCTTGCGGCAAGGGTTAAGGCGGGCTAGCATCGGGCTACAACTCTCAAAGGGAGGCGCACTTTGCCCAAGTCAGAAAACCCGCTCGACATCCTCAAAGACGCTCGCGCCGTGATGAAGGGGCACTTCGTCCTCAAGTCCGGCCGGCACGCCTCGGTCTACATCAACAAGGACGCTGTCTACATGAACCCGAAGGCGGTCGCCATCCTGTGCATGGACATGGGGCAGCCCTTCGTGACCAAGGATCCCAGCAAGCGGATCGAGATCGTGGTCGGACCCGCCATCGGCGGCGTCATCCTCGCCAGCTACACGGCGAAACACCTCGGCTTCGACGGCGATGACGTCTTGTCCCTCTTCGCGGACAAGGATGGTGACGGCTTCGTCATCAAGCGCGGCTACGATGCCTTCGTCCGCGGCAAGCACGTGCTTGTGGTCGAAGACATCATGACCACTGGCGGCTCGGTGCGCGGCACCATCCAAGCAGTCGAAGCCGTCGGCGGGACCGTGATGGGCGTGGCAGCTCTCTGCAACCGCGGAAAGCTCACGGCCGACGCCCTGGGCGTTCCCAAGCTCGTCTCGCTCGTCGAGATGAGCTTCGACACCTGGGTCGCGGATGACTGCGAGCTGTGCCGTACCGGACAGCCGATCAACATCGATGTCGGTCATGGGAAGAGGTACGTCGAGAAGTTCGGGCAGCCCACGGGTTGACAAAACCCAAAAAAGCTGGCACGAAGTCACCGCACAAGGAGGCACACGTGTCCGACGACAAACCCAGACCCACCGTTCTCATCGAGCTGGCCGAGCTGCATAGCCAGCTCGCTCACTATGTCCACTACGGCCTTGAGATGGGCAAGGTGGACAAGGACGAGATCCTGCCGATGCTCGAGCTGCGCAAGAACGCGATCGACAAGCTGATGCAGGCCCTCCGCGAGGGCCACGGCGACGACATCACGGTCCGAAGCATGCTCCAGACCTTCAACCTCACGGCCAAAGGCCCTTTCTTCTGATGATCCCACCGGGGTCTTTTTTTGTTACACTCCTGCCATGCCCAAAGCACCCATCGCCATTCTCGGAGCCGGGAACATGGCCAGCGCTCTCGCGCTTAACCTGGCACGCCACAAGCGCCCTATACGGCTTTATTGCATCGAAGCGGATGTTGAGGAGGATATGCGCAAGAACGCCTGTAATACGAAATATCTCGCCGGACACACCTTCCCCAAGCATGTGACCGCCTCAGCTAATCTTGAGAGCGTCTTAAAAGACGCGGAAGACGTATTCGTGGCCGTTCCGTCTTTTGCCGTCGCCGAAGTGATGCAAAAGGCCAAACCATTTCTTTCATCGAAGACAAAAAGCATCGCCAGCATCACCAAAGGGATTGATCCTAAGACACTCAAGCCACTCGTGATGGCAGAAGCGCAGCTCTTACCGACAAAACTTCGCAAAAAGATTTGCACCTTGGGTGGACCAGCAATTGCAACCGAAATGGCCAAGGGCTCCCCTACGGGCTTCGTGATTGCCGGCCCAGACAAAGCAACCAATGAACGCGTGAAAAAGTTAATGCAAACCGAGCATGTAAAATGCTCCACCTCTTTGGATCTTCTGGGGGTTGGATATGCTTCTGCTTTTAAGAATGCCTATGCCATCGCGCTTGGGATGTGTGATGGCCTCAAGTATCCGACCAATGCAAAAGCCCTTCTTCTCACGATCGCGATCGAAGAAATGGAGCATCTGCTCGTGAAAGCCGGCGCCAAGCTCGAAACAGCGAGCGGTTTGGCTGGCTTGGGTGACCTGATTGTGACAGGAATGAGTCCGCATGGCCGCAATCGCACCTATGGCGAGCGCTTGATTGATGCAAAATCAAAAACTCCCGCGGATCTTGGTCTTGGGACGGTCGAAGGGATTGCTGCCACGGCGCAAGCCATCAAACTGGCGCGGCGCGTAAAGGCAAAAACCCCGCTGCTCGATGCAATTGACCGATGCCTGCGCAGCAGCAAGAATTTCGGTCATCCATTCGTGGCCTATCTCAATAATCTTTCCCTATGAACATTCCCGAAGCCTTGCAGCACTTTCCTGAACCGGCCCTGATCGTCGTGTGTGACCACGAACAAGTGCGCTTTTTGCTCGCCTTTGAAGATTCACTCGAAGAAGTTGAATCACTTGAAATGCCAAAAGACGCCTTGAGCGACAATGAGGGTAAGGAGATCGGTCAGGAACTCTCAGACGAAGAGCGTATGCACCGTTTTGCCCGCGTGATCGGCATGCGTGCCAGCCAATTCATTCGTGATGAAGATGCGGCGACCACCCTTCACCTCATCGCTCCCCCGGATATTGCCCATTTGATCAAAAAGGAACTTGCTCCGGAGGCTGCGAACATTCTCGCCAAGGAAATCCACGCCAACGTGATGAAGGAAGATGAGGTACAGCTCTTGGAACGCTTGGCTGCCGCCTAATCATTCCCAAAAGCCGACGAGATACGAGGTGGTGAAGCCGGACGAGCCTTTGTAGGCATTGGAAATTGATTCGCCCATCAATGTGAAGCGAGCCTTGGAACCCAAGGCTGCCAACACACTCGCGATCGAAACGCCGTTGTCAGTAAAATCGTCAGTTGCGCGTTCAAAGAATGCGACATCGAGCCCACTCAGGGCTCGTTTTGTTTCCACGTCATTCGCGAGTGCGGTCTTTGCATCCAAGTAATGCGACATGTCGGCAGACACGACCACGAATGTGCCGGACTTTTTCATCTCTAGACGAAGCCAATCAACGAGGACGGCTTGCTCTTGGCGAGACAGATCGGCGCGAACCATGATCGGGACAATGGTCGCATCGGGAAATTCATGGCTGATGAATGGAACAAGCGCCCCAATGCCATGCTCACGCTCAAACAGCATGGGCTGCTCGGTCGCGAGTAAGATAGATGCCGCTTTCACTTGTACATTGATCCCCCGCGAACGATACGGCTGTGCATGCGTCGCCACTACCGAACGCGAAACGTGATAATGATCAGGAGAAAGAATGATAAATGTCTTCGTTTTCGGTTGGCAGCGTTTTACGCTGCGAAAAAAACCTGCCAACAGATCGCTCGCCAGCGCATGATGATTCACCACGCCCGCACGAAACGTCCCGCAGCTGATGTTGGTCGAAAATGATTCACTCCAAGAACGATCAAACAACTCAGCCACGATAAAACGGTCCGCATCGATCGCTTGAGCGCTCGGGAGTGGAAACGAAATCACCGCCTGTGGCCCCAGAAAGACCAGGGCCAAGGCGGTGACAAAATACGGAAGCGTGATCATTACTTGATTTCGATACTCTGATCCTGACCCGTGGCTGCGATGGATGAGAATGTCTCATGCTGGATGAGCGGCGCCTCGGCTGTATAGCGTCCGCGTGAGACCACGCGCGCCACATAACTGATTTCGGGCGTCACACCGCCATACTTACAGACGGAGAATGAGACTTGGCCATCTTCCACCAGGAACGGATACCAGTTGGATTCGCGCAAGCCGTAGCCTGAGGTATTCCAGGCAACAATCGGCTGCCAACCGCCAGGCAAATGATCGCGTACGACATAACAACCGTCTTGTGCGCTCGATTTCAACTCCGGTTTAAGGATAACGCGGATCGCATCACCTTCTACCGACTGGTCCAGAGGCTTGGAGGCCTCGTAGCGGCGGCCGATGGCGACTTCGGGCACGGAAGACGGGCGACCCGTCACACGACGCACAAAGGAAATATTCACCGGGCCGTCGACGGACGTGACACGGAAGTTAGCTACCTCTTGTGCCGTGAGTGTAAGGCGTTGCACTTCCCCATCCTTAAAGTCGAGCACCTGTTCATCTCCGCCAATGATGTACGCGAGACGAATGTCTTTATTCGCAAGCGTGGGAAGCTTGGCGGAAAGATAACGGGCGCGAGCCAAGGCTGGGAACGAATCACGCTCCCAATTGGTTTCGACGAAACGAGCCAGCTGATCTGCCATTGGATGAGCCAAGCGGGCGGCCAAGGCAGCCGCATCAGCAGTGGCACCGTAATTATCCATGTCCTTATCGGAAACCTTAAGCGAGCTGACCGTATCACGCGTCTCAACCTTGGTGAGCAAACTCTCCAGCAACACGCGCGCACGCTCCAAATCTCCGGCCGAAGCCAAACCACGAGCGATCGTCAGCTGTTCACGCCAGGTCAAATCAGATTGGGTGGCCAACTCCTGAAGCGACGGCAATACCGGCTCATGCAAGGCAGCTAAACCGGCCAATGCCTGTACCTGCACTTCGCGGCTCGCAGTCTTATCTTCCAAGAAGCCGTAGAAATATCCACTCAAACTGTTTGAATCGAGGAGGTCCGGAGCCGTGGCAGCCATCTCGCTTGAGAGCTCGATGTCAGATGAGGCGTACGGCAACAACCGAATGCCACCGGATTCATCCTGATAGGTCGAGAAGCGATTGCGCAGCTCTTCTTCGGTCGGCAACCAGTCGTCTTCGACACGGAAGTCGCTCTTCAACGCGCGAAGTGCAACGCGAGCAGCGAGCAATGCATCCGAACGGGAAGACCAAGTCCACACCAAGCCACGGGCGAGCGGCTGCAATGAAGCTCGGTTACCCGGCGCAAGCAGAATGTCAGCCTCAGCCTGACCAATATCCGGCAAACCGGTGCCCGGAGCCGCATCAACCGACACATACTGATCTTTGCGATAGCGTGACGGAACAACGGTCACCATACGCTCCAACGCATCACTTCCATTTTTAGACGTAACCGTGATAGTCACCGCATGGCGACCATCAACTAAACGCGGAATGCCCAAGAAGACTTCCCGATTCGCCTTGCCAGGTACGCTCTGATCAATGCCAAGCGTCGGGGCTTTCACGCCAAAGGTGACGTCATCACCGTCCTTCAAACCAACACCGTAGGCGCGAAGCTTGAGGAATGGCTGATCGGTGGTGAGTACGCGCGGCGGAGCCACAACGTCGACGAACACCGCTTTCGTTACATTGATATCGACGCGGCCCGAGCCCGCTTCCAATCCCGGAGTGACACCAACCATTTCGAAACGCCAACCCGTAATGTTGTCGGGAGCCGTGTACGTAATGGTGGCGCGTCCTTGTGAGTCAGTCGTGACGACGCCGAAGTCGGCCGTGTCTTTGAAGTTCTTGCGCACATCCGATTGAGCTAAAGCGCGCGCACCCTCTCCCCCGCCGCCACCCATTTCAGCACCACCAAATCCGTCATATGACGTCTTGTGAGAACGCGAGCTAAAGATCACGCCATCAGGAACGTAGCTATACAAGGCAGCCAGCGGATCGGCCTGCATATCGTATGACAAAGCAAGCAACGCCTTATCAACCGCACCCCAAGCGATCTTGGCTTCGGGAACTGTCTGACCGGTCTTCTTGAGCTTAGCCGTGAGATTCACGGTGACCTTGGAACCAGGCGCATACTCCTTCTGATCCGAAGTCGCTTCGATGATCAACTCCTTTTCATCTCGCTTGAATGCAGCCGTATTCTGAACCTCTTCGAACATGCCATTGCGCCAGGTCACCGCACGCACTTCGGCATTCGGCATCCACGCTTCTTCGAAACGGAATCCGTAATTGTTCGTGCTCTTCACTTCCGCACGACGCAAACCGCGGCTGCCGATGACATACAACACAGCCGGCACACGGCTCGCATCAAGCGGCTCATCACCAACCAAATAGGTCGCCGTCACCTGTTGATCCAGGGTAAAGCCCAGCATCTCGCCTTCCGGTGCCTTAGGCGTAAGTTCAAGTCGGCCATACTTGCGTTCGACAATCGAATCGGTTGCCTGCGGAGCCACGCGGCCACTATAGGAGCTTTCAAACGCATTCGGCCAAATCCAACGCGACACGCGCGTCAGACGACCACGATCATCGCGACCATCTAGAAGGACAAGGAAGTCCTTGCCTGGCGTCATCGCAAACGAGTGCGAGAGACGACCACCAGCATCGGAAGTCAGGTTCACGGTGATCGGCGCATCAAACACTTCGATCGAACGATAACGCTGCACGTTCTTTTTCTCGATGAAGTCATAGGTAAATCCATCCGGAATACGCTCCCAGGTACGGCCGATAATGGTCGCGGTCACCGGACGATTACCCCAAGCCTGGGAACGGCCGCCATCCTTGGCTTCCAAGTTACGACGCCAGGTCTTACCGGTCAGATTAGCCTGCAACCCCTGTGAACGAAGTTCCAAATCAATACCCATTTCCCCACGATGCACGATCACGGACTGCTCTGCGCGGATCTCCCCTTCTTCGCCGCCAACAGGCACCACATACAAACCAACATAGTCGGTGTCGCCACAACCATAGCTCTTGCTGCTCGGAGCTTCACAGGCACGCATCTTATAATCCAGCTCAAAGCGCACGAGACCCTGGCCATCGGTTTCAAATTCGCGCGTCTCATTACTCCAAGTCATGCGAACCTTCAACTTCGGAACTGGCGTGCCTTCATAGAAGGCGGCCTTGATTGTGCCGGTGATTTTATCGCCATCGTAAATGTTCGGGCGATCCAAATTCACCGACAATGCATAGGAAGGCTTCACAAATTCACGCACTTCGAAGTAGCTCGTGTACACAATTTGTTCGCCACGCTTGGCCTCGATGGTGTAGTACCCCTGCGCCAACTGATCCCACTCAAAACCTGATTCAAAGCGACCGGCGGCATCCGTCTTTACCATTTTCTTCTGATAGACCTTGTCGTTCCCAGTGAACCAATCGAACCAGTAGCTCTGTTTACGCAAACGGAGCTCGATTTCTTGTACGCCTTCGCGCGACTGGCGATCCTGCGCCACACCAAAGACCTTTAAGCTGTCGCTCACGCGATACAAAGGACGATCAAGATACAGATAGCCCCAAGTGTTGGTGATGCGCGTGTCCGCATTACCGAAGTCAAAGGCATAGCCGTCGAAATTGCGACGCACCACGGCAAAGCGCAAACCAAATCCCTCTTCGCCGATCTCAATCAATTCGTACGGGAATACATCACCATATTTTGTCGACGTCACGTTCAAGACGGCTGGCGTAGCGAGCTCAACCAACCCGCCTTCGTTGGTGCGGCGATCCTGCGAACCGACGCGTGTGCGCAGATTCGTCAGCGGACGGTTGGTGCTCGGATTCACGGCCCAGACAAACATCTTGTCCTTGTCTGCCACCATATATGTGGCGATGTCGGAAGCCTGCACAAACGCCCAAGTCGGCTTTCCGCCACGCGGACCCTTGGCTTCAATGCGGATGGCATAAAAACCTGGCTCCATCTTCGGCAAAGTGATCTGATTACGATAGTCGATGCGATCAACCTTCACCTCCGTGCGCAATGCTTCGGTCTTGGTTGTCTGCTCGTAGGCGGCAAAACGATCACGCTCAATCGCGGCCCAATCCGGAAGATTTAAACGCGCCTCAAGCAAGCGACGCGCGTCGTCCTTGGACAAACGGTACGCCTTCACATCAACATTCAAAACTTCGGTCGAGTTTGGCTGCGAATAGTACCAGCCCAAATCCATCGTCCATGACTGATTTGGGGTGATTTCCTGGAACTCATCCACGTTGAACACGAGAGGCTGAGTTTCCGGTCGAGCGGTACGGCCGGCGACATCGGTTTCAAAACGTACTTTTATATCTTCCTTCAAACCGGCATCCCCTTCAGAGGCCCCGAAGCCGTTCTTAAGCGTCACTTCGTAACGACGACCTTCTTCCAACGGACGTGACGGAATAAACGTGAGGAAGCGGCCACGCTTTTCAAAGCGACCAGCCACATCTGGCACAATCGCAAACGACGAAGTGGCATCAGTCCACGTGTCGCGCGTCATTTTGAACTCAATGCCCGTATTGGTCGGGACATATGAGGATCCGTCGCGCGGAATAGTCGAAAGCACGCGGAAATCATTCTTGGCCTGAAGCGCCCATGAGAATTCACGCTTGGTAAGCGTGCCATCGCCCTTATCAACGGTCGTCAAAATGCTGACGCGATACGTTTCGCCGGGGGCAAGCGGATTTTTAGGAGTGATCTGATACGTGCCGTCGCCGGTTTTTTCAACATCAACATCCAACGGCGGATCAATAATCAAAGATTGCTTCAACTCATCCGAAGACACATCCACTTTTGAGGTGATCGTAAGCGTCGAGTCCTGCGCCACGCCGGCCGCATCGCTCTTATCGGCCACGAGGATAAAGGCATCGCTCGCATGCACAGCCTGAATGGTGAGCGAACGGGTCACAGGCGCAAAACCCGGCAACTGGAAGCCGGACGGATTACTCATCACGATGACTAAGGCCAAGGCGGCCATAACACCGGCAAAACCAAAGGAGAATCCAAGCCACTTGTTTGGCAAAGCAGCCTGCTTTTTTGGTTTCGGCTCTTGGGAAACGGTCTTCTGTTCACTCATAGGAGAAAGGTGTTGGGCGTGTGCGAGCAGTGCGGCGCGCTGACGGGCCTTTACGGCGCTCGGCAGGGTCTCACCGCTTTCGGCCGCGATGGATGAAAGACGCTCTGACGCTTCTTCCAACGGTTTCGGCATTTTGGCATGACGAGCAGCCCCATCCGGATTCGGCGGGGTCGCGTTGTTTGAGAGATTCAGGAAGTCGTTCATACGGTGGGGGTGGCGTAGTGTCCGCGCAGTCGGCCTAGGGCTCGGTAACAAAGGACGGATACGTGATTGGGCGAGAGACCTAACATCGTGCTGATTTCTTCGGGCTCAAGTCCGGCGAAGTATCGAAGGTCAAGCACTTGCTGATCACGCGGTGAAAGGGTTTTCATCGCTTCTAGCAACTTATCGCGCTCGAGCGAAAGCTCGGCATGCCAACTCGGATCACCATCCGTTATCGGTGTGTCGAAATTTTCGTCGAGTTCGCGATCCATGCGAACGCTGGCACTACGCCAGTGATCAATGAGCGCGTTGGATGCGCTGCGGAAAAGATACGCGCCGATGGAAACGCCCTGCCACTCAATCGTGGGCAGCGCCTCCATAAATTTGATGAAGATGCGCGACGTCAAATCCTCGGCCGTCTCCTTGTGTCCGCAGCGCTTCAACAAGAAGCCGTATAGTTTATCAGCGTACAAGTCGTAGATTTCTGCGACGGCCGCCGGGTTCTCCTTGGCTCTTGCCAGGAGTTCCTTTTCATTAACGTTAGTCATGGGAAAAGATGACGTTATGCTAGCAGAATTGGCTAAAAAAGCCACCTATTCAGGTGGCAGAGAGGGGGTCTTCATGCAGATGTCGAGATCAGGGCCCTTCGGACGCGCAGGTGTCGAAGGTCTCGCGCGTGAAGGACGTGGTGACGATGGCGAGCTCGCGCAAACGCGCTTCGCTCATCATCTGCATGTCTTCTTCGCGATAGCCCGCGTCGAAGGCCAGCGCGGCCGGACGAAACAGGTAGGCGCGACCATGCAGCAGGTAGTAGATCCCGAGCTCGGTGCGAGCCAGAGATCCGTCACGGAACGGCACGGGTTCGGGATCGAAGGTGAACAGGCTCCATTCATCTTCGCCGCCGTCGAACCAGTCCATCCAGCGCCAGTAGTAGCCCCAGCTCTCGAGCACTTCGTGCGAAACCGGACGACGGATGAGATGCTCCCAGTCGAGAACGAAGGGACCGGGATCTCCTTCGTGCGGACCGTACACCGGCCACCAGGCATAGTTGCCCGGTCCCCAGTATTGATCGAGGTTGGGCGCGAGACAGCGCTCCTCGTGCCGCGACATCGGAATCGCGTCGCGCTCGTCGAGACTCACATAGCCGAGCGTGTCGTCGCCCGACACCATGAGGCGCGTGTCGTGTTCACCCACCATCCAGAGATCACCGGCCGCATCCTCGAGCAAGGTGCCTTGCGGATGCCAACTCGGAGCCCAGGGCGGATCGAACGGCTCACGCAATCGCGGAGCCTCGAACGCTTCGGCCTCGATGCGCGGCGGGCGGACCGTCTCCACCGTGGGCCGGAACGGCATTTCGGGATCACGAATATCGCCTTCTCCGGCGACGCAACACGGCGTGAGCCACGTGACGGAGAACGCGAAAACAGCAAACAACTTTCTCATGGGAACCTCCTCTGGGGTTTTCTCGCCCCTTAATACCACGTTCCTTTTTTTGGATGAGACGTCAAGCCCTTGATCAAAACGCTTTTTTCTGATCAGCTAGGAACGTTCGGAGGTGAACCGTGAATACTGATCTCGTCTGTCTCCTCAGTGCAGCTCTCGTGTATTGCGGGGTCTTCATGCTAGCGATGCGCCATGCAGAACGAACCATCCCCCCGGCGGAACGCGAGGCGGAAGCCAAGGGCTACCTCCGCAAGCGCAGTACACCGCCACCCGCTCCCTTTCCTCCCCAAACCCACAAGGCGCCCGACTACCGCTACGACAGCACATCCGTGATGCCGAACCCGCCTTCGGATCCGCCTGAAAACGGCGGCTCCGATCCACCATCCTCCGCCTAAAGAGCGGATTTTTTCTTGCCAAAATACCGGGAAAACGCTATCTTTTATTCATGATCCGCTAAATCGGGCGTAGCAAATGCACACGGAAGTCCGTGCATTTGCTATAGCCCGTTTTTCTATTCCCGTGATTGAATCAATATATGCCAAAAATCCCCCTGAAACCCCGCGCCATCCTGATCGACGTGATTCCTCCAACGATGCGTAAAGCAGAGGCGGAGCGTCGCTTGATTGAACTTGAATCGCTGGTCGGTACCTATGGTGGCATCATTATTGTAAAACTGATCCAGAAGAAAAGTCTGCCGGACTATCGAACGTACATCGGTTCCGGAAAGTTAGAGGAAATCGCCGAGATCGCGCGCAAGGAAAAAGCCGAAGTACTTATCATCAACAATCTCCTGAAGCCCGGACAGATGTTTAAGGTGGCCGAGATGCTGCGCGATGCAAAACTCGAGATGCAGGTCTGGGATCGTGTGGATTTAATTCTTAAGATCTTCTCGAAGCACGCAAAAACAGCCGAAGCGAAACTCCAAATCAAATTGGCGGCCATTCGCCACATGGGTCCGCGCATTTTCGGCATGGGTATGGAGATGATGCAGCAGGCTGGTGGCATTGGAGGTCGTGCTGGTCAGGGTGAATCGAACACGGAGATGATGAAGCGTCACTTGTTCCAGCAGGAGCAGCACACAAAGAAAGAATTGGATCGTGTGGCCGTGTCGCGTGCGGGCCATCGCGCGCATCGCGATCGCATGGGACTCAAAACCGTGTCGATTGTCGGCTACACCAATGCCGGAAAGTCATCGCTCTTGAATGCTTTGACGAGAAAAGGCGCGTATGTGGCGGATGCGTTGTTCGCCACGCTTGATACGCGCGTAGGAAAACTCTGGACCGGTGAGCGAGAGCTGCTTTTGTCGGATACGATCGGCTTCATTCAAGATCTTCCGCCGCAATTGATCGATGCCTTCCGCTCTACGTTGGATGAAACCGTGGACGCCGACATGTTGCTGCATGTGATTGATGTCAGCGATCCGTACATGACGGAAAAAATCGCCGAAGTCGAAGACGTACTTAAACAATTAAAAGTCGAACACATTCCAAAGATGTACGTCTTCAATAAGACAGACAGGATGAAGCGCATTCCTAAGGCAAAACTCACAAAAGAGTACAAAGCTTTCTCGCCGAGTTTCGTGTCTGCTCATACGGGAGACGGGCTGGAAGAACTAAAGGCACAAATCATCGCCAAAACTGCGGTATCATAGTCTCGTCATGCCCTTGTCGCGCATCTCATTCGAAGGCCAAGAGCCACGTTTGCTCGAAGCCGCCCAAAAAGTCACCGCCCGCGTGCCCAAAGCCATGCTGGTCGGCGGCTTTGTGCGTGACGCGATTCTCGGCATCCCTTCAAAAGACGCTGACTTGGAGACCTATGGGATCGAAGCCGAACCGCTCGAAGCGCTCTTAAAAGAGCTGTTTGATGGGAGTGTCGAAACCGTGGGCAAAAGCTTTGGCATCTTCAAAGTCTTTTTGGGCGATGGATTTGAATTGGACGTCGCCATCCCCCGCCGTGAATCAAAGACCGGTCCTGGGCATAAAGGATTTGAAGTCGAAGGCGATCCGAATCTCGATCCCAAGGAAGCCGCGCGCCGCCGTGACTTCACCATCAACTCCATGGCGGCTGATCCGAACACAGGAGAACTGTTTGATCCGTTCAATGGCCAAGCGGATCTTGAAACGCGTACGCTGCGCGTGGTTGATGCATCGACATTTGTTGATGATCCCCTGCGCGTGTATCGCGGTATCCAATTTACGGCACGTTTCGATCTCACAGTGGAACGCGCGACGCTCGAATTCATGCGCTTGATGATCGGCCGCGGAGATTTGGATGAACTCTCTCCCGAACGCGTGACAGAAGAATGGAAAAAATTACTCTTGAAAGCCGAGAAGCCGAGCATCGGATTTGAATTGATGCGTACGCTCGGTTTGATTCGTCGTGATTACCCGGAATTGCACGCGCTCATCGACACACCTCAGGAACCCGAATGGCATCCAGAGGGCGATGTCTGGATTCACTCGATGATGGTGATTGACCAGGCAGCTCGCATCTCCAAACATGCGGGGTTTAACGACGAAGATCGGCTAAAAATAATCCTAGGCGGTCTTTGTCATGATCTGGGCAAGCCCTCAACGACGCACATGGGAGAAAAGGATGGCATCCCCCGTATCCGATCCATGGGTCATGAAGAAGCGGGCATCCCCCCAACCAAGGAAATGCTGTCGCGTCTTCGTTTTGGCGAAGCGATCGAACATGCAGCCGTGATGGCGGCGCAAGATCATCTGAAGGCCGGCATGCTGGCACGTGAAGTAGAAAAGGGAACGCTTAATGATGAACAGTACACAAATGCCATTCGCAAGTTGATGAAGCGCATCAAGCCTTTGGATTGGAAGATTCTGCTGGCGATCTCGGAAGCGGACTTTCGCGGACGCGGGCTCTCGAACGTAGACATCGGTCCATATGGTCCGGGTCTGCTTTTCGCAAAAACCGTGGCTGAACACAAGCTGGATGAAGCCGGAATCATGCCTCTTTTGGCCGGACGCGACCTCATGCCCTATGGCGTGAAACCGGGTCCGGATATGGGGAAGCTCTTGCGTCAGGTCGAAACTTGGAGAGATGAAGGCGTGGTCAAAACACCCGAAGAAGCACGGGAAAAACTCATGGAGTTGCTCGGCCCACCCAACCCCTTCCAGAAATGAAAGGCGCGGTGTATCGTCCGGACATATGTTGCAAACCTACACCGCAAAAACATTCAATCTTGTACCGATGGAGGGTCTCTCAGAAACTCAAATCAGCGAACACTTGAAGCTCTATGCCGGCTACGTGAAAAACACGAATGCCCTTCTTGAAAAAATCGAGCTTCACAAACAGAACAGCGAAGCCATGGCCATCGAGCTTTCCGAACTCGTGCGCCGCATGGGATTTGAGTTCAACGGCATGCGCTTGCATGAGTACTACTTCGCGCAGTTTGAAAAGTCGGAAGGTTCCAAGGATGCGCTGAAGAACGAGCTCATCAAACAGTACGGCTCATTTGAAGCATGGCAGAATCAGGCTTCGGCCGTGGCCATGATGCGCGGCATCGGCTGGGTCTTGCTGGTACAGGATGAAACCAATGGCAACCTCATCACGCACTGGGTGAGCGACCATGAACTCGGCCAACTCGGCGGACAGAAAATCATCTTCGCCCTGGATGTCTGGGAGCACGCCTACACCGTCGATTACAAGCCGACGGAACGCGCCAAGTACGTCGCTGCATTCTGGAAAAACCTAAACTGGCAAAAAGTCGAAGAACGTTACGCGTAAGATTCGGCCCCCGCTCAAACGGGGGCTTTGTTTTGCGAAAAAATACTTGTCACTCTTTTGCCCATCGATCGGTATGTTATGGTGTATCTTATCCATATGAACAAACTTCATTTGAACCTTCTTCGTATCGCGGTTTCGCTGGGTTTACTCGTGCCGGTACTGTCCCCCGTCGCCGTACGCGCCGGTGAGTGCGGTACTGACCCCATCTATAGCAAAAATGCCGTCGGCGTTACTGATGTAGGTCTGCGTATTCGCGACATCGCGTGCATGGAAGGTTCAAAGGTGCTCACCGTTGTTCCGGCCGGAACGGAAGTTCAAGTGATCGGCGAAACCGATGGTTGGTACAAGGTGAAGTATGAAGGCAAGACCGGATGGATGGGCGCCACACTCATGACCATCAAGAGCTCCAAGGAAGTGAAAAAAGAGGCCCTGGTCGAAAAGAAAGAAACAATGAAGACGGCTGAGATCGGAAAGAAGAACATGGTCGGTATTTTGGAACGCGACTATAAGACGCTTGAAAAAGGCGACAAGATTCTTGCAGCACGCTTGAAGGACAAGGTGCTGTTGCGCGTTCAAAATAAGGGTGAAACATGGTACGTAGAAACCGACGGCAGTCTCACGCGCGTGAAGATGTACGGGAAGAACGAATTTAAGCGCATGACGGTCGATGGTAAAAAAGAAGGAAAAACCGAGCAGAAAAAAGGGGCGGAGTTGCCACCCGCAGGCTCCATTTCACTCAAGGCGGATATGATTGGCGGAAAAGTTAAGCTCGCCTGGGTCGCAAATGTTGACGTCCCGAACGGATTCAAGGTCGTGAAATCAACGGAACCGAATCCGACCTATCCGAATGATTCGGCTGAATACGTAGACGCTAACACGCGTACGCGTGAATGGGCTTTGTCAGGTGGCAAGACTTATCACATTCGCGTCTGCCGCTACACAGGCAATGGCTGTGACTCGTATTCCAATGATGTCGAGATCTTCGTTCCCGCGAACACGGTAGAGAAAGAGATCAAAACCAGCTACAACCAAATTGAAGGAGAATTGAAATTGGAAGCCGCGACCTTACCGGGCGCCGTTGCCCTATCGTGGAGCAAGCGCACCTCGGACGGATTCGACGGATACAAGATCGTTCGCTCGACCACGAATGCGGACCTTTCTTACCCAAACGATGGGTATATTGAATTCCTTCCCAATCGTGAATCGCTCACGCACATCGACGGAACGGCGATTCCTGGAAAAATCTACTACTATCGCATCTGCGCTCGCGAATCCGGAACGGTCGCGAGCTGTGGCAATGTAGTAAAAGTGGTTGCCAGACAACGCTAGGATTAAAAATACCCCGCAGCATGCGGGGGTAGTCACTCGGCTGCGACCGCCTCTTCCGGGGCGGTCGCTGCGTCTCGAGGCGCTCGCGGCCTAAGGGATCGGCCGACAAGCTTGATCCGTTCCAGACGTAGGTCTGACAGGCGCTGCAACGCGTCCCTGAAGATCTCGGGCTTCCGATCCTCCAAGGTCACGACATGCACCTCGATCCAACGGTTACGCTTGTGCTCACGCTCGTTGTCACGGAACTGGATCGCCTTCTGGGCGCTGCTCTTCACCTGGAGCAGGAGGTCGCCCGCATCGGTCGTCTCGAAGACGAAGTCGATGCCGCGCCTATCCTCGTCCTCGGTTCCGTGGCGAATGCCCGTCAACCAGGAGGGCCAGTCGCTACAGTGCTCGATGAACGCCCGATAGAGCCGAAGCTCGTGTCGGAATCCCTTGTTCACACGCCTTTCGTAGGCGGCGAGCGGATTGCCGGTCAAGACGTACTTGCTGCTCTTGGGGGACGGTTGTGCACGCCCCTTGCGCGGGCGATGGCGACGCCCATTTACAGACATCGCACACCTCCTTTCGGTAGAAACAGGCTGCCATTTCTTTATTGTACTGTCAACCCCGCTCCCTGGGGAAAGAAAAAAGACCCCTTTGGGGTCAGGGATCGTCGAGCAGTAGATCTCTGAGCTCACGACGGTAGATGAAGCCGCCAACCAGGCAGAAGACCGCGAGGCTCAGCTTGAAGGCGTTGTCGATGCTCATACCAAAGAAACAGGTGCACCCGATGCCGCAAACCCCGAACAGGTCGGCGAGCACGAGCGCGAAGCAGAACTCGTCCGAAGGACTCATGACTCACTCCCCTTTCAGTGGCCACGGTGTGCCACATTGCACCCTTTTCGTCAATCCTGCATGCTGCGTCTCAATGAGCGTTCTTCTGCACATCGAAAAACTCGACAAAGCACATGGCCAGCATGTGCTGTTTGATGATGCGAGCGTGTCGATCAGTGAAGGCGACAAGATCGGCTTCATTGGCAGGAATGGCGCGGGCAAATCCACCCTGTTGCACATGATCGTAGGCGATGAAAAGCAGGACGCCGGCGAAATCGTGATTCATCCGGCTTGCCGCCTTGGATATCTGAAGCAGCACGAGGACTACAAGAAGGGCGAAACCGTGATTGAGTATCTCGAGCGCACTTCAGGCAAAGAAACCTGGGCCTGCGCCAAGATGGCCGGTGGTTTTGATTTGAAGAAAGAGCGTCTGCAGATGAAATATGAGGAGCTTTCGGGTGGCTATCGCATGCGCGTGAAGCTTGCGGCGATGTTATTGCATGAACCGAACTTGCTTTTGCTCGACGAACCGACAAACTTCTTGGATTTGCAGACGCAGCTTTTGCTCGAACGCTTTTTGCAGGAATGGAATGGCGCGTTCGTCATCATTTCGCATGATCGCGAGTTCTTGCGCACGACTTGCGAGCAAACGCTGGAAGCCGAGCGCGGCAAACTCTTCCTCTTCCCCCGCCCGGTGGATGAGTATCTTGAATACAAGGAGGAGAAGCTCGCGCTCGATGTAAAATTTAACCAAAACATCGAAGCGCAGAAGAAACACCTAGAGTCCTTCATTAATCGTTTCCGTGCGAAAGCGTCCAAAGCCTCACAAGCGCAGTCAAAGATGAAGCAACTGCGTAAACTGAAGACGATCGATATTGCGAGCGCGCTCAAAACGGTCAAAATCCGCATTCCGGCCGTGGATCATCGCAAACAATTTGCCGTGCGTGCGTTGCGCATGGCTATTGGCTACGGATCAAATGTCGTTGCAAGCGATATCAGCTTTGAAATCGACCGCGGACAGCGTGTGGCCATCCTTGGTGAGAACGGCAAAGGTAAATCCACTCTCCTGAAGACGTTGGCCGGGCATATTGAGAAGCTAGACGGGTCTTACACATGGAACAATCGTCTCAAGCTCGGCTTTTACGACCAGCACGCACCTGATGCACTGCATCCGACCGATACGATTTGGAATTATTTGGAGCGCATGGCGCTGCCCGGGACGGAAAAAGAAGACTTGATGCGCATGTCGGGTGACTTTTTGTTCCCAAAAGATGACTTGGAAAAAACGGTGAGCATGTTGTCGGGTGGCGAGCGTTCACGCTTAGTCCTGGCCGGACTTTTACTCTCACGTCCCGAGGTCTTGCTACTCGACGAACCGACTAACCACCTAGATCTGGAGACGGTGGAAGCGCTTGGCGCGGCCTTGCGTCGCTGGAATGGCACGGTGCTATTTATTTCTCACTCGCGAACCTTCGTGAACCTGATCGCGACGCGCATTCTCGATGTTCGCGAAGGCACCGTGATCTCCTATCCGGGTACATATGAGGAATATGTCTATGACGTGGCCAAGGGCGAGGGCCTGGTGAGCAAGCAGGAGCAATTGGAAGAGAAGCAAGAGAAAGAAAAAGGCGCTTCCAAGGCCGAACGCCATGAAAAGATGAAGGAACTGAAGCGCGCGCTTTCAAAAATCGAGAAACAACTGGATGCGCTAGAAGAAGAACGCTCGGGAATCATGAAGCTCTTTACCCAAGACCCAGCTAAGTTTGATTTGGAACGCACCAAACGTCTCTCCACGCTTGAAACCATGATCCAACACACCGAAGCGGAGTGGAATCGCCTGACGGAAGAGCTTAGCGCTTCTTCGACTTAAGGATGAACTTGTCCAAATTATCCGCGTACTGCTGCGAGATGATGCGGAACTTGATCGGGTTTGAAAAATCGTACTCGTAAAGAAGATTGAGCGTCACAAAAAAGCAAAATGTAACGACGCCGGAGGCGGTTCGAGCAACCAGGTCATATGGCGTGTTCAGGACCATCATGACGCAAAAGACAAAAGAAACGAGAATGAGCACAATCCACTGAAAGCGACCGATGCTGTAGTCCTTTTTTGCTTGGATTTGTTCGCGCGCGACCGTCACATCCGAGGTCGCCTCAATCAAAGCCTGGTAGAGCGACTCGTCATAGGCAAATCCCTTTTCCGGAAGCGAATAAACGCCATACGTCACGTCACGAAAAAGCGGATTCGAACCTTCATATGCCGAAAAGCTATGTGTTTTGAAATAGCTCAAGTATTTTCGCAGCGCATCGACCGTACTCTTGAGCCACGGACCAGAATTCTTGTCCTTTTTTGCGAGATGAACCGACAAGTGATAGATGCGACGAATCTTATTGAGCTCGATCGAGATGTGTTCTTCGATTTGTTGACGTCGCGTCAGGCTCAAGCTCATCAAAAAACCGATGATCACCGCGTAAATCAAACCCAGGTTAAACGCATGCGTGGAGAAGAGCTCTTCATAACGCGCATCCGTCACAGGAAGGAACACCACCAATACAACGCTCAAGACCGCGATGAACAGAAGACGTACATACGTCATCGGATTCTTGGTTGTGCTGTGTGCGCGCTGCATGATGGCTACAGTATACATTAAAAATAAAATCCCTCCGTGGAGGGGGGATTTTACGTGGTGCGCGGGGATGGGATCGAACCATCGACCACCGAGGTATAAGCTCGGCGCTCTAACCATCTGAGCTACCCGCGCAGGCGGCTTGAAGATACGGCCAAGCCGGGGACGTGTCAAAAACCCGAACTTCATCTATGCTGCCGCTATGGATACACAGACATGGCAAATAGGGGCGGAAAACGAAGGCATGCGCCTCGACCACTTCCTCACCGAGGAACTCGATGAACGCACCCGCTCATCCCTCCAAAAACTCATTAAGGACGGCCGGGTATTGGTGAATGGCAAGCCCGCTACCGTCCATCGCTTCCTTAAGGAGGGCGATGAGGTTGTTTGGGATGGAAAGGAAAAGACTCCGACGAAGCGAAAAGAGCTGCAAAAGGTCGTTCCGACGGAACTGCCCGTATTTGAAGATATCGTGATCGAGGAGACTCCAGATTGGATCGTCTTGGATAAGCCGGCTGGTTTGCTGGTTCATCCTGACAGCAAGACAGAAGAAGGCACTCTAGTTGACTTGTTGGTCGCTCACGACCCGAAGATCGGAAAAATCGGTGAAGACCCGCAACGTCCCGGGATCATGCATCGTCTCGACCGCGAAGTCAGCGGCTTGATGGTGGTCGCCCGAACGCAAGATGCGTTTGATGATTTGAAAAACCAGTTTGCCACGCATAGCGTTCGCAAAACGTATCTCGCGATGTGCCACGGATCGCTTCCGGCCGAAGAAGGCGACATTAAGTTCCGTATCGCACGCTCATCGACGCAGCCACGCATGGCTGCTCGCCCATCAGGAGAAGAGGAAGGGAAAGCCGCCTGGACGCATTACCGTGTGAAAGAGCGCTTCAAAGGCGCGACTCTCGTTGAGCTTGAGATCTTGAGCGGACGCACCCATCAAATCCGCGCACACATGCAAGCCATGCAGTGCCCGATTATGGGCGACGACCTCTACGCCATCAAACGCACCGAACGAAAAGTCTCCGCTCCCCGCCTGATGTTGCAAAGCGTGTCGCTCGCCTTCTTTGATCCCAGCTCGGGCGAACGAAAAGAATTTGAATTGGCCCCCATTCCCGAATTCGAAACCATGGCCGAAGAATTCCGCCGCTCATGAACCCCATCTTTATCTTGGTCGGCCCTTCCGGGGTCGGAAAAAGCACGGTACAGGAACGCCTCCTCGCCGATGGCGACCTTGGGCTCGTGCGCGCAATCACTACAACCACACGCACTCCCCGACCAGGCGAAGCGGAAGGTGAGAACTTCTTCTTCCTTTCACCGGAGGTATTTCAAGAGATGGTAAAAAAAGATGCGTTCGTCGAATGGGTCGAGACGTTCGGCCGCTCCTACGGAACCTCACGCAAAGAATTGGATACAAAGCTCTCTCAGGGACCGGTTTTGATGATTACGGACATGCGCGGAGCGCATTCAATCCAAAAACAATACCCGAATACACATATCATTTTCTTGGATGCGCCAAGGGAAGACCTGGTTCGTCGCATCGAAGAACGCCCCGGCACGACGCCGGATGACCTGGAACGTCGCATGAAGCGCATGGATGAAGAAAAGGCCGGTGCACAGGAAGCGGATATCGTGCTTGAGAACCCTGACGGGAAGCTTGAAGACACCTATCAAGACTTGCACGCCTACATTTCCTCAAGGCTCGCCTCTCGGGTACACTAAGCGGCATGAAACATCTTATTTTTTCTGGTTTAGCCGTATTTTGTTTGGCTTTGGCCGTTCCGGCGCATGCCCAAAGCAATACGCAAACCGTGAACATGCAGGCCTCGACCTTTGGTACGAGCAAAACAACCGTAAAGGCCGACGGTATCGATAACACCATTCTGTCGGTGTCCGTGAAGAACCTCAATTTCGGTGCGATGGAGGGAGCGACCGTCCGTCTCGTGTCTTCGCGCGGCGACATGGACGAGATCGTGCCTCAAACCGGAAATGGCGTAACCAATAGCACAGGCCGAGCCAGCTTCTTGGTGCGCTCATTACGCAATGGCACCTCAACGTATGAAGCGTATATTAATAACGAACGCTTCCCGCGCACGGTGTCGGTGTACTATCAGCAAGGGCTCTCCTTGATGTTGAATGTCGGCGCATTGATCAAGATCCCAGACGACAACGACGCCAAGAACCTTTCGGACACGGCCGTCTATTACTATGCATCGAATGGTAAGCGCTATGTCTTCCCGAATGAGAAGACCTACTTCACCTGGTATCCGGATTTCAACAATGTCCGCATCATCCCTATCGACCAAATGGCATTGATTCCGATCGGCGGAAACATCACCTATGCCCCGGCCTCACGCTTGGTCAAATTCCAAACCGATCCGAAGGTCTATCTCCCCACCAAGGGCGGCATCCTGCGCTGGGCAAAGACGGAAGAGATCGTACGCACGTGGTTTGGCGCGGATTGGAACAAGAGCGTCGATGACATCAGCGAAGCGTTCTACGTCAATTACAAATTTGGTGAGGTGATCAACGGCCCGTATGATGTCTCGCTCGAAGTCTTGCGCGACACGGCCCGCACCGTGAACGCCAACCTCGGTCTCGGCAATCCGTAGGAATAAAAAATCCCCGACCAGAGTCGGGGATTTTTTGTTACGCCTTGGCTTCGCGAAGGGTAACGCTCTTGATCTCGCGCACGCGCTTCTTGGTGTGGCGCATGAAGGTGATGGCCTTACGGCGAGCCTTCATCATTTTCACGAGTTCAATCTTGGTGATAATCGGGGAAGCGATCGGGAAGATACGCTCGACACCGACACCGTCGGTCACCTTGCGAACGGTCATAGTCTTAGAGATGCCATTGCCGCCGACTTTAAGCACGAGGCCTTCGAAGACCTGAATACGCTCCTTTTCTTCGCCCTTGGAGCCAACGTCCTTAATTTTCTGGTGAACGCGGATGGTCATGCCGGTCTCGATCTGAGACGGCTCAATGACGGCCGGAAATGTGGTGATGACGGACATATGCGGAATGGGGCAAAGGTTAGCCGAGATTGGAAACGGCGTCAAGGCTTAGAGGACTTCCTTCAAATACTTACCGGTCCAGCTCTTTTTATTCTTAGCGATATCCTCCGGACGGCCCTCGGCCACGACCATGCCACCCTTGAGGCCGCCTTCCGGACCCATGTCGATGACATGGTCAGCCATGCGGATGACATCGAGGTTATGTTCGATGACCAAGACCGTATTCCCCTTGTCGACCAAGGCATTCAAAACACCCATGAGGCGCTTAATGTCTTCAAAGTGAAGACCCGTGGTCGGTTCGTCGAGGATGTACATGGTGCGACCCGTAGCGCGACGTGAAAGCTCGGTGGCGAGCTTCACGCGCTGAGCTTCACCGCCCGAAAGCGTGGTGGCCGGCTGGCCAAGACGGACATAGCCGAGACCCACCTCATGCAAGACATTCAACTTATCGTAGATGAGCGGCTGATCCGTGAAGAAACGACGCGCCTCTTCTACCGTGAGGTTCAAAATATCCGCGATGGTCTTCCCGCGCCAGGTGATTTCGAGCGCTTCGGCGTTGTAGCGCTTGCCCTTACATTCGTGACACTCAACATAGACGTCCGGCAAGAACTGCATGGCGATCTGCACGTACCCATCACCGCCACACGGCTCACAACGACCACCGCCTTTGACGTTGAAGGAGAACTTACCGGCATCAAAGCCACGCGTTTTGGCTTCCGGGATCTCGGTGAACAAATCACGAATGGCCGTGAACACGCCGGTGTACGTCGCGGGGTTTGAACGCGGCGTGCGGCCGATCGGCGACTGGTCAACGGACACGACCTTATCAAGATGATCCAAGCCTTCGATCTTTTTATGCTCCCCGACCGGATCTTTGGCACCGTAGAAATGGGAGGAAAGCGAGCGACCCAAAATATCGAGTACTAGCGTGGACTTACCCGAACCCGAAACACCCGACACACACACCAATTGTCCAAGCGGGAACTTCACATCCACGTTTTTGAGGTTGAAAGCGGTCGCACCCTTCACGGTGATCGCCTTACCATTTCCCTTGCGGCGCAATTTCGGTGCATCCAATTTCTTTTTACCGGAAAGATACATGCCCGTTTCCGATTCTTTCACTTTCTTGATCTCCGCCAATGAGCCCTGGGCGACAATTTCACCGCCGTACTCACCAGCTCCCGGACCGACATCGATGATGTGGTCAGCGGCACGCATCACCGCCTCATCGTGCTCGACGACAATCAACGTATTTCCCAAATCACGCAAACGTTTGATGGTGCCGATCAACTTATCGTTGTCGCGTTGATGCAAACCAATCGACGGTTCATCCAAAATATACGTCACGCCCGACAATTCGGAACCAAGCTGGGCCGCCAATCGCACACGCTGGGCTTCACCACCCGAAAGCGACATCGCCGAGCGATCCAAAGTCAGATAGTCCAAGCCCACATCGAGCAAATTGCGCAGACGGCGGCGGATTTCGCCCGAAACCTGGTCAGCCACCAAACGCTCGCGTTCGCTAAAGCCGGCGATATCTTCTTTTTTCTCGACTTTGGCCTTGGTGATCTTGGACGGCTTGGCTTTGGCTGGACCTTTGCCAAATGATTCAAACAAAACGATCAGCTCATCCAAAGGGAGACGCACCAAGTCAGCGATCGTCTTGCCGTTAACCGTAACTGCAAGCGCCTCTTTGCGAAGGCGGTGTCCGCCACAATCCGGACAGGTCAGCTCACGCATGTACTGCTCGATTTCTTTTTGTACGTATTCGGAATCGGTTTCCTTGTGTTTGGCAGCGAGCATCGCAAGAATGCCTTCGAATTCGCCATCACCATTAAACAGGACGCCGAGTGCTTTGGCAGAAAAATCCGCGATCGGCTGATTGATATTGAAACCGTGCTTGGATCCAACCTGCTCAAGCATCTTCAATTGGGCGGTTTGCGAGCCCGCAATACGCGTCCACGGCTTTACGGCACCCTGAGCAAGCGTGAGACGCTTATTCGGAATCACCAATTCAGGCTCAAGCACCAATTTGATGCCAAGGCCGGTACACGCAGGACAGGCGCCGTGCGGCGAATTGAAGGAAAAGAGACGTGGTTCAAGCGTCGGCAAACAAATATGACACGTGGAGCAGAACAATGACTGCGAGAGCATGTACTCATCACCGTTTTCTTCATCCAAAAGCACGACCATTCCCTTTCCGAGGTCGAGTGCAGCCTTCACGAGCTCCTGAGCACCCTCGATGACCATAGGCGTCTTCTTTTCGATGCGTGCCATGACGGCCTCAACCGTATGCGGAACCGTTTTGTCGACGCGTGTATGCTGCAATTCCTCTATATCGACAAGCGTACCGTCAAAACGCACTTCTTTAGCGCCGGCGTTCTTCGCCATCACGAGTGCGAGCTTGTGCTCGCCCTTTTGTGCGCGCACCAGCGGAGCCATCAAAAGAATATCGGATGATTTCGCGAGCGTCAGCATCTTCTCGGCAATATCTTTGGGCGACTGCTCGGAAACGGGCGTACCACACGTAACGCAATGCGCACGACCCGCGCGAGAGAACAACAAACGAAGGTGATCGTAAATTTCGGTCACGGTTCCGACCGTGGAACGCGGATTATGTGAAGTGGACTTTTGATCAATGGCGATGGTAGGTGAAAGACCTTCGATCGAGTCGACATCCGGCTTGTCCTGCAATTCCATAAACTGACGCGCATACGACGACATGGATTCCATGTAGCGGCGCTGCCCTTCAGCGTGGATGGTATCGAATGCGAGGGATGATTTACCCGAGCCGGAAAGACCGGTCATTACGATGAAGGCATTCTTGGGCAAGTCCAAAGAAACGTCCTTCAAATTGTTGACGCGTGCCCCTTTAATCGAAATCGTATTGAGTAACGACTTTGGCGGCATGATGGCGGCGACGCTACCACCAATCGAAAGGGCTGGCAAGGGCCTAGGGCGAACAGGAAGTCCCCAAAGCGCTACGTGGCTTGCATTGCGCAGCGTAATTCTGACCAGGTTCAAGAAAGGTCCAGTTACGCTCCCCCTCGGCCGGACACCAGGCGCAAGTCATTTCACCCACCGGCGGACCGCTGCAGGCAGGCGGATAGATAAACCCGCCAGCCGTCGCCCCCGCGCGCAAACAAGGCGTGGTTTCGCTCGCCTCCATATGACAAATCTTAAATGGCGTATCACCAACCTGCTCACAATTATTATTGGAGCATTGAGAATTCTCGTCGCAAGGCGCACCCGGAGGATTGCCCGACCCTGACCAGCACAACTCCCAGCTCTCAATACATTGCAACCCGGCCTGACAATACCGATCCTCGGTACATGGCGCACCACGCTCGCCGGTCGAACAAACTCGAATGTTTACATCGTCTTGATGGAGCTCATGCAAAATCTCTGCATCGCGCGCAATCGCTCCTCCGGCAAATCCACCGACAGCCGCAGTGACCGCTCGCCCTCGAACGCGACGCTCTTCCGTAGACTCGGTTAACAAGCTCAGCGGCCCAAGTGGATGCGACAAAAGCCCAACGAGTCCGGCCGCTTTACCGCTTCCGATAAAGTCACCACTCAGTTCCGCCCCTTCCACCGTACCCGCTGCTTGAGCTTCGACGACGTTCGTAACGGAAAAAATATAATTTCGACCCTCAACACAACGCGTCCCGCCTCCGCAATCGCGATCACTGGTACAACGAGCATTCTTCACAGCCGCTGGTAAAGAGATGTCCTGGCATTCGATCGGCTCTGGCGGATCAAGTGACAAAATCGTCGTTCGTGGATTGATGGTGGAGAGAATCGTGTACGCGCCGAGCACAATCAACATACCGATGAGCGCGTCCTTGATCGTCTCCTTCCCCTGCTGGACGCTGCCGATGCTCGCGCCGAGCAAATAACGAAATCCGCCCCAGACCGTCATGACAATCGCGACCACCAAAACGACCGTTACCAAATAACGATACGCGACATTGATGTAATCGGGCAGACCATTCACTTGCGAAACGCCGCCAATAGGCGTGCCAAGTTTGATCGGAAAAATGGTTGCCGCCTTTCGTTCTTCACACTTCGCAATCATGTCGTCGACGCGCTCTTCACCGAACTCCAAACGCGCGCCACTTTCTTCCGTACAGCTTGAATTCGGATCCGCATTACACTCGCGACACACTTCGGCTCGATAACTGGTTTCAAAATGAATCGCACGCTTACCGCCGTCAGCCGCACAACGCTCCGGACAACGATTTTGAACGCCCGCTAAACGATCCCTCAACCCAGGACGCTCCAAAAACTCATCGATGGTGAAGGCCGCACCCCCGATCGCTGCGATCGTCGAACCAAATAAGGGCATGCTGAGCGCAGATACGCCCGCGGCAGCCCAGCTCGGATCATCATCTTCCATCCCGGAATCGATCAAATGATGATTACAGGTCCCGGTCGACGTATCCTGACACCAGCAGCTGAACTGCACGTTCAGAGCGAGAGCCGGAGCTGGAGCGACGAAAGAAAAGGCACTAACAAATGCGAGCAGTGCTACGACGATGCGCGATGCGCGATGCGAGAAAGCACTCATACTACTTCGCTGGGCCATTCAGAAAACGCTGAATGATGAACTCGAGCGCCTCAGCAGACGGCGCGCCCTTGATGCGGACGCGATTAAAGAAAAAGGTCGGTGTTCCGGCGACTCCGACTTGCAAACCGGTGGTGAGATCGCGCTCCACCAACGCTTTGGCACGTGAAGACACGCGACAAGAAGCAAAGGCGCTCAAATCAAGACCGGTTTCGGTGGCGACGTCGATCAAATCTTCGTCCGTGAAGCTGCGCTGATCAAGCAAAAACAATTTGTCGTGATAGGCCCAGAACTTTCCCTGCTCCTGCGCGCAACGAGCAGCCACCGCTGCTTTGGTGGCGCCCGGATGAATATCTTCCAACGGGAAATCGCGAATCACGAGACGAACCTTCCCCTCATGACGCAATACGGATTCACGTACCGGCTCAAACGCGGCGCGGCAAAATGGACAGCCGTAGTCCAAGAACTCGACGATCGTGACGGTTGCGGATGCATCCCCCAAACTCGGCGCGGCCGGATCTACCAAATGATCCAGATCGGAATTCGAAACGCTTTGATTGGCGCTTAGGCGAGAAATCGTGGCTTCGAGCTGCTGCTCAAGCAATGGATTGGTCGCCCCGGAGCGAATGGCGACGTAATACGTATACGACTGACGGATAAATAAGATCACTCCGATCGCGAGGAGCAATCCGAACAACCAACCAAGCGCCTTCCAAATGGACATCGCGGATATGATAGCAGGCGATTGACTGGATTCCCATCCTGGGCTACCGTTTGGCCGATATGAGGCAGACCATTATCGCCATTGCCATGATCGCCCTGTCGGCTTTGCTGACCACGGCCATCTTGTTGCAGCAGCGCGGTTCGGGCTTGGGCGCCGCTTTTGGCGGTGACAGCAACGTCTTCCGTACCAAGCGAGGCTTGGAAAAGGGCCTCTTCTATGCGACGATCGCCTTGGCCTGTCTGTTCTTCGGACTGGCCGTGGTGAATCTGATTGTCGCCTAATGTGACCCCCCTGGAACGATTGCGCACGACCTGGCGTCGGATCTTTTTCTGGCAGAATCCGCCGGACGCGCACACATCCGAAGAGTTCGTCCCCCATCCGCATCATGACCATGCGCTTGTTTTAGCCGTCACGAAGACACGCAAGATCCCCAAATGGAAGCAGCTCCGTTTCATGAACCGCGTTCTCGATACGCAGGAACGTCGTATCTTTTGGGGTGCCTCCCTTATTTTCCTTATCGCATTCGCCGTCGGTTTGGGTGATATTCTTGCAAATCGTCTGGAGCGCACCCCCGCTCATGGCGGCGAATTTACGGAAGCATTAGTCGGAGCTCCAAAATTCATCAACCCGCTCTACGCCACGCGTAACAACGTGGACGGTGATTTGGCCGCGCTCATTTACTCCGGCCTGTTCCGTCTGGACCAAGATTTGAATGCTCAACCGGATTTGGTCGAGCAATATCACTGGCTCGAGGGTGGCAAAACACTCGAAGTAAAGTTGCGTGCCGACACGCGTTTTCATGACGGGCAACCGCTCACGGCTCATGACGTGGAGTTCACGTACAAGACCATCAAGAACACGGAATGGCGCAGCCCGCTTGAACCAACCTTCCGCGACGTACAGATCGTCACCGTGGATGAATCAACCTTGCAGTTCCAACTCCCCAAACCAAATGCCCTGTTCCCGAACGAATTGACGGTCGGTATTTTGCCGCAGCATGTATGGGAAGAGGTGACGGGCGCCAACGCGCTCCTGGCCGATGCGAACTTAAAACCCATCGGTAGCGGGCCGTATCAGGTCCTCTCTTTCACGCGCGACGGGAAAGGCTCCATTTTGCATTATCAGTTGCGCCGCTTTAACGCCTTCTACGGTCTCAAGCCGTTGATCGAACATCTCCGCCTGCGTTTTTACGGCGATCGTGATCAGGCTATCGCCGCATTAAACAACGGCCAAGTCGACGCCGTCGCATTCGTCCCTTGGAGCGAAGCAGGTAAAGGTCGCGCCGACCATGTACGCACGATGAGTTTGGATTTGCCGTATGAAACCGTCGCGTTCTTCAATACAAAGGATACCTTACTCAAAGACGAGCGCCTCCGTCGTGCGTTGAGTTTGGCGATTGATTTGAACGAATTGTCTTCGCTGGTCGGCGAACACGCGGAACCCGTCAGTTCCCCCTTCCCTTTCTTGAAGGATGCCTCATCGACGGTTCCTGATTTGGAAGCCGCGCGTAAAGCCTTGGATACGCTTGGTTGGAAGCTGCCGGAAAATGAAACCGTACGCCGCCAAAATGCATCGACCACACTCTCGATTACGATCGACGTGCCGAATCAGCAGGATTTGATGACGGTCGCGGAACACTTGAAGCGCCGCTGGTCTTTGATTGGCGCTCAGGTGGAAGTGCGTGCCGACGATGCGGAGCCATTACTTCGTGATGCGCTTGCGAGCCGTGCGTATCAAGTGATTTTGTGGAATGTGCTCATTCCGCCGGACCAAGATCTGACCCGTTTCTGGAGTAGCGCTGATGCAGGTTCGCGCGGCTTCAACCTCTCGAACGTATCTGATCGCACGATCGATGCGGCTTTGGATGAGGCTCGCACCGCTAGCTCCACGACCGAGCTGCAAAAAGCCCAGCTTAAGCTTTCCGCCGCCATTCGCGAACGTGCAGCGGCGTTATTTCTTCTGCGTCCGAGCTATGCCTATCTGCTCTCGAAGCGTGTACTTGGTGTGGAAGATATGCGCATCAGCCGTCCGGCTGATCGCTTCCTGAATGTCAGCGATTGGCACGTAAATCAAGGTTGGCGTTGGAAGTAACGATTGACAGAGGTGGTTGTCGCGTCGCATTATGCGGCGGCAAACAAGGGCGAGTGGCGGAATTGGTAGACGCACTGGTTTCAGGTACCAGCGACCGCAAGGTCATGAGAGTTCGAGTCTCTCCCCGCCCACCACATAAAAATCACGCAACGTTGCGTGATTTTTGTTTGGTTGATCAAAGGTCAAAAAAATGCTAAAATGTATGCATATGAAATTTGAAATGGAGAGCCCTTCCAAGAAATTGGAGCGCGAAGTCAATGAACGCCTGTCCAAGGGCGAAGCGCGCCGCGTACAAAAAGAAGTTGAAGGACGGAAGGAAAAACCAAAGGCTCCGGACCACTATCTCTTCGCTCCAGAAGAGCTCTCACAAAAAGCCGAGGGCTGGCTCACGAACATCAATGAAGCGCAGGCCGATTTGATGAAAGAACTTACGGTTTCGGCACGTTTGGGCAAGAACGTCGATGTTTTAGATGCCCGCGCAAAACTCTTGGAAGACTGGCACAACAAGCTATGGGTTTTGTGTTTGGACAGCGCAGACGCCCAGCGCAACGGCGAAGAGACGATGAAAGTCGATTCCGCATTCGTTCAGGCTCTTGAAACAGACCCGAACACGGCAGCGGCAAAACAGATTGAAAAGATGGGTACGGATGCCGATTGGAGCGAACAGTTGCGCGAAAATTCCGAAAACCTTAAACGACAAGAAGGACTTAAAACGCGTGAAATGAACGCTCAGCGTGAGGTTACGCAAATGAAGGAGAGCATGCAGGTCTTGGATGATCGAATGGATGCCATTCAAAAAGGCATCAAGGAGCTTGATCAACGCGAAGAAGCGCTCTTCAAAAAGGGCATGTTGCCGGGCAACCCGGAAATCATGAATGAACTCGATATTGAACGCGAGGAGCTCAGCAAGCTCCACGAGAAGTCCTTCGATTCGTTCCACAAAGTGATGCGCAACTTCAACAAGCTTTTGGATCATTTCTCGGACTTGTTCGACAAACCGCACGCACAAGCGAACTAAATTATTTAAAGAAAAAGAATAACCGCCGAAAGGCGGTTTTAGTTTCCCGTGGAGCGGATGTCTCCGAGCACGGCGCGGGCGCGGTCGATGGCTGGGTGGCGACCCGCAACCTTCTCGACCTTCTTCGTCGTGGTTCTGAGATCCGCGAGCGTGAACTCGCGGGGCAGCTCACGGATCGCCGCTGTCACGCCGATGCGCACGGAGGGCAGCTCGTGCAGGCGAACCGGCTCGAGCGCTTCCATCCACCGGCCGAAGATGCCGATGAGGCGCGGGCGATCGGCGTTGAACGCGATCTTGCACTCGGTGTGTACGACGTGGTCCACCGCGAAGGCGAGGCCGTCGGAGCGCGTCACCTTCTGGCCGCAGTGTCGGCAGAGGCCGAGCCTTTCGGTCGGATCGACGGGCGTCCACGGTAGCTCGCCGCGGCGCGCTCGGTCGATGAGCTGACGGGTGTTGGAGAGCCAGCGATTCAAGCCCTCCCCGATTCGATCAAGGATGGCTGACATGGAGATCTCCTCTCTTGGTTGAAGGAAGGGGCAATCGAACGGCCTAGTTAAGCAAAAATATCCCGCTTTGTCAAGCCTACACCTTCCTGCCAGAATCAGGCCATGCCGACTGTGAGCATTATTATTCCGGCGTATAACGAGGAAAGCCGCATTCAGCAGGCGATTTTACAAACGAAAAACGCATTTGAGGCGCTTGGCATCTCGTATGAAATCATTGTGGTAGATGACGGATCGCAAGACATGACGGATCGCAAGACATCTGGCGCCAGGCTCATTAAACATCAACAAAATCAGGGAAAGGGCGCGGCTGTTCGTACCGGAATGCTCGCTGCCACGGGCGAATGGGCGTTGTTTCTGGATACCGATCTTTCAACAACGCCCGAGGCTTTTGCGTCTTTTCTTCCCCTGCTCGAATCACATGATGTGCTGTTTGGCTCAAGACGCGCGGAATCTGCCCATATCGCAGAACGCCAGCCGATCTGGCGCGATCAGTCAGGACAGCTGTTTAACGTCGCTGTACGCCTGCTTACCGGTCTTCCCTATCGAGACACCCAATGCGGCTTCAAAGCCTTCCGTATGGGCGTTTGTCGGCCTTTATTTGAAGCCCAAAATACGAACGGGTGGGCCTTTGATGTTGAAATATTGAAGCGTGCTCAATTGGCCAATCTGCGGATGCAAGAAATACCAGTGGAATGGCGTCACGCTGAAGGGAGCCGGGTGCGATTACGCCATGCGTACGCCATTTTGGCAGATTTATGGAATATTAGGCGAACATTAGGCAAAACTTGACCTAAGCACCGTTTACTGATATTCTATTGAGGTAACGTTTTTCGCCCGCCGTCCAAGTCACTTGGGAGACGCCGAAAGTCGTGACACTTTAATTCAGAGTTACGCAGTCAGCATCGCGTTTTTTGCTGCCTTTAGCCAAAAATTGGCGTTTCAATCAAATAGAATATGGAAAACAACACACCCAACACAAACGGGGCGCCTTCCGGTGCTGCCCGTCCTTCTGGTTTTACCCCGCGTCCGCAGGGTTCAGGCCAGCGTCGTCCGAGCCGCCCTCCTTATCGTGGCGGACAAGGCGCAAACTTCAGTACGGGCGGACAAAGCCTGAAGCAAGGTTTTGCCAAGGAAGAACACCGCGGACCCTCGGACAAGCACGAGGTGAAGAAGCGTAAGCGCGGCCCGATGGGCGGCGCCTTCCAGTCGGTTCCGCGCATGAGCGCGTTCAAGCACACCCCGTTCCGTAAAACCGGTACGGACAAGGACACCCTCGAAGGTGACCAGCGCTTGAAGATCCAGGTCATCGGCGGCAACGAAGAAGTCGGCCGCAACTGTACCGTGCTCGAATACGGCAATGATATTTTGATCATCGACATGGGTCTTCAGTTTCCGGACGAAGACATGCCGGGCGTCGACTATCTTGTTCCGAACCTTTCTTCGTTGAAGGGCAAAGAAAAGAATATTCGCGGCGTCGTCATTACGCACGCTCACTACGATCACATCGGTGGTATCCCCCACTTGATGCCTAAGCTCGGCAACCCGCCGATCTTCGCGACCGACCTTACGTGCGGCATTATCGCCAAGCGCCAGGAAGATCATCGCGACAAACCGAAGCTTAACTTGTTCTCGGTGAAATACGATGACGTGATTCAGCTTGGTTCATTCAAGGTTGAGTTCTTCGGCGTTTCGCACTCTGTGCCGTCTTCAGTCGGTGTGATTGTCGACACGCCTTGCGGTCTCATCGTGCATACGGGTGACTTTAAACTCGATGATAACCCGGGTTCGCAATCAATTCAGGAAACGGAAAAGATCAAGAAGCTCGGTGAGCGTAATGTGCTCGCGCTCATGATCGACTCAACCAACGCTTCCAAGCCTGGTCGTCAGATCGCCGAATTCGAAATTCAGAACAACATCGACGAAATCATTAAGAATGCCGAAGGCCGCGTAATTGTGGGTACATTCGCATCCATGATTGCGCGCGTTCAGCAGATCATCAAAGCCTGTGAACGCCAGGGCCGCAAAGTCGCGATCGAAGGCTTCTCGATGAAGTCCAACATCATGATCGCGCAGCAACTCGGTTACATGGACGTGCAAAAAGGCACGATCATCGAAACGCGCGACATCCACAAGTATCCTCGCAACAAGACGGCTGTCGTCTGTACGGGTGCTCAAGGTGAAGAACGTGCCGTCATGATGCGTATCGCCAACCGCGAACATCCGATTCTCACGATTGAACCGGGAGATACGGTCGTGTTCTCGAGCTCGGTTATTCCGGGTAACGAACGCACGGTGCAGCGCGTGAAGGACACCCTGAACCGCGAAGGCGCCAACATCGTCCACTATCAGATGATGGATGTGCACGCCGGCGGTCACGCTCAGCAGCAAGACCTCGTGGACATGCACAACATGGTGAAGCCGAAATATATCATTCCGATCGAAGGTCATTACTCGTTCTTGGTCGATCATGCCAAGGCCGCCATCAAGGCGGGCTTCCCGGCCGAACGCATCTTCATTGCCGATAACGGCCAGACGATGGAATTCGACAAACAGGGCAATGGCCGTCTCACCAACAATAAGGTGGACACGAGCTATGTGTTCGTAGACGGTCTCGGCGTAGGTAATACCAACCAGGTCGTATTGCGTGATCGTACGCAGCTCGCCGGTGATGGTGTCGTGATCATGGTCGCGGTACTCGACGGAAAAACCGGAGCACCCGTGGCCGTACCCGACATCATTTCGCGCGGCTTCGTATACATGAAGGAGCATCAGGAATTGATCGCCCTCAGCCGCAGCAAGGCCAACCAGATCCTCAAGGATCATATGACCAAGGTAAAAGGAGCCGGTATCGACATGGCGTCCATCAAAGACGCGTTGCGCGATGAGATGGGAGAGTTCTTCTTCCTCAAAACCGAGCTTCGTCCGATGGTCATTCCGGTCATCATCGAGGTATAACCTCACCCTTAATCCCTCTCCTTCGTAAGGAGAGGGATTTTTGGTATAAAAAAAGATCCCGGATGGGATCAGAACAGGGGCAGATGCCCGAGCGCGATGACGTCCTTGCGCTCCTTGCCCTCGGTGAGGACGGCGAGAGTCGCGACATGTCGTGCGCCGATCTTCTCGAGCAGGGCCTCGAGGGCCTTGAGCGTGCCCCCGGTCGAGACGACGTCGTCCACGAAGGCGACGTTCTTGCCGTGCAGCTGGGCCGCGTCCTCGGCGCCGAGGAACAGCTCCTGCATCCGGTTGGTGGTGATGCTCTTCACCTTCACGTACACAGTCGGACTACTCATGTAGCTCTTGAGCTCCTTGCGCGCGACGAAGGTCGGCAGCCGGGACTCGCGTCCCAGTACGTGCAGCAGGGCCTGAGCCTTGCCATCCGGCATGAGCAGCGCGTCGACCCCCTTCGGGATCCGCTGCGCGAGCTCGACACCCGCCGCTTCCACCAGCTGCCAGTCGCCCAGCAGATTGAAAAGCGCGATACGGACGCTTTCATCGACCTCAACTGGCACGTTCCGGATGGGAAGATTGCGCTTCACACCGGCGATCTCGATCCGGTGGTAGTACGGATGGTTCACGCTCTCGAGGAAGAGCGTGGCGAGCTCGCGCGTGAGCAGCATGCGGCGGCTCCACTTGCCCTCGGTGAGGAAAGCATGTGGATCGTAGTGGTTGCAGCCGTGCTTGTCGGCGAGCACCTGGCCTGCGGTCTTCTGGAAACCGCTCGCGCGCGACTCCTCGACGATCTCGTCGGGAATCGTGACACAGGCCGTCCGTGCGACGAACTCATTCCCGTCGGGCGCGATGAGCACCAGGTAGGCGATGTCCGCCCACTCCCGCGGATGGATGAGCCCGCTCTCGATACCGAGGGCGTAGGCCGTCGAATCGTGAGCGCGGGCCGCGAGCGCGCGGTTGCGCGCTCCCGTCGCGATCTCCAGCTCTTCGACGGGCTGCGGGTTCACACCCGACTCCGTGTCGATGCAGACGACCTCGACCTGCTGAAGGCCGGCGGCCTGGAGCGCGTGCTCCACTGCCTTGCGCTTCAGCTCGCTCTTGGAACCCAGGATGATCTTGATCGTCACGTCTCTTCTCCTTCGTAGAGGCCTTCGAACACAGCACGGGTCATGGACGGAACCAGGGTCGCCACTTCGAACGGCGGCTGGTCGCTCACGGCATCGGCGGTCTCGGGCACGGAATCCGTGACCCAGACACGATCGAACCCTGCGTCGAGGAACTTCTTCCAGGCGCCGTTCTCCATCACCGCGTGGGTGACAAAGACGCTGACCTTGGAAGCGCCCTTCTCATCGAGCGCCTTCTTGCACTCGAGAATGGTACCGCCGGAATGAACGAGATCGTCCACGATCACGGCGTGCCTGCCCCTCACGTCCCCATCGAGCAGAGTCATGAACCGCTTGTCGCCCTCGCGCACCTTGCGGCACACGGCGAGCGGAAAGATTGGCTCACGCTTCTCGTTGATGAACATGACCTTGAAACGCTTGAGCGCGCCATCGTCCGGAAAGACGACGACATGTTCGTCCCGCTTCAGTCGCCCTTCGGTCAGCCGCTTCACGCCGCTCTTGAAGCGCGGCGCGATACTCGGTCCGAAGTAGTGACGGATCGCGAGCGCGTGCGCGTCCCAGATGTAGAGCGGCACCGGACCTGGTCCGGCATGCCCCACAGCCGTGAACATCTGCGCCAGCGTATGCGCGGTCGCAACCTGGCCCTCGTGATCCACCCGCTCCATCGTCCCGGTCGGGAAATAGGGCAGGAGGACACGTAGCGAAGCGGGCTTCTGGGCAGCGAGCGCGTAGAACACGCTCATCTGCTCGAACACCGTCTCGGGACTCGTGATGGACATGAGCAAGGCGACATGGGTCGACGCGAGCTCATCCATGTGCGAGACGAACAAGTTTGGAAACTTGTCCGGAAAGCGCTCCCATTTGACCTGGCCGAGCTTCAGACGCTTGTCTGTCTCGGCCATGGCCGTCGCCTGCTTCTCGCAGGTCGGATAAAAGAAAATCCTGTGTTTCATTCCCTCTTCTCCTTTCAAAGAACGCGGCAAAACTGTTGCATCATTTGCCCATTTACGCAACCGCACGCTACTCTTTCGGCATGAAAGATCTCGTGTTCTCGGGCGTGAAGCCGACCTCGGTCCCCCATCTCGGCAATTACATCGGGGCGCTGAAGCAATGGGTGGAGATACAGAAGAATCACCACTGCCTATTCAGCATCGTGGACTTGCACGCCATCACCGTACCGCAGGAACCCAAGGAGCTTCGCCAAAGTACCTTAGATATTGCTGCCACCTATCTCGCGGTTGGCATTGATCCAAAGCGCTCCACCATCTACATCCAAAGCGAAGTCGCGGCTCACACCGAACTCGCCTGGATCTTGGGTACCATCGCCAAGATGGGAGAGTTGGAACGCATGACACAATTTAAAGATAAGTCACAAAAGGGCGGTGCCGAACGTGCCGGTCTTGGATTGTTCGCGTATCCGGTACTCATGGCTGCTGACATTCTACTGTACGGCACGAGTGCGGTTCCGGTTGGTGAAGATCAAATGCAGCATTTGGAGTTGGCGCGTGTATTGGCTCGCCGTTTCAATGAACGTTTTGGTGAGACGTTCACCATTCCGCAGGCGCTGATTCAGAAGCATGGCGCACGCATCATGAGCTTGCAGGATCCTGATAAGAAAATGTCGAAGAGCGATGAAAGCAAGACAGGAACCATCATGCTTGATGATGATGCCGATACGATTCGCAAGAAAATCATGCGTGCGGTGACCGACACGGGCGGCGGTGTGTACTTTGATCCGGATAAAAAGCCGGCCGTTTCCAACTTGATGTCGATTTACCATCACGTCACCGGCAAAACGCTGAAGGAAATCGAAACGATGTACGAAGGCAAAGGCTATGGCGACTTCAAAAAAGATTTGGCTGATGCCGTTGCCGACCATCTCGGACCGATTCGCAACAAAATTGAGGACTATCGCAAGGATCCGGCACAACTCAAAAAGATTCTCGACGCGGGTCGCGACAAGGCGCAAGCCATGGCCGAAGAAAAAATGAAGGAAGTACGCGATCGAATGGGATTGGGAAGGACCGGTTGACAAACCGGTCTTTTTTTGACCAAATACGGCCACGGAGGAAAGCCCTTTGACCTACAAACCCGATCCCGTACTCGTCTTTCCCGACGAGCGTGTGCGCTACAGCTATTGCCAGCCCTGCGTACCCCTGGTCTTCGAACTGGGAGTGAACCTCGTCGAGTCGTTTGTCCCAACCGTGAAGCCGATGGGCGACATCCCGTTCTTCATCCGCATGCGACCGAAGGACTCGACGCCGGACGACACCCGCGCGTACTGGCCCGGCCCCATGAACGGCAGACTCTCAATGGAACGGATCCGGCAGCTGCCGCGGGACCAGAAGCTCAAGGCGGCGCCGAACTTCGGCAAGCTCGCTCTCGAGCTGGACTCGCTGCGCTTCGGCGTTCAGCGGGCGGTGCTGGACTGGATCTTCCCGCGTTTCAGCATCGCGGCGTTCTTCACCATCGCGACCATCGATCCGGACAAGAACGGCGTGTTCCGCATCGAGGCCAGCTTCGGAGGAAGTCTGCTCACCCAGTGGGACACCGAGCAGACCGTTCGCCAGAACCTGCTGCAGCGGCCCGAAAAGGCGGCCACGAAGGCCGCCTCCTGACTCCCCACGGAGTCTTTTTTATTTCTTCGTCATCACCCACGTTCCATCCCAAGCCTGAGGCGGCGGAGTCTGAATGTAGATTTCGGAACGCTCAAGCAACTTCTGAGCGGCGACATCATCCGGCTTCGCAGCCAAAAGCTTGCGAGCTTCTTCGGCGGCCTCGGTGAAGCGACGTGCGAAATAATCTGACAACGCCGTTTCAAAACGCTGCGCGTAGGCGATATCCGTATCCTGAACCTCGCCGGTCATGCCAAGCACTTCATACAAACGAATCGGCTCTTTCTTTCCCTTCACGGCCACCTGATCGAGCAAGCGTGTGTGGAACCCATCACCCAACATCGCACGCGTATTTTGCGTGATGATAATGTTCGCTCCGTACTCCTTACACAAACTCTCCGTACGCGAGGCAAGGTTCACACTGTCACCGATCACGGTGTAGTCATAACGCGTTTCGGCACCGATGTTACCGACGACCATATCGCCCGTATTCACGCCAACACCGACCTTAAGCTCAATCCCCTTCGGGAAATCCCCTTCGCGATTCATGGCTTTCAACTTGTCGCGCATGCGGACGGCACAACGCACCGAACGTTGAACGTGATCCGGCTGATCAAATGGCGCATTCCAAAAGGCCATCACGGCGTCACCGATATACTTGTCGAGTACGCCGCCCTCATCAAAGACGATTTTCGTCATCTCATTGAGATACGTATTCAGCACTTCGACGAGTTTTTCCGGAGTCAGACCTTCGGACAATGTGGTGAAGCCGCGCAAGTCGGAGAAAAGCACACTCATGTTGCGACGTTCGCCACCAAGCTTGAGCTTGTCCGGATTACGCATGATGGACTCGACGACCGAATGCGAAACATATCGGCTAAAGGCCGAACGCAACTTGCGACGCTGCGCCTCCGTATCCAACCAGCGCTCAAGAACCAACGCTGCATAACCAAAGAAGATCACGAGCGTTGGCCAAACAATGTCGATGACAAGTCCACGATCAAACAAGATGATGGCTGAGACAATCCAGGCCAACCAAATCGCCAAGGCACCCGGCAGGCTGTAACGCGGGCGAAGATATGGCACGAGCAATCCGAACAAAATACCGATCAGCACCAACAATGCGGCCTGTACCCACGGATCAGCCGGAGACAGCCAACGACGTGAGACTAACGTGTCATAAATCGAAGCATGGATTTCGACCCCCGGCATGGGCTGACCGCGCGAAGTTGCTACATTTTGTTCATCGTGCAAATCACGAGCGGTCGCACCAACGAATACAACCTTCCCATCGATAGCGGCGGGCTCGACCAAACCCTGAATCACATCAGCGGCTGCGTACGTCTTGAATGAACGACCAGGCTCATTCGGAAAATTGATCAAGATGCGACCATATCGGTCCCGCGGAATCTCTCCTTGCGGAGCCCGATTCGCGAGCGTCGCCGCTTCATACGCAAAATGACGCACGGGGCTACCGCTCGGATCCATCACGGTGAGCGGCACGCGACGCACGATGCTATCTTCATCCAATGGCGTGTTCGTGAAACCAGAACTCTTTGCCGCGGACTGAACACTCGGAATCGGCTGAACAATCTTGGTCGGATCAAAAACCAATCGACCATCAGACACGGAAAAACTGAGCTCGATCGGCATCACCACGTTTGCCGCATGACGAACCGCTTCAGCCAAACGCAAATCAGAACCGGTATCCGAAGGCTCTGGGAAGTTCACGTCGTACGCGATGGCTTTCGCACCCATGGCGGACAAACGGTCGATCAAATCCGCGTGAATGGTGCGCGGCCAAGGCCAGCGTCCAAGCTTCGCTAAGGAAGCGTCGTCGATCGCGATGATGACGGCCGACGGGTCGGCCTCATGCGCAAGAAAGAAACGGTCACTGATACCGTAGCTCCAATTGCCGAAGACGCCCGAAAGCTGTGCCGCGGCTCCAAGTACACCCACACCAAGGCCAATAAAGACGGCCAATCCGGGTCGTAAGATTTTCATAGGTTATTTGGCGATGATGAGAGAAGCCGACCCTTGAACGGTTTGGCCGTCTTCCGTATATGTCGCGCTAATAGTGAGTGTGCCCTGAAGCTCGGTGGAACGGAAGATGTTGCCATTTAACGCTCCATATCCGCTGGGTGAGGCCTGAAAACGAGTTCCTTTGGTCACATCGCGGGTCAAACCCGTGTCATAGACCAAGACCGCGCGATACGAGACGCTTTCTGAGAAACCAATTTGCGATTGGCTCGGTTCAATACGCAATGAAACCGGAACAGGCTTCACCACCGGCGGAGTTGAAGTCGGTATAACCGGCTCCGGAACGGCTGGGGTCGTCGTCGCAGGCTCGGTGGATGTCGGCGTCACCTCTTCAATCGGTGTAGCGGGTGCAACCGGCTCGATGGGCGCATTGCCTCGCTCGAGCTCATCATCCAAGGCGGATGCGCGGGCGGACAAGGCAGACCACTGATGACGCAATACGACTCGCGTGATCGGATCTACGCCCTTCGTGTCACGAATTTCACGCTCGATGTTCGCCAAGCCTTGGCGAGCGAGCACCAACATCTGTTTAGCCTGATTCGTATCGGAAAACATCAGTGCCATAGCTGCCTCATCCAAACGCACGCCAACGGCATACAAGCGCGAGAAGATGCGTTCACCTTCGGATTTAGCGGTAACTGGTAGCCATTCCTCAACCTGTTGTTTGATGCGATAGGCGGCATCGGATGGTCCGACAAAATAAAAGATACGTTGTGCGGACTTGGCCGCACCCGGCGTACTCTGAATATCAAGTCGCGCGAACTCCTGAGAGGCGAGACCGCTCTTCCCCTCCTCCACCGTGCGGCGGATAACAATCAAACGACGCAACAAATAACGCTCGGCCAATGCCTGGCGCGCTTCGCCAGAGGTAAAGCGCAAACGCAAGCCCTCGGAACCGCTCACAAGATCACGGAAAAAGCCGGATGAAGGCAAACGATCCGCAGACACCGATGCTTCCAATCGCTCCAACACCGCATGATGAAAACGCTCATCTGCCGAACGATTATTCTTGAACCAATCGGTTTGTCGATCAAAATCGCTCAAGAGACGCGTAGATGTCGTCCGGTCGCTGCCGCCGAAATCAGCCATCATGCCCTGCGGAACAAAGAATCCGTCTTGGCCTGCGAGCACGGTCGCGCCGGCTGCCTCAACGACCGAGTCCGCGACCCATAACGTCGTCGGCTGCCCTGGTTTCTTCTCCAAATCAAATGATGTGCCACGGACGGTAGCGACTACATCTTCGGTCTCAACCGAAATGTCACCATCGAGATCCAACAAACGGGATACACGCGACCACAAACGACCGGCTTCTAATCGAAGGCGTAATTGAATATTGCCATTGCGTTTATCTGTCGCGCGAATCACAACGAGCTCGGTGTTGGCTCCAAGTCGTGACTCCCCTGCCCCAAACCAATCAAGCGTGGCCTTGGAATCGGTTCCGGTCTTGATCGAAGCTCCTTCGCTTACGACATGTCCGGTTTTTGCGAGAATAAAATCCGAACCATTCGGATCTTTGACGCTGACCGTGCCAACGACGTCAGACAAAGCCGCAACAGGCTCGGAAACAGCCGGCAATCCGCTTAAAGACCAAAACCATACGCCTCCGGCAACCAATAATATGATGATCAAAACGGGGATCCATTTGCGCATACCGTGATGTTCCTGAGTCTAGCAGATAATCAAAAGCCCACCAGACGGTGGGCGCTTGATACTTGGGTAGGACGATAAGCCGAGTTTTGTCGTGGACGACCATCTCTCTGGGCTCGACGTTGCCGTCGGGCTCAAGCGAGCGACCATTCCCCTTCATTGCTGAAGTGGATTTGCTCTTGCACCGGAAAGGGTTTGCCGCGAACCATCGTTACCGATGGCCGAGCGGAGTAGCAGCCGTTCTTGCGAACAGCCACCTCTCCACACTTTTCACCTTTGGCCCCGTAAAAGCTTGCGCTCTACGGGGCTAGAGTAGTCTCTGTGGCACTTTCCCTAGGTTTATGGAGAAACGGAATGACACGTGTTCCTTCCGTTTTTTCCACTATGTCCTGGCGGCCGTTAGCCGCTTTCGCTTTCCCCCGTATTGCTACGGGATCGGGGCTCGGACTTTCCTCCCAATTCTTTGCAGAAAAAGGCGGTCGCCTATCCTGCCCAAGTAGGCCAAGAATAGCAGAAATAGGGCATAAAGTCAATCCATTGGCCTTATCTATAAGGATTGACATTTTCCTCTAAATATGGTCAATTTGGCCCGCACGTTCCCCAACTGAATCCCCTCTTCCCAAGGAAGGAAGGTAGTCATGAGCCTCGACGATCTGACCCACGACCAGAAGTTCCACTCGTTCGCGCTGCTGCGCTGCCGCGACCACAAGTCGCTCACGAACCCGCAGCTGCTGAAGCACTTCGGCGTTCGTACGCTCATCGAGAGCATCGCGAAGAGCTCGAACGAGCGTCGCGCCGATCTCGTCCAGCGCTGCACCGGCATCAAGCGCAACAGTGCGCTGAAGATGGACGCCGCCGCCTCGATCTCGATGATCGAGACCGCGCTCGACGAGAAGGACACCAACGCCGACGAGGTGTTCGACGAGAAGAACGGCGGCATCTCCACCGAGGAGATCGTCCGCTACTTCCCGCTCGACCAGGTCTTCGACCTGTGGTTCCACTCGGGCTTCATCACCACCGAGACGGACGACGACAAGGCCTTCATGGCCGACATCTACGACTTCGTCATCCAGCACAAGCTGCTCGGCGAGATGACGGCCCTGCAGCTCGTGCAGGACCTCGGCATCGCGCACTTCGTCTCCGACAAGTGCCCCATCGAGCTGCGCACGAAGCTGCTCGAGAAGGTGCTCGCGTACGGCGAGCCGATGCTCGCCAAGGCGCGGCCCGATGCGTCGAGCGCGAACGCGGCGAAGGCCAGACCCTTCACGGCGGCCGACCTGCTCATCGCGATCCGGCCGACTGACCTCGTCCGCTTCATCCCGCTCGCGCACATGAGCCGGCCGGTCTACGCCCTCGCGACGGCGAAGGGCTGGATGAAGGTCCAGGCCGTGCTCCCGCCCGGAGCGCTCGACTCGGAGGCTCCGCCTCCGCCCGACAAGGCCAAGAGCGACGAGGATATCCTCGCCGAGCTCGAGGCCGAGGAGAAGGCCAAGAAGGAGCGTGAGGAGAACGGCTCGAAGGAGCCTGCGGACGAGGAGGAGGTCGTGGTCGTCGACGGCGACGATGACGAGGTCGCGCCCGCTGCGGCGTCGGACGGCAAGACGGGCCTGACGGTCCCGCAGCCGCCGCCGCTCAAGAAGGACAAGGAGAAGAAGGCGGCACGCGCCGGGAGCTGACCCGATGACCACGCGCCCGCCGCCGAAGCGAGACCCTCCCATCATCGCGGAGGAGATCGGCTTCGATGACATCGAGGAGATCTCCGACGACGATCTGACGCCGGAGGAGATCGCGCAGCTCGAGAAGGACATCCCCGTCGTCTCGATGACGCGCTCCATCATCCCCTCGGTGAAAGGCGTCGATCTCGACGTCGATCTCCAAGTGGACCGAGCGCTCGACGCGATCAGATCCGCCGACGAGGAGGAAGAGCGCCCGACGGATCCTCCCCCGCCGAACGATCTCGACGAAGTCGAGTTCCAGGCCTTCATGAAGGCCGCCTACGGGAAGCGAACGCTTCCCGACCCCTGACCGAGCTTAGCTCGGTTTTTTTGTTACCAACTTCCTCCCCCACCACCACCCATACCGCCACCGGAGCCACCTCCGGAAAAACCGGAACCACCCGAACCACCGGATGACGGGTTGTGATAAATCCCAGAAACGGACGCATCATGAAATGAGTGGAACGCATGCGCGTAACTCGCGGCTGTCCAACCGCTTGTGTTGCCATTCATATAGCTCGGTGGCTGAATCTGCATGTTCGCGAATTGCTTGGCCCATTTTTCTTCAACGCCGAATGCAACCGCCGCCGGAAGGAAACGCGCGAACTGATCGGGACGACGCTCGGGTGCATCACTGAAATCAAGTCGATCGCGCTCCGTAACAGACAAGAATGTCTTAAACCCTTCAGCTTCTTCGGCGACAATGGCCCCTTCCTGCGTTTTACGCGGCATCTGCCAACCAAAGATGGCGACAATCAGCGCAGAGAGCACGGACGACAAGATGAACAAATCACCAAACGCGTCTGCGAGAAAAAATCCAGATATTCCGACGACAAAGGCGACCATGAACCATACGCCGCGCACAACGCCCGGATTCTTGCCGAACAGCCCACGCGTCTTCAACTCATCAAATGCTTCGGTGCGCGCCGTTTGTATCGCCTTCCATAACGTTCCATCTTTTTGTTGTTCGATTTTCACCTCTTCTTTTCCGTTAAACAATCCATCGAACAATGTTTTCTCGTAACTCAGCATCGAATCATTTGCATCTTTCAATTTATGAAGCGTGAAGGTTGGAGCTTTTTTGAACCAACCAGCTGATTCTGGCTCGCCTTCGAATGAAATCTTCAAATAACCACGACGACCCAAGTCGAGAATGGTTGCCGTAACGGCACGGGAAGAAAACTCTTGTTGTAAAAGCGCATCCAACAAGCCCGGCGGAAGTTTTCGTGGCTCTTCGTAATACGCGATCACGGTTCCGCGACCGTGCGGATCCTTTCCGTGGCGCTGCCAAATCGCAAACATGATGATGAAAACCAAAATCGGCAGCGCCAACCAAATATTATCGAGGAACATGTCGAGCAAGGTCTGCGTAACCGAAATATCTTTCAACGCAGAAGCCGGGTAACGCACGGCGATAGTCAGTCCCTCGCGCGCTTCAAACGGGCGCGTGGCTATCACGCGAACCGTATTCCCCTCTCGGGTGATTTTGCAGTCGCTCTCGGTACTTCCGTAATATCCAGTAAAACAAATCACTTTGGTTGCAGGAACAGGGCCCTCCAAAACAAAACTCGCCTGACTGATCGCTACATCCCAGCCATTGCCGGTGATATTCCAATATAATTCTTTTTCTTGATCATTGGGAAAATCATTGATCGCGCGATTCGTAGAGTAGTTGATGACGTATGTTTTGCGCCCGGTCACATACTCGTCAGGATCTCCCAAACGAATACGAATGTCCGATCCCTGATTTGAGACGCTTTGCTGCACCGGAACGCCGTCCACGGTCGCATCATCAACCGAAAGACGCAGACGATACTTGGCGCCATTACGGTCATAAACCACGGGAATAAAACGCTCGATGCCGTGATGCTGTGTTCGATCAAAATCGTAAGTAATACTCTCCTTTACTTGGAGATTTCGATCAGCGGACAAGGTCGCTCGTACATCAAAGGATGAGATGTTCTCGGCAGCGAAAGCAGCCGTCCCCAAACCCAATCCCAAAAGGGAAATAAGCGAAATAAGAAAGCGTTTCATAGCCCTATCCTGGCACGCAAATACAATAAAAGGGAAGCTTGCGCTTCCCTAGGGGACGATCAGCTCTTCCCACGCTTGGAACGCGTAGGAGATGAGCTCGGACTGGTCGTTGATCCAGTCCGGCGAACCGGCATCGCCCATGCCGGCGCTATGGGCAGATCCCTCGAGGAGATCAGACCAGATGAACCCGGATGCCATCGACCTCCCATCGCGGTTGCGAATGTGAGGAGAAGGCAGCATCGGGCCGCGATCACTCGCGAGATACTCCGGGGCGTCGATGAGAAGTCCGGTGCCGAGGATGCCCTCGTTGTAGCTTCCGCCCTCGAAGATCGAGACGAAGACGCCGTGACCGCTCCCGATGGGACCGTTCAGGGTCCCGTACAGACGCGGCTCGACGGGTGCATCCGTCTCGACGTACATCTGATCGTTGAAAATCAGACTCACGATCACGCTGTTGGGCGTACTGTCGTCGATGACGATGCGATGAGCCACCGGCACGCCTTCGACGCGAACGTCGGAGAGCATGCAGGAAGCCGACTCGCGGCATTCGACGCGCCAGGCGTGCTTCTTGATGGAGATGCGTCGCCCGATCGCCTCGATGCGCTCGTGATAGAGCAGCGTATCGGCACCGAGAACGAGCTCGCTGCCGGGCACGCCCACCGAGGTGAGACGCGGGTAGGCGTGGCGCAGGTGATGCACCAGCCCGCCGGAGTACGGGAAGTCATCCGGTGAGGTTGCGAAGCGTTGCGCTCCGCTTGTCTCGCCGTAGGCTTCGATGTTCCACCGACGCTCGTAGCCCGCTCCCCAGCCCTCGAGCTCGCCACCCGTGAAGGCGGCGGCGATGAGGTAGCCGGAGCGCGGCACATCGAGCGAGAGCGAAGTGGGGTCTTCCGCGAACGACACGAGGTCGCCGTAGCGGAAGCACTGCTCGAACGTGACGTGGCCACCCGCCGGGATGCGGTAGGGCTCGGTCACGGCGTAGTCGAAGCGCTGACTCTCGGGATCGAGCGTCGCGATGACGGTTCCGTCCGCCGAGAGGTTGGCCTCACGGATGACGGACGGCTCACCGTGCACGAAGGACGAGCCCACGCGATGGATGAGAACCGCCTCGTCCGACGGTGCGTCGCACTCGACGGTTGCGAGGACGGCGCACGGGACATCCGCGTCGCCATCGACGACGATCACGGTGTGATCGAGCGCGAGGACTTCGGCGGTGCATGAGAACGGTGTCGGCGGACCCGCGTCCGTCGGCGGCACGTAGGCATCGGGCGCCACGAAGGCGTCCGGCGCGACGTACGCATCCGGAGGAACCGGGGCCGCATCATCATCGATGATCGGCGTCCCGGCATCACGGCCGGGAGCGAGGTGGGACTGCGGGAGACAGGAACATCCCATCGCGAGCAGACCCAAGTTGATGATGGAAAGGACGACGTAACGGTGCATGACGATCTCCTTGGTCTGCCTGCAGCTCTATTGAAGCGCAGACGGGGTTCTGAGCCAAGCCCGCAGCCCTTGGGGCCGCCGGCGATTCTGACGCGATGTGATCGCTTCGGATGCATCGACCCACTCGAGGTATCGAGCGAGAGACGTACCGAACGCCCAGATGCTCATGACCGGGATCATGGCCGGGAACTGCGCCCACGCCGCGATGAACCACAGATCCCCGGTATCGGGAGTCGTGATCCACACGGCGGCCGCGACGCCCGCGAGGACGAAGGGCAGGAACCAGAGCAGCATCGAACGCATGAAGCGCTGCTTGGCGATGACGCGAACCTCGTCCGGCGTGAGCGCGCGCGGACGAATGACTTTGCGATTATATTTGATATTCAAGAGAAACTCCCTGCATCCATGTAGAGCGAACCCTCGCCCTATCTGTCCCCCGTTTAGCGAGGGGCAGATTGAGCGATCCGACGGGTTTCATACCGTCGGACGTCAGTGCGCATCAGAGGGATGCGCGACCCTTCCGCTTGGAGCGGAAATTTGCGATGCGGTTGAGGATGTTGGAGGTGCGCAGGGCGATGCCCGCGAACTCCGGCGGACCGGCAATCATCACGCCCGCGCTGATCAACAGCCCGAGCGTCAGACCGACGTCGATGTAGGCCGAGATGATCTCTCGGACCGACTCCTTCGGTACGTTGTCTTTCTGAGACGAGGTCATGTCGACCTCCTTTCATTTTTTATAGGGCAAACTGTCCGCCCTATCTGTCCCCCGTGTAGCGAGGGGCAGATGAAGCGTGCCGATCAGGGGGATCGGCGACCCGTGTTGGAAGGTACGTCAGCGGGTGAGCGTCACCACCTCGTCGAGGTTGCGAATGCCCCAGCTGCCGGTCCAGAGGTCTGGACGGGTTCCGTCGGACCACACGATCGCATCGGCGTCGACGCGCTCGTACGTTCCGTAGTAGGAACTGATCTTGCCTTCGGGCGTGATGTCGCCCGAGAGCCCATCGAAGTCCCGATCACCGAAGCGAACGGTCAGGCTCGAGCCCGACACGAACTCCGCGGGAACGGCATGAAGCGTCACGACGACGCCCGAGCCCGCCACCATGAGGCCGTCGGTGAAGACGACCGTGACGCTCTCGGTGAGAGCGGTGCCGGGACCACGGACATCGAGCGTTCCGGATCGAAGATCGATCGGTTCGCCGTGGGTATTCTGGATGCGGTAGGCATCGAGCGGAAGGTCCGTCGAGCCAACGCGCACCCGGAAGTTCGAGAGCGTTCCCGTCAGCCCCAAAAGGCGAAACGAGAGCGATCCGATGGTCACGGGAGCGGTGACAGAGGCGCTGATCTGGACCTTGTAGAGATCCAGATCGAGACCATTGGTGAGCGTAGTGGTCGAGAGCGCCTGCCGGGTGACCGACGGGACCGACTGCCAAAGACGGAAGTCGGACTCGCGGACCCGGCTCAGCACGACTCGAGTGAGCTCATCGCCCACGACAGGAGCCACGGAGGCACCGTCAGGAGCAACCGTGATACGCGACCCGAAGTACTCGACCGGGGTGCGCAATCGGGCCACCGCCTCGAAGCTCACGCGCTCACCCTCTCGCACGATGACGGGAGTGGTAAGCGGGATTCGGGTGATGGTCTCGGTCGCCACCGCGGAGGTGACGATCAAACCGTCCTGCATGAGAGCAAAGCTCTCGAAGCGGCCGAGATTCGCGCCGGTCATGTTGATGGCGCTCAACACGATGTCGCCGCCGAAGGCCGTGACCTCCACCGTGCCAACCTGATTCCAGGCGACGTTCGGGATGAGATGGCCGTACAGCGGAGCGAACTCGACGACGAGAGCGGTTGCACCGTCCTCGATGACCGGGGGCGGCATCTCCTCTCGGAGACACTCCCCCTGCGTCAGATCGCAGTACATGCCGGGTGCACACTCGTCGTCGCTTGCGCATTCGACGGGCGGCACGACCGGTGGAACGTCCTCACGCTCACAGCGCCCGGTGTCGAGCCGGCAGGACATGCCGAGCTCGCACTCGTCGTCGCTGCGACAGTCCCAGCCGCAGAGGCTGGTGAAGCTGTCGCAGTACTCGCCGAGCGAGCAGTCGGAGTTCAGACGGCACTCGATCTCCGTCATGTGGACGGGACCGGCGCCATCCGAGCAGCCGACGGTGGCGAAGCCGAGGAACAGGACCGCGAACGTGTTGATGAGGTTACGCATGGCGTACCCTCCTTTCTGAGTTTTCAATAGGACGAACCTTCGCCCTATCTGTCCCCCGTTTAGCGAGGGGCAGATGAAGCGTGCCGATCAGGGGGATCGGCGACCCATGCACTTGTAGGTGTGCGAACCGTGCGGTCAGGGCACCGTGATGGTTGCGACCAGCGGCGTCATGTCGAGACCGACGATCCGGTCCGCGGACAGCGGCCTGCGAGCCTCGTCCAGGAACCCGAACGAGTGAACGTCGGCCTGGAATGTACCGGCGGCATGCGTGTGGCCGTAGGCGGTGAATCGAGTCGACGTGCCCGATGCGAAGATCGGACCGCCCTCGGCGCAGGTGTAACCGCAGTCCCCACCTCCGCATGAACCAGCAAACGGATGGTAGTTGTTCATTTCATCGCACTCGTTGCGAAACGAGAGCGATGGGCGACGAACAGCGCAGTCCGACGACAGGGTTGACCCATGGAATGACGCGAACCCTTCGATGGGCCCCAGCGTGTGATTCTCGATCGTGATCGAGAACGCCACGAAGTCCGTGTCTTGCGGCACCGTCATGTCGCCACCGCCTTCGACGCGGATGATCACTCGTCCGGAGCCATCGGCAGGCACATCGACGGCGTCACAGATGACACCGCCTGCATCCACCTCGGGCATACCAGCATCGCTGCCGGCATCTGGCTCGGGCGGAGGGCCGGTATCGCTACCGGCATCCTCTTCCGTCGGCGGAACGAAGGCATCGCTGCCTGCGTCCGCCGTGACGATCGTGCCGCTGTCCGGCACGGGCATCGCCCAGCCGCTGTCACCGACGAGGGGCAGACCCGCGTCGGACGTCGCCACCGGAACGGTGAAGAAGTCCTCTGCGGTCGCGAGACCGACGGGGCCGTGGTTGTCGTAGCAGCCGACGGTGACGAAGCCGAGGAACAGGAACGCGATCGTGTTGATGAGGTTACGCATGGCGTACCCTCCTTTCTTGATTTGTGAGTAGTACGAAACCCTTCGCACTATCCCCGTCCAAGTTTTGAGCTTGGCCGAGAAATGATGCGACCGTCCCGGAGCTTGCGCTCGACAGGACGGTCCATGCAGATCAGAGGGATCTGCGCCTTTCAGCTCTCGCTGGGAACCACGGTCACGCGGAACGTGACGGGGTGGTTGTTGCCGATGAGATCCATCGGCATCTCGTTCGTGGGGCCGTCCTCGGGGACGAACCACATACGAGGGGTGAAGTGGCAGTCGTCGCCCATCGTCACCTCGAAGGTGCCGGTAGCGTCGTCTGCGACATCGATCACGAGCTCGAAGTCGTGCTCGTGGTTGGCGCGGAGCATCCATGCCTTCCACAGAAGGAACGGATCCTCGACCTCGCCTTCGCTCTCCTCCGGCCCGAACAGGGTCGAACGATCGTTGACGCGGAAGCGCAACGTGAGCGCGGGCTCGCCACTGGGTGTGGTGAGGGCTGCGCCGTCGAGGGCGCGGATCGTACCCGGGAACTCGGCGATCTCGACGTCGTCGCCGGACATCTGCCGCACAGTGAAGGCAAACGCCTCTCCGCGCAGCGTGCCGGCCTCGAGCGTGACGTCCGAGGCCTCGGCCATCTCGATCGAGACGGCGGGCTCGAGATCGCTCTCGGGCGGGCACATGTCCGGCGGATCCACCATCACAGGCGGATCGACCGGCGGTCGCTCGTGGCTCATGTAGCAGCCGCTGACGACGAACGAGACGATCGCGAACGCGATGAGGGTGAAACGGTACACTAGACATTCTCCCGGTCTTCGCGAGATGCGAGGACCAAACTTGTTGCCGCGAGTAACTCCCGGCTCGGATCTCTGACTTGCGTCAGATGCCCGAGAGGAAGTGCGTCGTTGCCGACGCACAGCCTCGTGGTGAAGTCTTCACACGAGGTGAAGGTGCGGGTTGTTGTTCAG
>CAZQSK010000003.1:0-32342 GCA_964596245.1 uncultured Gammaproteobacteria bacterium
TCCCAGTGTCGGTTAAAATAGTTAACACATTAAGCATTCCGCCTGGGGAGTACGGTCGCAAGACTAAAACTCAAAGGAATAGACGGGGACCCGCACAAGCAGAGGAGCATGTGGTTTAATTCGACGATAAGCGAGGAACCTTACCTAGGTTTGACATGTAGCTGCAAGCCGCTGGAAACAGTGGCCGCCTTCGAGGGTGCTACACAGGTGCTGCATGGTTGCCGTCAGCTCGTGTCGTGAGATGTACCGTTAAGTCGGGTAACGAGCGCAACCCCCGTCCCGTGTTGTTTTTTCACGGGAGACCGCCTCGGATAACGGGGAGGAAGGTGGGGATGACGTCAAATCAGCATGGCTCTTACACCTAGGGCTACACACGTGCTACAATGGTAGGGACAATGGGCTGCCAAGCCGAAAGGCGGAGCTAATCCCAACAAACCCTACCTCAGTTCGGATTGGGGGCTGAAATTCGCCCCCATGAAGCTGGATTCGCTAGTAAACGCCTATCAGCCACGGGGCGTTGAATACGTTCTCGGGTCTTGTACTCACCGCCCGTCACGTCAAGAGAGTCGGATATACCCGAAGGTCCCGATGAGGGAACGAAGGTAGAGCCGATGATAGGGACGAAGTCGTAACAAGGCATCCGTAGCGGAAGCTGTGGATGGATCACCTCCTTTCTAGGGAGAATTGGATGTCTGTGCCTTCGGGCCAGCTCCTACCTATGGTCGATGACTGACACAAAATCAGATCGCGGTATTCATACGGATGGCGGTTCCCTCGAAGGGCCGGCATTACGTGAATACTTTAAACTGTAGACTTTAGCTTTCCAATCACTATTCTGAGGTCAAAACAAGACCGCCCCACAAGGGCGGTTTTGTGTTTTATGAGCGTAAAAGGGTTGACATTTTGCTTAAAATATGGTGGATTATGGGGTCCCCAATTCACTAAGGAGGTGGGACATGGGTCATACGATTCTGATCGTGGACGACGATGCTCTTCTCGGGCGCGCGCTCGAGAGGCTGGTGAGAGGTTACTTCCGACGTCGAGAGCTTTCTGAGCTTCAGGCTCGGTGCGTGCGCTACGAGTCGCCGCTCGATGCGATGGTCGATGCCAAGGCGCTGCTCGAGCGTGCCGAGCCCGGTGACGTGTTCCATCTGTTCACCGATGGCAACATGCCGGACATGAACGGGGACAAGCTGGTTGTCGAGATGCGTCGCCTGCTTGGCGAGCGTTTGCACGGCGTCGTGCTGATGAGCGGACGCGCGGCCGAGTTCGTATCCAATGCCGAGATCGCCGGCTACCGCCTCATCGAGAAGCCGTTCGACCGAGCGAAGCTCGAGGAGCTCCTCGACATCTTCATCTTCAAGGTGAAGCCCTGACCCCGCCCGGCCCGTAGAAGCGCAAGCGCTATACGGGCCAAGCGGGTTTTTTCATACCCGGTTTGACTTTTAGGAGGGGCTGGGCAAAGCTCTCGCCCGGAGGTGCCATGGACATTCAAGTCGGTACTGTCGTGTACGTCCTGTCTGGTCGATGCCACTTCTGGCACGAGTGGGCGATCGTGGACGAGATCAAAGGCGAGGGGGAGGCGAAACGCTTCCATCTCAAGTTCGGCAAGGGTGTCTACTCCGTGAGTCGACCCCCATCCGACTACTGGTTCGAGACTGTCGATCTCGAGCGACATGCTCAGATGCCCATCGATGCGAGAGCGGACTACCTGTACGGGAAGCAGATGTGTCACTCGACGTACTCTATCCTCAAGCCGTTCGGCGATGGGTGCGTCTGCCATCATGAGGCTCATGACGTGGAGCTCAAGCCCCCGCCGGCCGTGAAGCGGTTGCTGCTGAATGCCTGCGGCTGCGCCTGCGAGTTCGATGTCTGCGCCGCGCATACAGACATGGACAACTTCTTGTACGAGGTGTTGCCCGAATCCAAGCGTCTGCGCGACTACGGTTACTGAACCCGCCTAAGGCGGTTTTTTCATATCCAAGACGTTGACGGGAGATATGATCTCACGTACTATCCCCGAACATTCCGACACGTAAAGACCTTTGGTCCACGTGTCTGGAACGTGTGCGGCGTAGCCGCTTTTACGTTCCGGGGTCGTCTAACGGTAGGACTACTGCCTCTGGAGCAGTGTATCTTGGTTCGAATCCAGGCCCCGGAGCCACAAATAAACCCGCCTCATCGGCGGGTTTATTGTTTGTTACTCTTGGGTGATTTTTTCTTTCACGATTTCGGTACGCGCTTCCGCTTTTGGTAGGCCGTTCATCTTGTCCATGATTTCGCGGGCTGTCGGTTCTGGGGCCGTATTCTGATCCGCGAGGGCGCGTTCAATGCGATTCAACTGCTGGACGATACGTTCGATGTCGCTGCGATTCGCTGCCTGCTTCTGAAGGGCGCGTGTGTTCGAATCAACACCAGCATTCACACCGGAGAAGGCGACGGTACCGGTCACAAGCAAGGCGAGGGACGTAATGACGGCAGCCGGCCAAATGTGACTCGTGGCGCGCGCGGCAACGATCATGTGATGATCGTGCATACGGCTCACCGGACCGGCATAGGTCACGGCACAGGCATTCGGAGTGCACTTGCCGTCATGTCCGCAGGTATTGGTGTTGCCTGGACCCGTCGGAATCGGGGTCGATCCGGCCTTGCGGCGGCGAACGGCTTTCTTCGGAGTTGAAACGTCGGACATAAAAGGGCTTTTGGTATATCTATAAAGAGGATGACGAGAGTATAGCACATGGCTCATACGGCGGACAAAAGGGAACGAAAAACCCGCCCTCGAGAGGCGGGTTTCGCGGTGGTGGACGGCAGAGGATTCGAACCTCTGACCTTCACAATGTCAATGTGACGCTCTAACCAACTGAGCTAGCCGTCCTTGAATGCCCGCAGATATTAGCGGAGCTTTGACCTTCCGTCAAACCGTGATACCTTCGGCCCATGTCTTCCGAAAACCCTCTTTTTTTGGATCCGGTACCCGGCGCCCTCACGCCTGAGGGGGTTCGTACACTCACCGACACGTACTTAACAAAAGCGCGCGAGATCGCGGACGGAATCAAGGCGCTCAAAGGCGTTTCCGATGATCATTCTCTCGTCTGGTCGCAGACATTTGGCGCCATGGATGATTGTGTTCTCGCGTTAGAGCTTGCTTCCACCATGCCGTCCCTGATGCATATGACGCATCCCGATCCAGCGGTGCGTGAGGCGGCTGCGGAAGCAGAACCAAAGGTAAGCGAGTTCATCACGAATCTATTTATGGATGCCGATGTGGCAAATACGCTTAAGCGTTTTGCTTCATTGCTGCCAGAGAATAATTATCGGCCGACGACAGAGACGATGAAATTCGTCGAAGAGACATTACGCGACTATCGTCGCAACGGTCTTGAGTTGCCGCCGGAAAAGCAAGCGCGTCTCAAAGAGCTGAATGAAGAACTGACCAAACTTGGTCAGGAATTTGAATCCAATATCGCGGCGTCGCAGGCGTTTATCGAAATTGATCCATCACAACTCGATGGATTGTCCGAATCTTTCATCGCAAGTCATCCGGCAGGGGAGAATGGCAAAGTAAAAATCACTACCGCCTATCCGGATTACAAGCCATTCATGAAGTTCGCCAAAGATCGTGAAGCGGCCAAAGAATTGCACATCATCTACAACACGCGCGCCAAAGACAAGAATATTCCGATTCTTGAACAGGTTCTGAAGCTGCGCAAAGAGAAAGCCGTGCTTCTCGGTTACAAAACGTGGGCCGATTACGTTCTCGAAACGCGCATGGCCAAGAATCCCAAAAACGTTTTTGATTTCTTGGGTGGTTTGCATCGCGCACTGAAACCAAAGGCACATGAGGAGTTTAAGCGTTTTGGTGTTTCACCGATTCTCGCGTCTGATGCGACATATTATGAAGAGATTGTTTGCCGTCGTGATTACGCTTTGGATTCGGCGGCGCTCTCCGAGTATTTCGAGTTTGCGTCGGTAGAGAAGGGGATGCTCGAAATCATTTCGGAATTGTTCGGCATCGAATTCCGAGAAGTGAAGGTTCCTGTTTGGCATGAAGACGTCCGTTGTCTCGATGTATTCGATGGCGAGAAGCCGTTGGGCCGGATCTATCTTGATTTGCATCCGCGCGAAAACAAGTATTCGCATGCGGCCGTCTTCGGCATCCGCAATAGCCGCCGCTTGGAAGATGGGTCGCGCCTGCTACCCATGTGTTCACTTGTTTGCAACTTCCCGCGTGCCGGTGGCCTGCTTTCGCATGAGGATGTTGTGACGTTCTTCCACGAGTTTGGCCACGCGATTCACAAGATTATGTATCATGGACGATTAACGTCTTTGGCTGGTTTAAATGTGGCGCGTGATTTCGTCGAAGCGCCTTCGCAGCTGTTGGAAGAATGGGCTTGGGATCGCGATTGCCTCAATCGTTTCGCAAAACACCACAAGACGGGTGAAAAGATTCCGGATACGTTGTATGACTCGATGATTCGCGCTCGTCATTTCGGCGATGCCATCTTCACCGAGCGCCAGCTTATGTTGGCCATGTTGGACATGGAGTACCACACTCGCGAACCTGGATTTGATACGAGCAAAGTCGTTGAGGAGTTCGCCAAAGAGTACAGCGTGTTTGAGTTCATCCAGGGGACGCATTTCCAAGCTTCATTCGGCCACCTCATGGGTTATGATGCGGGTTATTACGGGTATCAGTGGGCATTATCGCTGGCTTGCGATATGCGCACGCGTTTCCACAAAGAGGGCATGCTGAATCGAAAAACCGCCACCGAATATCGGGAAGCGGTTTTGGCGCGTGGAGCGACAGAGGATGAAGAAAAGATGGTGGCAGATTTTCTTGGCCGCCCATCTAACAACAACGCGTATTTGGAATATTTGGGAGTTACCAGCGCCCCGTCATCTGCTTAAAGCGGAATCGGTAGAACAGATGGCGTAGGGGTACCGCAATAGGCGTCTTGATGGCGAACCAAGGAGTTTCAATGTAGCCCGTATCTCCGAGAGTGATGATGCTGCCCTTCAAATCACTACGGAACGGTTTTGGTTTTTCGCCGATGAGTAGGCGTTCGACATTTTTTGCGAGATGAGCCGCCTGCATCATGGCGATTTGCGCGGTGCGGGGAGCCGGTTTTCCAACTTCGATATAGCAGATTGCCGCATCGCCTCCACCGAATACGTCTTCAGCCAAGCGCAAGGCGTTGTCCGTCTCAAAACAGCGACGCGCATCACGAGTGACATCCGGTGAGACGCTTAGGTCATTCGGCTGCACTCCAGCGCACCAGAGAACGAAATCGGATGTTATTTCTTTTCCGCTCTTCGTTTTGATGCGTTCGACTCCGACGGAGATGGCAGGGTCGCCATTGAGAATGGAAATCCCTTGGCGTTCAATAGCCTTGCGCGAGCCTTTTACCAAGGAGGGACGGAAACCCGCGAGAATGTCCGGTCCGGCATTCAAGAGCGTGTAGGCGACACGCTTCGGTTCAACGCCCAGCTCTTTTTCCACATAGCGCTTCACGGCGAAGAGAGCTTCAATACCGCTTGGGCCGCCGCCAACAATCGTGAGCGCGAGTTTTTTGCGAGCATCGAGCTCCTTGAGCGCCTTATGAATGCGCGAGATGTCCTCCAGGGTTTTGAGGGGATAGGTGTTCTTTTCAGCGCCTTCGATGCCGTAATAGGCGATGTGGGCACCAGGTGTGAGTACCAGGATATCGTAAGACAGGGCTTTGGAGTCGCCGTTCTCCATGCGGACATGGAGGTGTTTGACGGTTCGATCAACATCCAGAGCTTCGGCCTGCACAAAGACAAATCCGTCGCGCTTGGCGATCGCGTTGTAGTGTTCACTGTACTGGTTTTCTTTCAAGACCCCGGCCAGGCCGTCAATCAGGAGAGGGGAAAACACGAAACGGGCATGGCGATCAACCAGCGTAATATCAATCTCGTCTTCAAGATGGTTGGCCAAAAGTCTGGCAGTGCGCAATCCGGCAAAGCCTCCGCCGACAATCAATACGCGTTTTTTCATGCCCGGAACTTTAGCATCACTTTTGACGTGCGTCGAAGAAATCGCTTGCACGCTTGAGGCTTTCGAATGTACCAGCGTCAGACCAGAAACCGCGTACCGGACGGGCAACCAATTCGTTCATGGCGAGGTAGCCTTTGTGGATGTCGGTGATTTCCAGCTCTCCGCGGGCCGAAGGCTTGAGCGTTTTGATGATGTCGAAGACGCGATGATCGTAGACGTACAAGCCGGCCGATGCGAAGTTCGATTTCGGGTTCTGGGGCTTCTCTTCGATCGAGATGACGCGTCCGATGGCATCAAGTTCAAGCACGCCGAAACGACGCGCATCCGGAACCGCCTTGTAGAAAATCAGACCGCCGCTCTGGAATGAGCTGATGGGTGCCATGAAATTATCTTCAAACAAGTTGTCACCGAGAATCACGGTACAGTTGTCCGTACCGACGAATTCTTCCGCCATGCCAATGGCTTGCGCGATGCCGCCGCTTTCATCCTGAATGCGGTACGTAAGGCGGCAGCCGAATTTGGCTCCGCTCCCAAGCAAGTTCATGAAATCTCCGGCATGATCCGGACCGGTAATGATCATGATTTCGCGAATCCCCGCATCCAAAAGCGTTTGTAGGGGATAGAGCACCATTTGCTTGTTGGCCACCGGGAGCAGGTGCTTGTTGGTGATATGCGTCAGCGGTTGCAAACGCGTACCTTTGCCGCCGGCCGTGATAATGCCTTTCATTTTGGGTGTGCCATTGCTCATAGGACGGGGCTCCAAGAAAGAGGGGGCAGGATTATTCATAACAATCGGTTTGGGTGGATTGAGGCGGCGCACCGCTTCTGCGTATTTGATCATCGTATCTCGCAAGGCGACGTCGATCGGACGCATCTCGATGCCGAGCTCACGCAAGCGCGTGCTTTGCATGATGTTGTTCGAGCGTTTTTTGGTTGCGAGTCCGCGGCTGACGAGCTCCTCTTCACGAATCCATTCGGTCTGATGATTCGGATCAACGTACTCCTTGTAGAGATCAAGTAATTCGCGATGACGCATCACGCCCGGATTCACGGTATGGAAAATGCCCGTGCCACGTTTTTCGATCAACCGGCGGCAGGCCTCGATCAGGTCACTGACTACCGTGACGCTATTCGCTACATCGATCACTTGCTTGTATTTTGCGAGCTTGTCGATGAGGTTGCGGTCGCCCGGTCGGTCATCGATCGGCATCCGCAAACGCGCGATGCCAACATTCGGAAGCGTGGTGAGCACGAGCTCGGTCGCGTATTTTCCGCGCGAGTAGGTCGCGGTCGGATTCGCAAAATCATTTTCCGTCCAACCGCGCGGGTCAGGGGAGTGGCCGTAGAACATGCAGCCCGAAGAGATGTGCAAGAGGTAGACCTTCTTTTCCTGACACGCTTCGGCCAACAATAGCGCACCGATGACATTCGAGTGCATCGTTTCTACCGGATGGCTTTCGCACCAGTCCACATTCGGACGACCCGTACGACCCGTCGCATTCACGACGGCATCGGGTTTATGTTTATCGATTTCGGCCAGAACGGCGGCCTTATCTTCAATGCGGACCTCGGAGCCGACAGCATCCGGCCACATCTCAAGCATGCGGCTGCCGATAAAGCCCTTGGAACCGAAAACGAGGATCTTCATAATCCACGTATTCTTACACCAAAAACCATGCAAAAAACAGGCTCTATGTCAACGGTTGACAGGTATCGTTTTTATTGCGAATTTGAGCGAGCTAGACATCAAATTGGAGAGGGAGGGCGCATGAGTACCGTTCTGTCTCGTATCACCGTTCCGGATCTTTCATCTCGCAAGCTCGTGAAGCTTGTCGCCAAGAAGCTGGATCTCACCTACCTGGACCCCGACTTCAAGAAGTGGGACTTCATCGGTGACGATCGTGGCTGCACCTTCGAGACCCGGGTTTGGCTCCACGACAGGAACCGCGCCCCGGCCGAGTACGTGCGCGAGCAGTTTGAGAAGCGCGGCTTCACGGGCAACAACGCCGCGTTCATCGCGTGGATGCTCGAGCATGGCCTCGGTAACCGCTACTCCACCGTGCCGCCCGACAAGCGGATGTTCCGGCTCGGTGAGAGCCTGGTCGTCCCGCACACTCGGATCGACAACGAACAGCGCAAGCTCTGTCTCCATCGTTCGCCGTTCGGCGTCTGGGAGGAGGCCGACACCTGGCACTTTCTCGCTTTCCGCAAGGTGAAGCGCTGAGCTCTTACGAGCTCTTTTTATTTCTTCCACCAGTTTTCGTTCGCCTGAAACCACGCAACCGTTTCTTTTAACCCTTCTTCAAAAGTCTTTTTCGGTTCCCAGCCAAGTTCCTTTTTCGCCTTGCTTGAATCAATCGCGTAACGGCGATCATGTCCTTTGCGATCTTCTACAAACTTGATGAGTGATTCCGGCTTGCCGAGCGTCTTCAAAATTTCTTTCACGACATCGATGTTGGCGCGCTCGGCATTTCCGCCCAAGCAATATGTCTCGCCGATTTTTCCTTTGAGCAAAACCGCTTCAATACCCGCGCAATGATCTTCAACATGAATCCAATCGCGCACATTTTTCCCATCGCCGTAGACGGGCAGGGGAATATCACGCAGCGCATTCGTGATCATGAGCGGAATCAACTTCTCCGGATAATGGTAGGGGCCGTAATTGTTTGAACAATTGGAAATCGTGATCGGCAAACCATGCGTGTGATAGTAGGCGCGTACCAAGTGATCGCTGGCCGCTTTGCTTGCGGAGTAGGGGCTGCGCGGATCATACGGAGTCGCCTCATCAAATTTACGGGCTTCATCCAACTCAAGTGCGCCGAATACCTCATCCGTTGAAACATGATGAAAACGAATATTGCGTTTCGCCGCTTCTTCCAACAGCGTGTGCGTGCCTAGGACGTTTGTCTCAAGAAAGACGCGGCTGCCTTCAATTGAGCGATCTACATGCGACTCAGCTGCAAAGTGAACGACCAGGTCACAACCCTCCATTGCGCTCGCTACAGCCATTGCATCGCAGATATTCCCTTCGATAAATGTCAGATCCAGGCCATCCAGGTTAGCTCTGTTTCCGGCATAGGTAAGGGCATCCAAAACAACGACTTTGTCTTCCGGATGATTCTTCATCCAGTAGCGCACAAAGTTTGAGCCGATGAATCCGGCCCCGCCGGTGACCAGGAGTTTCATAGGGTTAGATTGTCATTTACCGGGCTGTATTGCAATAAGAGCCTGTCGTGGTAGGGTTATTCTCGATTTATGGCCGATAACAGCCAAAAAGACTTGGCCGTCATCATTGTCAGCTGGAACGTGAAAGATTTGCTCTTGGCGAATCTGGCGTCGGTCTTTGCTTCCAAGATCCCGAACCATTCATTTGAAGTGATTCTCGTCGATAATGCCTCGCATGATGGAACGATTGAGGCGGTGAGGAGCGCCTTTCCTCAGGTTCAGCTGATCGCCAACCAACACAATCTCGGCTTCGCTAAAGCGTGCAATCAAGGCATTGAGGCAAGTCATGCGCGTCATGCGTTGCTACTCAATCCGGATATGCGTATCGAGCCCGATGCGCTGGCGCTCACAATCGATTACCTCGACGCTCATCCGGAAGTGGCCGTCATGGGTGCAAAGCTCTTTAATTCGCATGGAAAGCCGATGCATCACATGCGTCGATTTCCTACGCTTTTGAACCAGTTGGCGATTATTTTTAAAGTACATCATCTATTCCCGCGCCTGCTTGATCGATATCACGGGAAAGATTTGAGCTTGGAGCATGAACAATTTGTGGATTCAGTTCGCGGATCCTATTTTGCGATTAACGAGACGGCTTTGGAGCGGCTTGGGATGCTCGATGAGAAGTATTTTCTTTGGTATGAAGAGGTCGATTACTGCCGACGCGCAAAGCATTTTGGGATGAAGGTCGCGTATGTGCCGTCGGTTGTTGCGCATGATGCCGTGGGAAGAAGCTTTGCGCAGCATGAGTTGAAGTGGAAACAGGAGCAGGTGAGCAAATCCATGGTTGTTTATTTCGCGCATTGGCATTCCGGATGGGAGCTCTTATTGGTAAAGGGAGCGTGGGCGCTGATTCGTCCGTTCATGTATCTGCTATGAAGCTCGCCGTGCAGATCATCACCTACAACAGCTCGGGACATCTTCAGCCATTGCTAGAAAGTTTGAAGAAACAAACCTACCGCGATTTTGAAGTTTGGTTCTGGGACAATTCTGTCGACAAGGACCAGGCGGAGTATTCGCGCGCGCTCGTGAACGCGTCGGGCGTATCAAAGCAATTTATCGTGAGCGAGAAGAATGTCGGATTTGCCGGCGGTCATGCCGCGATGTTTCGTTGCCATGAAGCGCCGTTTGTGATGCTTCTGAACGATGACGCGGTGCTTGATCCGGGCTATCTAGAGGCGGCCATGCAGCGCATCGAATCCGACCCTAAAATCGGAAGCGTGACAGGCCTCATCTACCGCCAAGAACCGGAACACACCATCGACACCACGGGTTTGGAGTATGTCTGCTTAGCGCAGATTGTTGATCGCTGGGCCGGGGAGACTATGAGCCAGAAGCAGATCGGCAAGCTATTCGCCGATGAGGTGTTTGGCGTTTCCGGAGCCGTGGGATTGTATCGTCGTAGCGCCATCGAAAAGGCAGGCGGCCTCTTTGACCCTAGGTGGTTCATGTATAAGGAAGATGTCGATCTGGCATTGCGTTTACGCGAGGCGGGATTCACCGCCTGGTTCGAACCAAAGGCAATCGCTTGGCACAAGCGCAGTTTGCAACAACAAGAAAATATTTTTATTCGTTTTATCAATGAATGGAAACGTTCTCCTGTGTTACGAGAAAGTGCGTATGTAAATCAGTGGAGAATTTATAAGCGACATTTCAAGTGGTCGCTTGGAGTTTCCGATCTTCTTTTTTCTCTCGTGATTGAGATTATCCGCTCGGCGGGAACATTTGTTGTGTCGCCGATCGTGTTTTTCAAATCTTGGTATGCAATCACTCGCGCCTAAAGTCGGAATTATTTTTCTGGCGTACCCAACCAAGCATTGGGAGCGCGATATTAATCGTGCGATGGTGTCGTTCGAGCATTTGTCATATCCAAAAGAGCGTCTTGAGTTGATTTGTGTTGAACCCGAACGTACATCGCCACGGATCAAAGATTGGTTTGAAAAAACGTGGATGCAGAAATCCGGCAACGCGTTACCCCGTATCCATTATGTGTTCAATCCTGGGGAGCAGGGCTTCACAACGAACAACAATGTGGGAGTTCAGAAAGCGCGCGAGTTGGGATGTGAGTACATCTACCTTATTAATGAAGATACGGACGTGGACCCGGATTGCGTAACCGAGGCGGTCGCGGTCGCACAGTCGGATATCAGGGTAGGCGCTGTTCAGTCGCTTATCCTTCTTGGCGAAGAGCGACACAAGGTGAACTCGACGGGGAACTCGTATCACTTTCTTGGCTTTGGATATTCGAATGGGTATCGCGAGCCGCGTCCGACCGAGGTCGGGGAGCCGTACGAGATCGGGTATGCGTCCGGTGCGGCGGTGCTTGTTCGCGTGGCCGCGCTTCACAACGAGCAACTCTTCGACGAGAAGTTGTACATGTATCACGAAGACACGGATCTCTCGCTGCGTCTCCGTATGCGCGGGTACAAAATCATGGTCGCGCCAAAGTCCGTGATTTGGCATTATTACGAATTTGGAAAAAACAAAATCAGCTATTACTGGATGGAGCGCAATCGTTATGTGCTCGTCTTCACGTACTATCGTTTGTGGACGCTTTTCCTTCTGTTCCCAATGTTGTTGGTGATGGATCTCGCGATTGCGCTGTTTTCCATCAAAGGCGGATGGGCGGACATGAAATTCAAAGTGTATCGTGATTTATTCTCGCCTTCATTTTGGAAATGGATTCGCTTGCGCCGCAAATCAACTAAGCGCATTCGCCGCATGGGGGATAAGGAGTTTTTGAAACACGCGGTTGCTGATATTCGTTTCCAAGAAGCGCATGTACGCAATTCGGTGCTGGAATATATTGGAAACCCGTTGATGAAGCTATACTGGGGAGTAATCAAATACATCATTGTATGAAAACCCTCGCGTTCATCGTTTGCGGCTACGGCATCCCGAAAAAGATGGAGGATGATTTGCACTATCAGATGTATCTGCGCTTGGCGGCCAATCAGATCTACGAACGTTTGATTCGCGAACCGAATGCAAAAGCGATTCTCATTCCAACCGGCGGGCCAACGGACATGCACAAGCCCTACAAACGCACCGAAGCAGGGGTCATGGCTGAGTTTTTGCGCGAGTTGTTTGGCCGACCAGGCATCAACCAGGTGAAGTCGCGTATCAGCATCGCCCCTGAGACCAAAGCGCTTTCAACCATGGAGAACATTCTCTATTCAAAGCGCATCTTGGATCGCAAACGCGCTTCCGAAGACGTTTCGATTTTCTGCGAACAAACACGCATGAAAAAGGTGGGTCGTTTTGCTCGCGAGGTTTTCGGGCGCAAGGTAAAGGTGATTGGAATCGATTTCGATCAGTCTCAGAATCGGTATCTTGATCCGCAGTTCATTGCCAAGAAAGAAGCGGTTGATATGCGGTATGGCTTGATGGCGCTTCGTGATCCCAAGAAGTTCAAACAGTATCGTGCATTGCTTGAAGAGAAGTTTCGACGCTTGCGAGCGGCAGGGCCCAAGAATCATGCCAAGGCCGTGAAGGAGTATTGGCAGGAAGTGCTGAAAGAATTCGACCAGAAATAAAAAAATCCCCATTAGAGATCAGCACAGCGCCGGCTTGGCGCCCGTGTTCACGACCATCTTCTTCTCCGCCTCCAGCATCTCTGCGAGGCGGATCATGGACGGCAGATACTTGAGCAGGTAGGGGCGGAAGTTGATCGGCCCGGTGATGGAGATCGGTAGCGAGCCGATCGACTCCGTCGTTCCGCGCTCCTCCTCGTCGTACGAGTGCATGCACATCTGCAGGGTGACGGTCTCGATGTCGGCATCGGGCTCGTCCTTCAGCTGCGAGAGCAGGTCGCGCAGCGACTGGATATCGATCTCGCCCTGCGCGACCGTGTACGACGCTCCCTCGATCGGACCGCTTTCGATCCGCGCCAGGGGACCATGCGGCGTGAGGATGAATTCCAGCGTCACGCTGAACTTCGCCTTCACGTCGTCGATGGTGTGGCCGAACTTCACCGAGGTTTCTTCGGAAGTGTCGTTCTGCATGAGGCCCTTTCCGGGGGTAGATGGGGGAGGAACTGGCCGTATCTAAGCGCCGAAAACATGGATCGGTCAACTCTTCGACAGGCTCAGGGCATGTCTCTTGCCATTTATAGGGCTTTCTGCTAATCTTGCCGCCATCCATATGAAGGCCGACATCCACCCGAAATACACCACCGACGCCAAGATTAGCTGTCTTTCTTGCGGCTATGAGGTGACGACTGGTTCAACCATGCCTGAAATCAAGGTTGAATTGTGCTACAAGTGCCACCCGTTCTACACGGGTAAGCAGAACCTCGTTGACACGGGTGGTCGTGTGGACCGCTTCGCGCGTTTGAAGACCTCCTCGGCCAAGGCCGCGGAAACGGCTTCGAGCAAGAAGATCAAGACCGCCAAGCGCGCCGTGAAGAAGGCTGAGAAGAAGGCTGCCAAGACCCCGAAGGTTGAAGCTTAGGTAAATTCAAACCGCGCTGGCATAATGCTAGGGCGGTTTTAATATGTCCTCTTTTATTGAACAGGCGAAAAACGCCATTCAAGAACTCGCAAAAGCCGAAGCGACTCTGTCGGATCCGGCCGTGATTAGCGATCAAAAAAAGTTGAAAGAGGCTTCCATTGCGTTCACGCATGCAAAGACCAAGGCAGAAGGAGCGCAGCGTTTGCTAGATGTGACTCAGGCTGTCGCTGATGCCAAAGAAGCAGCCGCTTCTGAAGATGCCGAGATGAAAGAGATGGGCACAAGCGAACTCGTGCGGCTTGAGCCTGAACTCGCGGCCGCCACCGAGGCTTTTGAGGTTTTGATGGTTCCGCCTGATCCGCATGATCAGAACGACGTGATCATTGAAATCCGTGCAGGGGCGGGTGGTGATGAGGCTGCTTTGTTCGCCGGTGATTTGTTGCGCATGTACACGCGTTTTGCTGAGCGCCGTAAATGGAAGAGCCAGCTTTTGTCCGATTCAACCAATGAAGTCGGCGGCTACAAAGAAGCGGTATTTGCCATCAAAGGAGCGGGTGCTTATGGCTGGTTGAAATATGAAATGGGCGTCCATCGTGTGCAGCGTGTGCCGGTCACGGAAAAAGCCGGTCGCATCCACACCTCAACCGCGACCGTAGCGGTGCTGCCGGAAATCGAAGAAACCGAGGTGAATATCGAAACCAAGGATTTGCGCATCGATACCTTCTGCGCCGGAGGCAAGGGCGGTCAGTCGGTGAACACGACCAAGTCAGCTGTGCGTATCACGCATATCCCGACCAACATTGTCGTGTCATGTCAGGACGAGCGTTCGCAGCTGCAGAATCGTGAACGCGCCATGGCAATTTTGCGTGCACGCATTTGGGAGGCGGAGGAGGCCAAAAAGCGCTCGCAGTACGATGCCGAGCGCCGTGCCCAAATCGGTTCGGGCGACCGCTCTGAAAAAATCCGCACCTATAATGTGCCGCAAGACCGCCTCACCGACCACCGCATCAAGAAGTCCTGGCACAGTCTGCCGAATATCTTGGACGGTGACATCGAGCAAATCGTGTTGGCCGTAAAATCAGGCAAAAAGGGGAGTGAAGTAGACGAGGATTGACGAGATCCTCGTTTTTGATTGGCGCGCCCGATACGCTTTCAATCGGTTCATTCCCGAGCCAAGATTTTTTAAGGAGGTGCGTCGTGGTCGATATCCCCATTGTGGATTTGAATCGATTCCTGGCCAAGGGCCGGGACGTCGAGGTGGAGCAGTCCGCTCGGCACGCTCTGTGCAATCTCGGCGTGCTGATCCTGCGGGACCCGCGCATCCCCGAGGGGCTTCCCGTTCGCTACCGGGACATGATGGAGAACTTCTACCGTCTCCCGAGGGAGACCAAGGAGGCTCTCGTCATGCCCAAGCTGTCGGACGGCAAGCAGATCTTCGAGTCTGGCTGGCGTCCTCCGAACACCGAGCCGTCGCGCAAGCGCGTTGAGGTGATCGATCGCATCCCGGTTGATGTGCGGCCGCATGAGCCGCCGCCGGAAGATCCCAAGGAGCGGTACATGTGGCCGTTCGGGCCGCGGCCCGAGAAGAGCCTTTTCCCGATGCTCGATGAGTTGCCGCACTACAACCCGGATATTCCGGAGTGGGTGCCTACCAAGGCCGCCTGGGCCAAGGTCATGTACGAGGCGATGATGTCGGTGGTGGAGTTGCTCGCGCTCGCCTTCGACGAGCCGCGCGATCTCCTGTCGTCGATGATGCGTGAGGGGCCGCATCGGCTCGCGCCGACCGGCCTCGATCTCGATTTGCACGGAGCGCCGGGCACGGTCGCGGCCGGATTCCACAACGACCTGTCTTGCCTCACCATTCACGGGAAGGCCAACTTCCCGGGCCTGTGGGCTTGGACGCGTGACTGGCGGAAGTTCCCCGTCCGTTTGCCGGATGACGACTGCCTGCTGGTCCAGTCAGGTCGTGTGCTGGAGCATCTCACGGCCGGCAGTGCGCTGCGTGGCTACCACGAGGTAGTGATGGGGCCCATGTCCAACACCAAGGGGCGTTGGCGGGTTTCCACCACAGCGTTCTTCAACGCTCGTACCGATCTGCCCATTCGGCCGGTCGGAAAGTTCGCCCAGCTGCCCGGCGCCGAGGCCCATGACCTCAAGATGCTGGTGGGCGAGCGCATGCTGGAGACCCTGCTTCGGAAGGTCAAGGTCGCCGCTTAATCCCTAAGATTAGGGATTTTTTTGATGCTTATTTTATCCAAACCTCGCCCCCTTCCCATTGACAAAACGCGTAAAATATAGTATAGCTAGTACCTTCCGCGGGGCTTTTCCCTCGGAATGACAACAGCTATAGGAGGTGCCTCATGCGCACGTTCTACGGGTTCCTGGTGTGTTCGATGTTCGGTCTCGTGCTGTTCGGCTGCGTGCTGAACCGCAGCGCCATCGGTTGTGATCCCGGTCTGTCCGGGGACATGACGGGGCACTGCGCTCCCATCACCGACGGCATGATCATGGTGGATGCGGGCGACGAGCCCGATGCCTTCATGGTCGACGCGGGGCCCGACACGGGCTTCGATGCCAACTTGCCAGACGGCTGGTCGCCCGACGCGTTCAGGGATCCCGATACAGGGATACCTGACGGCGGCCTACCGGACGCGAACAGGCCGGATACGGGGATGATGGACGGCGGAAGGCCCGAAATCGAGCTCCGCATCCAGCACGAGTCCGGAGCGCGTTCCGTGGGAGTCGCATACCGCGTCCTCTCGGGCACGACGCCCCTCACGGCGTGGAACTTCGACGGCTGCTACGGAGCAACCGGAATGGAGATCCCGCCCGGTGATGGCTGTCTGGTGGCAGATCCGGTTCTCATGTCCGGTCGTACCGTCGAGATGTTCGCTTACGACGGGAGCGACGGGATGGGAGCAGCCTGCACCATCGCGACCTGCGCGTCGCGTTCGCTCTGCCTGCCGGACTCCTGCCCCGGTACCTTCACCTTCCAGTTCATGATCTCTCCGGCCGCGAGCGGCACGGTGATGGTCAACGCGCTGGACACCAACGGAGACACCATCGGCGACCGCGCCACGGTGAGCTACGTCCTGCCCTGACTTCGGTCAGGGTATTTTTTTTTCCTAAAAGGCCTAGCCCTTGCCATTTTTAAGGTATTTCGGTATTATCTCGCCACTAACTAATCACGAGCTTTTTCGCCAAAACTGGGCCTCCTTCCTTTCCCTCCTTACCCGTCTGCGGACGGCGGCGGGCGGAGACCCTGAGAAAGCCGACTAAAAAAGGATATCTATGCCTAAACTTCCTCCGTTGGCCGACATGCTCCAAGCGGGCGTGCACTTCGGTCACCAAACGTCCAAGTGGCATCCTAAGATGAAGAAGTTCATCTTCGGCAGCCGTCAGGGCATCCACATCATCAACCTCGAAGAGACTCAAAAGGCTCTTGATGCCGCTTTGGCGTATGCCAAGAAGGTGACGATGCGCGGTGGTGTGATTTTGTTCGTTGGTACCAAGAAGCAGGCTTCGTCGATCGTCGAGAAGGCGGCTCTCGGTTGCCAGATGCCGTATGTCAACAAGCGTTGGCTCGGCGGTACGCTTACCAACTTTGCTTCGATCGCCACTCAGATCCGCAAGTATAAGGATTTGAAGCGCAAGCACGAGAAGGGTGAGCTCGCGAAGTACACCAAGTTCGAACAGCTCAAGATTTCGGAACAGATCAAGCTTTTGGAAGAAAAGGTGGGCGGCATGCAGGAGTTGAACCGCATCCCGGACGCCGTGTTCATCCTCGACGTGAAGAAAGACAAGACGGCTTTGACCGAAGCTGTGAAGCGTGGAGTAAAGGTGATCGCTGTCTGTGACTCCAACGTGGATCCGACCGACATCGATTTCCCGATTCCGGCCAACGATGACGCCGTGAAGGCCATCGAAATGGTAGCCAATCTCATGTCCGCCGCGATCGTCGAAGGTCGCGCCGAATGGGAAGCGGGTCGTGCCAAGCTTGGCGGCGCCCTCATGAGCAACCAGGCTCAAAAGTTCGCCGAATTGAAAAACAACTAAAATAATTAAGTGGGTTCATAAAAAGAAAACTATGGCCGTCGACAACAAGCTCGTGATGGAGCTGCGCAACCGCACCTCCGCGGGCATCGTAGACAGTAAGAACGCGCTTGAAGAAGCTGGTGGTGACATGGAAAAGGCGATCGAGATCCTCAAGAAGAAGGGCGCGATCAAGGCCGCGAAGAAGTCGGCAGAACGCACCGCGACGGAAGGATTGCTCGCGACCTATCTCCATCACAACGGCAAGCTCGCCGCGATCGTCGAGCTCGCCTGTGAAACCGACTTCGTCGCTCGCAATGAGTCTTTCAAGCAGCTTGCGAACGACCTTGCGCTTCAGGTAGCGGCTTCCGATCCGACGTATGTCAGCCCGGAAACGATCCCGGCCGAAGAAGTCGAAAAGAAGAAGGCTGAACTCATGGCCGAGATGGCTGATGATAAGAAGCCGGAAGACATCAAGGCGAAAATCATCGAAGGAAAGTTGAACAAGTGGTATTCAGACGTGTGTCTCACCAAACAGGCCTTCATCAAGGATGAAGAGAAGACGGTGGAGCAGCTCGTCGCCGCTTTGTCCGGCACCATCGGTGAGAAAATCGTTGTGACGCGTTTTGCCCGCATGCAAATGTCGGCTCCGTCCAATCAGACCTGCTAAGCAGACAGAAGCGATCCCGTATGGGGTCGTTTTTGTTTATAAAAACCCGCTGTTCAGCGGGTAGAGAGGGGGCGCGCGTAACGCGCATGCTCGCAGATCTGGGCGATGACCTCTTCGATCGACATCGCGGAGCTGTCGATGCGGATCGCGTCGGGAGCCTGGCGCAGCGGCTCGTGCTCGCGTTCGCGGTCGGCCTTGTCGCGTTCGTACAGATCGCGCTGCACGGTTGTGAGATCAGCGTACTGTCCACGCGCGACGAGGTCGGCGTGATGACGCACGGCCCGGATGTCCGGATCGGCGTCGAGGAAGATCTTGACCTCCGCGTCCGGAAAGACGCTCGTCCCGATGTCGCGGCCTTCCATCACGACGCCGCCGTTCACACCGAGGCGGCGCTGCTGCACGAGCAGGACGCGGCGCACGGCGGGATGCTGCGCGATGATCGGTACGGTGCGCGAGACCTCGGGGGAGCGGATCTCCTTCGAGTGGTCGGTGCCGTTGATGTGCAGCTTGTCGGGACGGAACGGTCCGTCGTTGACGAACTGCAGGGTCAGGTTCTCGGCCACGCGCGCGATGCTCTCGCCGTCTTCGAGCGGGAGATCGTGGACGCGAGCGGCGAAGGCGACGGCGCGATAGAGCGCGCCGGTGTCGATGTGGGTGAACTCGAGTCGCGTGGCTACGAGCTTGGCGACCGTGCTCTTGCCGGCCCCGGCGGGGCCGTCGATGGCGACGATGGGGCGCTGTCTGTGCACTGGAACCTCCTGTGTTGATCGGAGCTGATGGATTGAAATCCTTAAAACGCCGATTGTCAATATTGGGATATGGAGGATTGACATTTTGCTTAAAATATGGAAGCGTGGCTGTGCGAAACAAGGTGTTTCGGATCACCTGGAGGGCGAGCATGAGCCATCAGAAAACGGGAGAGCGAGTCATCGTCACGAGAGCGGACGGAAGCAGGGAGATCGTGGAGGGCGCCGTGCGCGTCCACTCCGAGAGCTTCCGCGCCGACCTGCACCCGACCGAGGAGCAGCTCAGGGAGCGGATCGAGGATGGGCCGAATTTCCGGCCCCACGTCATCCACCACGCCTTCGTCGGGCTCAAGCCCGGCGCGAGCGGGCCGGCGGAGACCTTTCGCCGCGTCGCAGTGAACCTCGCGGTCACCGAGGGGAGGCCGGGCAAGGACGGCTTCGGCAGCTTCCTCGAGCACGCGGTGGTCGAGCCCAAGGGCAACCCGGGCGGCTCGTTCGTCGCCCTCAACCCGCACAACTCGTGCACGCGCGGCCTCATCGTCGTGAGCATCAAGGGGCGTGACCACGCCGTGATGCAGCGCGAGAGCCGCTCGAAGCGCGTGGACGTCTCGCCGATCTGGCAGATCTGCGCGGGTGGCGGTCCGGAACCGACGCCGTCGGCCACGTTCCGTTCCGAGGCGCTCGACGAGGCCGGCTGCCGTGTGGTGGACGCGACGCGCGTCTACGAGCTCGGTTTCGGCGAGGGCACGCGCGAGCAGCTCGGCTTCTACGTCGAGGACGGCTTCATCCGTCAGCGCGTCCACCTCTTCGTCGGCGTCGGCTTCCTCGAGAAGCCGGGGCACACGTACATGGAGGAAGGGATCAGCGGCATCCGCTTCATCCCCCTCGGCAAGTGGGTCGAGCAGTCGCTCGACGAGATCTACGAGGATCCGTACTGCCAGAAGATCGCCGCGCGCCTCGTGCTCGACGACGACGGGCAGTTCGCGGGGATCCGTGGGCACCACGCCAGGCATGTGATGGCCACCTGACCGCTACCAGCGGTCTTTTTTCTTTCCATACGATATAGTGATGCCATGCCACAACGCGCTTCCAACCTGACGATAGGCACCAATATCGGAAAAATGATTTTTCATGGTCAATCGACCAAGCGCATTGAGAGCGCGCTTGGAAAAGTCGGCAAAGAAAAAATGCAGGAAGCGCTTTCAAAGCGCGGGTTGGGCGGAAAAGATCATAAGGAGATCGCGAAAGTTTTGTCCGGTGAACACCGATCGGGCTGGAGACACTCTGATTTGAAAAACTTGGTTGCCGTTTTGCAGGATGTTGATCTGGCCAAGCATGCGAAGTCAGCAGGGGAGATGGTGCTTAAAGCGAGTCGTGAGGCACAGGCGGAGGCGAATCCGGGATTGAGTGCCGGCGCCATCAAGGGTCGATTGAAGCGCATCGCTCGCGAACAACGTGCCGAAGCCGAGGCATCGTCAGAAAAGGAATCGAGCATTCTGGATAACATGCGTGGCGCAATGGGACGAGCGAATAAAGTGGTTCGCGCAAAACCGGAAGAGGGATCGGGCAATGCGGATATACGCAAACTACGCGAAGAAGTGCGTCAGGAAATGAAACTTCTGCCAAAGATCGTAGTTCCAAAGAAATCCTTGTCTGACGGGAGCGGATTCCAGGCTTAAGCGGTCACGCCTTGGCGGTCTTTTTTCTTTCACGCTATCCTGTGGATATATCCACACCCCTATGCCCAAGTCGTCGTTGTTTCTTGCGTCGGCCTTGGTTCTTTCTTTCGTCCTAAGCGTCCCCACGCCGTCTCATGCCGAAGACTGCGTCCTTTCTATCCGCGCTCAGGACGTAAGCGTGAATCCTACCGCGCCTTTTCTTAACCAAACGGCTCGCGTTTACGCCACGGTTGAGCCGATTTGTAGCGGCGACACCGAAGGCTCAGTTGTGTTCTTCGCCAATGGAACGCAAATCGGCAGCAAGCCCATCTCCTACAAAAAGAATGGTCGCGCCGAAGAAGTGTGGATGAACTGGAAACCGACGCAGTACGGCGACAACGTCTTGCGCATCGACACCAAGGGAGAGGGTGGTGAAGTCGGTGACTCAGCCACGATTACGATTTTCATCGACAAGGACTCTGATGGTGATGGCACCGGCGATCGCGATGATTTGGATGATGATAATGACGGCGTACTTGATACTCAGGACCAATTCCCGACCGATCCGACGCGTTCGCGCGATACGGATGGTGATGGTCAGGATGATTCGGTCGATTCCGACGATGATAACGATGGGTTGTACGACTTTGAAGAAAAACCGATTGGAACCAATCCGTTGAAGTACGACACCGATGGCGATGGCGTGGGCGATAAGCAAGATGCCTATCCGTTGGACCCGAAGCGCTCCAAGCTTCCTGAGCCTGTACCTGAACCGACTCCTGCTCCAGCTCCGGCACCTGCGGCAGCAGCCCCTGCTCCGACCCCGACTACGAATGAACCCGAAACCTTGATCCCGCTCGCGCCTGAGGGAGAAGTGCTTGGTGCGCAATTCGCGGCTGCCACGACAACCGAGTTGGCCGCAGACGCCAATGCCACGTCAGACGAGAAACCGATCTCGCTGATGGAGTGGATTATGGCGATGGGTGGTTGGTGGTTACTCGCGCTGATTATGCTCTTGCTCGCGTTCTTCTTCTTTTGGAAGAGCCGTCGCAAGGAAGACGACAAGGAATAGTGGTACAATGATGGCGATATGCCCAAGATCGCCATCAACGGATTCGGCCGCATCGGCCGCAACGTATTCAAAGCCGGCTTCGCAAAAGCCGGTTTTAACGTGGTTGCAGTGAATGACCTCACCGACACCAAGACATTGGCCCATTTGCTCAAGCACGATTCCACCTATCGCGATTGGGACAAGAATGTCTCGCATGATGAGGACGAGATCATTGTGGATGGAAAGAAAATCAAAGTCTTTGCCGAAAAAGATCCGACCAAATTGCCTTGGGGCAAGATGGGCGTGGATATCGTGCTCGAATGCACGGGCCGTTTCACCGATCTTGAGGGCGCTTCGCAGCACATCACCGCCGGAGCCAAGCGCGTGATCTTGAGCGCGCCTGCCAAAGGCGGCGGAGTGCCGACGCATGTGATTGGCGTCAATCAAAAAGGCGCGGGCAAGAAAGCGAAAGTCATCAATAATGCCAGCTGTACCACAAATTGTATCGCGCCCGTGGCTGCTGTTCTGCATTCCGTGTTCGGTGTGCGTAAGGCAATGATGACGACGATCCACGCCTACACCGCCGACCAAGTTTTGGTCGATGGTCCGCATAAAGATCTTCGTCGTGCTCGTAGTGCTGCGACAAATATCATCCCAACCACAACCGGAGCTGCAACAGCGACAACCGAAGTTATCCCGGAGTTGAAGGGTTTGTTTGATGGCCTTTCCATCCGTGTGCCGGTGCCGGTTGTTTCCATGTCCGACTTTACCTTTGTGTTGAAGAAGCGCGTCAGCGTCGAACAAGTGAATGAAGCCTTACGGGCTGCCTCCAAAAATCCAATCTGGAAAGGAATTCTCGAAGTCACGGATGAAGAATTGGTTTCCGGCGATTTTGTCGGCACAACGGCTTCCTGTGTCGTTGATTTGCCCATGACCAAAGTCGTGGACGGCGATCTCGTAAAAGTGATTGCCTGGTATGACAATGAATGGGGTTATTCCCACCGTTTGGCCGAGATGGCGCTCGAAGTAGGCAAGAACATGAAATGAAACTGAATCTACGCAGCCTTTCATCCACGATGAAGCTCCGTGGCAAAACGGTGCTGGTGCGTTTGGATTGGAATGTCCCTTCGACGGGGGAGATGGAGCGAGAAGCCTCGCTTAAGATTGAGCGCTCGATTCCGTTTTTGCGCTCGTTACAAAAGCGTGGCGCGGTTGTCGTGATCCTCACGCATCTTGGACGACCAAAAGGAAAAGACAAGCGCTTTTCTACCAAGCCTCTGGTTAAGTTGTTGCAGCGCTCATATGGATTGGATGTGGCGTATCATGCGCAATCTGTTGCAAACAAAATCGAGTTGGCTGCGTTGAAGGAATCTTTGTCATCAGCCAAGGCAGGATCATTGCATTTGCTTGAGAATGTTCGTTTTCTTAAGGGTGAAGAAGAGAATGCCAAAGCCTTGGCTATGGCTTATGCTTCGCTGGGAGATATTTTCATTAATGATGCTTTTGCGTCATGTCATCGCGCGCACGTTTCCGTTTCCGGCCTCGCCAAAGTGCTTTCTTCGTACGCAGGACCGAATCTTGAGGCTGAAGTCGCAGCGCTTTCCAAGCTTTTGGATAAGCCCAAGGCTCCATTTATTGCCGTGGTTGGTGGATTGAAGCTTTCAACCAAGCTTCCGGTGATCGAGGCTCTGTGTACGGCTTGCGACAAGGTTTTGATTGGTGGTGCCATGGCCACACCTTTCTTGAAAGCTAAGGGCTTGCAGGTCGGACGCTCGGTGTATGAAAAAGATGGCGTCTCACTCGCCAAGAAATTATTGAAGCGCAAAGAAATTGTCTTGCCGGTTGATGCAGCCGTGACTCAGGACACGAATAAGATGAGCTTGCGCCACATTTCCGTGACGGCACTTTCCGGTAAAGACATGATTGTGGATCTTGGTCCGCAAACGTTGAAAGCGTGGGGAGCCATCATCAAGTCATCAAAAACAATTTTGTGGAATGGTCCGGTTGGTTTGTCTGAGCATCGTACAACAGGTTTTGGTTCGCGTTTTCTTGCGCGTGTGATCGGTGTGCGTGCGCAGGGTTCTGCCTACGGGGTCGCCGGCGGGGGAGATACACTCCCGGTTCTTCATGCTGCCAAAGCCGAGCATTTGTTCGACTTCGTTTCTACGGGAGGCGGTGCGATGTTGGAATTCATCGCCAAGCGTGGACAATTACCGGGGATATTGGCGTTGTTGCGTTAGATCTTCTTCCACAGTCGCTTCATCCGTTCCTTGAAGCCCTGCTTGTACCAGAAGTTCAATCCGATTTTGTTGTTTGAGACTGCACCTAGTTCGATGCGTGTCATCCCTTTTTCTTTCAACCAATCCGTAGCCGCTGTCATCAACATATTTCCCGCTCCTGATCGGCGGGATTTTTGATCCACGAAAATCGTGCGCATATAACCAATTTCTTTCATGCGCGTCGCAGGTGAGGTTTTCTGAATCTCACACATAGCAAATCCGATCACTCGCTTGTTTTCAACGGCCACAAATGTCCGCCCTTTGACGCGCGGTAAATGCTTCAAAAAGAACGCCTTCATGCGTGGCTTGAGTTGCTTGCCCGTCTTGAGCGAAGGATCGAGCTTGGCGTGGTAATCCGTTTGCGCCGTGTTTAACCGAATCAAGGCGGGGATGTCCGCCTTGGTCGCTCGCCTGATGATAAGTGTCATGCTCCCTACATTTCCACTTCCGCGATCTCAAGTAAACGGTTGTATTTTTCCACGCGTTCCGAGCGTGAGAGCGAGCCGGTTTTGATGTATTCCGAGCCGCAGGCCACGGCCAAATCCGCAATAAAGGTATCGGACGTTTCGCCGGAGCGATGCGAGATGCTGGTTTTGAAGCCATGCTTATGCGCGAGGATGATGGCGTCCACGGTTTCCGTCAGCGTACCGATTTGGTTGGGCTTGATGAGAATCGCATTGGCCGATTTTTCATCAATACCACGCTGAAGACGCTTGATGTTGGTCACGAAGTGGTCGTCACCGACAATCGCGGACTTTTTCTTGAGCTTCGGCAAGGCCTTGGACCAGGCATGCCAATCATCTTCCGAAAACGGATCTTCAATCGATTCAAACGGAAAATCTTTTTGCCATTGCTGATAGCGCTCCATCAATTCATCCGAGGTATAGGTGTGGCCTTCGGTTTTCATGCGATACAGCTCGGCTTTTGCGTCGTAGAACTCCGAAGCAGCCACGTCGGTCGCAAGAGCAATTTCGGTTCCTGGCTTGTAGCCTGCGGCTTTAATAGCGCGCACCAAAAGTGTGAAGGCGTTTTCTGCTGCCCCAAGTTTCGGAGCAAATCCGCCCTCATCACCAACGGTTGTTGTAAAGCCTTCAGCCTTCAAAATCTTAGCGAGCGCATGGAAGACTTCCGAGCCTGCACGAATGCGATCGGCAAAGGCGCGCTGCTTCGGCACAATCATGCATTCCTGAATATCCAACGACCAATTCGCATGCGCACCACCATTCAACACGTTCATGGTTGCGATCGGCATGCGGGCCGCACGATCAAAGTTGAATGTTTTGCGTAGCGACTGCCAAAGGGGAATACCGCGCTGCTTAGCCAGAGCTTCGGCGATCGCCAAAGACACGGCGAGCGTGGCATTTGCACCGAGTTTCGATTTGTTCGGCGTTCCATCCAAATCCAACATCATCTGATCCAGCTCGCGATGCTTTGCGGCGTCTTTGCCATGCAATTTCGGGGCAATGAGCTTGTTGATATTGTTCACCGCCTTTTTCACGCCCTGTCCGCCATAGCGCTTCTTGTCGCCATCACGAAGCTCAAGCGCTTCATGCGAGCCCGTAGAGGCGCCCGAAGGCACCTTTGCTTCCGCGCTGGCGCCGCCCGAAAGAGTCACTCGGCAGGCGACGGTCGGATTGCCGCGAGAGTCTAAGACTTCGCGACCAAAGATCGATTTTATTTTTGTTCCTCCGAACATATTTTTTAGCGGATTTCGAACGTGACTGACACGCGTGACTCAACATCCAATGAGCCCGGCTGCACATCAGGAACGGCTTTTTGGTTGGCAACATCGGCGCGATAGAGCATCGGTGACGGAGCTCCTCCGTTCGAGGATTCCGAGAACGTCGTGATACGCACGACGCGCAAGCCCAACATGTCGGCCAATTCTTCTGCCTTGGCCTGGGCATCATCGATGGCCTCCTTACGAGCTTCGCGCTGCAATTGGCTCGGATCATCAATCGTGAACGTGACACCGTTTACCTGGTTCGCGCCCAATTCACCGGCTTTGCCAAGAACGGCGCCAACTTGCGAGAGATTGCGTACCTTTACCGACACGCTCTGCGAAACCGTGTAGCCCGTTACCACCGGATTTCCGTTCGTGTAATCAAACTTCGGCGAGATGTTGTAATTCGCCGTCTGCAAATCATCGCTCGAGATACCCATCTGCTTCATGGCCTCGATGATGGCATTCACTTTGTTGGTATTTGCTTCCTGGACAGTCGGAACTTCGCGGCCTTCGGAATAGAGTCCGAGGCTGACTTCGGCGAGCGTCGGTTTGCCCGAGACTTTGCCATAGCCTTCAACGCTGAACGTGTTCGGTACGCGCGGGGCATAGCCAACCTGTTGCGTTTCAGCTAAACCCTTTACGGCCTGTACGGCCAGGAAAAGAGTGAGCACGATCGTGGCCGCCACCGCAGCACGGTTGAACCAGACATTGTCCTTTGGAAGAGGGGGCATATGAGAAGTGTGTTATTTAGAAGTGTCGGAGGAGTGGAGCCGCGCTTCAATGGCCTCGATATGTTTTTGATCGAGTTGCGCCAAGAGTTCGCTTACGGTTAAGCGATGCTCATGCGCAATGGTGCGTAGCGCGGCTTCGAATGATTCGTACGCGCGCTTGATTTCCTCCTTAGCTTCTGGTTTAAGTTCCGTCATACGAACGTTCGCATGATACCATTTTTTCCCGCGTATGCCGACCTATTCCATCACCACCTACGGATGTCAGATGAACAAGAACGATAGCGAACGTATCGCTGGTCTTTTGTCTTCGCTAGGGTTTAATGAAACGCCGGATGAATCGCAGGCCGATTTGATCGTCGTGAATACTTGTTCGGTGCGCCAATCAGCCGAAGATCGTGTGTATGGTTCGCAAGAAAAATATCTTGAATACAAGAAGACAAAGCCGGAAATGATCGTGGCAGTCACGGGTTGCATGCCCGGCCGCGACAAAGCAAAAGCCTTCCGCCAGCGTTTGCCGGCAACCGATCTTTATTTTCCGACGCCAGACATGGTGCATTTGCCGCGCTGGATTTCCGAGCTTCGTCCTGAGTTGGTGAATTCCGGCGAGCAGCAGGCCGATTATCTTAAAGTTCATCCGTTGCGTGTTGAAACATCGCAAGCATTTTTGACCATTCAAACTGGCTGCAACAAGTTTTGTACGTATTGCGTTGTTCCGTATGCGCGTGGTTTGGAGCGCAATCGTCCCGCAGCCGACATTCTGAATGAAGCGCGTGAGTTGATTGCGCATGGCGTGATCGAAATCACCTTGCTTGGTCAAACAGTGAACTCATATCGCGCGGCTGATCCTGAGACGTTTTCCAAAGAAAATCCATTCAAAGATCATTTTGCTGCGCTTTTGTGGGAATTGAATCAACTTCCGGGCTTGCAGCGTTTGCATTGGACGGCCGCGCATCCGCTTTCCATGACCGATGAAGTGATTGCCGCACTCGCGCTTCCAAAACAGGTGAATTATCTTCACCTTCCCGTGCAGTCGGGGAGTGATGAGGTGTTGCGTCGCATGAATCGCAAATATAATCGCGAACAATTCATGATAGCCATCAACAAAGTGAAGGCGGCTCGTCCCGGTATTGCACTTGGTTCGGATATTATTGTCGGATTTCCCGGCGAAACACGCGAACAATTCAACGAAACGCTTTCGCTGTACGAAGAAGTTGGTTTTGACATCTCCTACAACGCGCAATATTCACCGCGCTCGGGAACGCTTGGCATCAAATTGTATACGGACGATATCTCCAAAGAAGAAAAACGCGATCGCTGGGATGAGTTGCAATCGCTGATGGAAAAAATTTCGCTGACCAAGAATCAGGCATTCATCGGAAAAACGGTTTCGGTACTCGTCGACAAAGTTGATAATGGATATGCGAGCGGTCAATCACACGAAATGAAATTGACGCGTTTTAAATGCTCTGATGCATCAGTGCTTGGACGCATCGTTCCGGTATCCGTCACGCTGGCCAAGTCCTGGGTTTTGGAAGGTGAAATCATCGCTTGACCAGGAACCATTTTTTAGGTAAACTGGAGGCTAATGAAGGTTAAAGAAACGTCCCAACGCCGCCCCGGGTCACGAGGCCCGGTGGGTACGAAACGCGCTCTACCGCGCGTTTTATGTATCGTTGGGCCGACGTCCTCTGGCAAAACGTTGCTAGGAATACAGCTTGCGAAGCGTTTTAAGGGAGAGATCATTAATGCCGACGCGCGTCAGGTTTTTCAGACGTTTGATATCGGAACAGGCAAGCCAATGGGCGGAAAACGCACCTCGGTTGGTGCTCGAAAGATGTACCTGTTTGAGGGTGTGCCGCATTACCTGATGGACTTCCTTCCGCCGACCGAGACCATGACCGTGGCCGAGTGGCAGGAGAAGGCTCTCACTGCGGTAAAGGGAATCACCAAGCGAAAAAAATTGCCGATTGTCGTTGGGGGTACAGGACTCTACATCCAAACCCTCGTCGATAATTATGTTATTCCGCAAGTTCCGCCGCAGCCAGAGTTCCGCAAGGCCATGGAAACGAAAAGTTTGCCCGAGTTGGTGAAGTTGCTCATTCGTGTTGATCCGGACGCCGAGCGTCTCGTTGATTTGAAAAATCCTCGTCGTGTCTTGCGCGCGCTTGAAGTCACAACGTTCACCGGTAAACCATTCACGCACCAAAAGTCCGCCGCCAAACCCGTGATCGATCCGTTCATGATCGCCATCAAGCGTGAGCGCGATGAATTGCGCGAGCGCATCAGTCTTGCGGTTGAAGCGTATGTTGAAGCGGGTTGGCTCGATGAGATTCGCCGCGTACGCAAAATGGGCATTCCGTGGGATGCGCCGGCCATGACTTCGATCGGCTATCGCGAGCTTGGCGCCTATATCCGCGGCGAATGTTCACTCGATGAAGCTGTGCGCAAAACAAAGGAAGCAACGTGGCAGTACGCGAAACGACAACTGACGTGGTTCAAGCGTGACCAGCGCATTCACTGGGTGAAAGACGAAGAAGAGGCCGAGAAGCTTGTGAAGAAATGGTTGGCGAAGAAGCGCTAGCGCTGCGCTTGGGTTTTATACGTCCACACATTAAAAAATGCTGTTTTTGAATCTTCATCGGCGGCTCCGCCGCCATGTTCGGAAATCCAAGGTGTGCCAAATTCATCCGTCAGTCTGAGTGTGATTGAAAATTCTTTTTTATTTGCGGTTTCAAAACCAATCGGCATGAAATAACTTGAGTCACCGGTTTTTGCGGCGATTTGGCGTGGAGGAGAGTAGCGCGTTTCTTGTCCGTCTATGTTGATGGAGTGGATATACACATTTGATCCACCGGTATTGATGAATTTCACGCCCGCGCCCTCGGGCACCGCGCTGACTGAGACGTAATCCTCCAAGCGTGCGAGTCGATCATTTACCACGCCTTGGGCAAAGGCGAAGTAGGACGCGGCCACCAGCGTCACGATCTGCAAAGACAGAGAAACCCATTCAAAGCGGGACATATGGCAAAGAGATTAGCATGAAACAAAAAAGACCCAGATGGGTCAGGAGGGGAGGTGGACCCGCGCCTGTGACGACGGCGGTTCCATGACGAGCGAGCCGATCGGCTCGCCCATGAGGACGCGCGTGATGTTGCCGGGCTCCTTCAGCGAGAAGATCCGGATCGGGAGCTTCTGCTTCTGGCACATCGGCCACGCTTCGCCGTCCATGACGCCGAGCTTCTCGACAGTGGCGCGGTCGTAGTCCACGAAGGGCAGGAACTCGGCGTCCGCGTGCTTCTCGGGGTCCTTGTTGAAGACGCCCTTCACGTTGGTGGCCTTGGCCAGCAGCTTCGCCCCGAGCTCGAGCGCGTAGGACGCGGCTCCTGTGTCGGTGGTGAAGAACGGCCGTCCGACGCCACCGGCGAGGATCGCCACGCGGCCCTTGCCGAGATCGCTCAGGACCTTGCCGCGGATGTAGGGCACCGCGACCTTGTTGCACTCGAGTGCCGAGTACAGCGTGGTCTTGATGTTGCACATGCGCTTCAGCATGTCCTTGAGCGTCACGCCGTTCTGGATCGTGGCCAGCATGCCGAAGTAGTCGGCTTCGGTCCTGTCCATGCCCTGGCTCGCGCCCTTCGCTCCGCGGAAGATGTTTCCTCCGCCGACCACGACCGCAATTCGGCGACGGGGATTCTGCCCCTTCACCACCGCGATCTCCTGCGCGACTCGGAGAACGGTCTCCGGATCGTACGGGAAGATCGGATGTGCCTTGTCCGGTCCTGCGAGCGCCTCGCCCGAGAGCTTCAGGACCACGAGATCGTCTTCTTGCAACTCGTACAGCATTCTCTCCCTCACTCGGTTAATGGTACGTCTCTGTTTCATCAGAGCTACAAACGGATTATCAGCCCGGCTAGGCGTGGTCAATGACTCGTTTGACGCTACGCGTTACGTGCTACATGCTACGTGGCAATATGTCTTATTGGCTCGTCAAATCGGATCCTTCGGAATACTCCTGGCAGGATCTTGTGCGCGATGGCGAGGCCGAATGGACCGGCATCCGCAATTTTGGAGCGCGTAATAATTTGAACGCGATGAAAGTCGGTGATGGGGTACTTGTGTACCACTCACAAGAAGACAAGGAGATTGTCGGTATCGCCGAAGTGGTGCGTGAAGCGCAGCCCGATAAGACGGCCGAGGAAGGGAAGTGGGTTTCGGTAAAGTTGAAGGCTGTAAAGCCTGTCGGACGCGGTTTGAGTTTGGAAGAGATTCGCAACACGCCTGGCCTTTCCATCATGCCCTTGGTCGAGCAGCCGCGCTTGTCGGTGAGCCCTGTTACCGAAGCGCAGTGGCAGGCCATCATGAAATACACAAAAACCACGTAACACGTAGCACGTAACATGATCAAAAGGGCGATTATTTTGGCCGGTGGTGAGGGGACTCGTTTGCGTCCCATCACGCTTGAAATTCCAAAACCACTCGTGCCGGTGCAAGGAAAACCGATTCTTACTTGGCAGGCGCGTTGGTTTGCGCGTCATGGTGTGGAGCGCATCACGATTGTCGCGCCCAAAAAATGGGCCGAGGCATTTCAAACATGGGCCAAAGATATTCCGGGCGCCGAAGTGTGGGTTGAACCGGATGCGATGGGGACGCTTGGCGCGCTTGTGCATCATCTTGGGGCAGATTTGGGAAATGATCCCGTGTTTGTGACCAATGGTGATGAGCTGAAGGGTCTAGATTTGAAAACGTTATCTGAATTTCATGCTGCGCATCGTCCTGCTGCGACCGTTGCGCTGATCCGTGTTCCAAATCCATCAGACTACGGCGTCGCGGAGATGGACGGACAACGCATCAAGCGTTTTCATGAAAAGCCGGCCCTGCCTCCGTCAACACTCATTTCATCCGGGTTGTATGTGTTGGAGCCGTCGGTGCTTTCCGAGATTGATAAAAGCAAATTGTTTTTGATGTTTGAGAAAGATCTTTTTCCGCGACTGGCCGAGGAGGGGAGATTGGGTGGCTGCGCTTTGGAAGGGCCTTGGTACGATTGCGGCACCATGGAGCGCTGGGAAAAGGCGATCAAAGAGTGGGTGGAGCCTACTTGCTAAAAGCCATTTTTTCAGGTAATCTGCGCTTTATGCCTATAAATTGGTTCGGCCGACGGCCGGTTGTTGAAAGCGCTCCGACGACCCCGAAAGCGCGCGCCGTCGCCATGGGTTTGGAGATGCTCCAAGTCCTGGCCGTTTCCTTGGCCATCATCATCCCGGTTCGTTGGTTCTTGATCCAGCCGTTCTACGTGCAGGGAGCTAGCATGGAGCCAAATTTTTTCGATCACGAGTACCTCATCATCGATGAGCTCTCATATCGTGTGGGTGATCCGTCGCGCGGTGACGTTGTCGTCTTCCACTATCCGCAGGACCCGAAACAGTTTTTCATTAAGCGTGTGATCGGCTTGCCGGGTGAAACGGTGGAAGTCGCGAACGGTCGCATCAAGATTTACAACGATGCACATCCGAACGGAGCGCTGCTCGATGAAACCGTGTATCTTGATCAGGATTTCACCGCCGCTTCACAAACCGTGACACTGAAGGCCGACGAATTCTATCTGCTCGGCGACAACCGCTCATCCAGTCTCGACTCGCGATTCTTCGGTCCGGTGAAGCGTAAGCATGTGGTCGGTCGAGTGTGGGTGCGTGGATATCCAGTGGATCGTTGGAAGCATTTTGATCGTCAAACCTACCCAAATCTGTAAACTCCTA
>CAZQSK010000003.1:32442-147278 GCA_964596245.1 uncultured Gammaproteobacteria bacterium
GTGGATCGTTGGAAGCATTTTGATCGTCAAACCTACCCAAATCTGTAAACTCCTATGTCACCCAAGAAAGTCCCTGCCAAAAAGCCGTTCGCCAAGGCCGCTCCGGCTCCTGTCGTCGCCCCTGTAGCCGGCGCAGCCGCCGCTACCGCCGCCGTTCCACCGGTGGACACCTTCGTGCCCAAGAAGGGCATGCAGCCGATCCAGACCGTACGTGGCATGCGCGATTTATTGCCGGGTGATCAGCACTACTGGCGTCGCGTGAATGAATTGGCGGACGAAATTGCGGTTGCATACGGCTTTGAGCGAATCGACACCCCGATTGTGGAGGAAACCCCTTTGTTTATTCGCGGTGTGGGTCGCTCAACGGACATTGTTGAAAAGGAATTGTATTCCTGGGAAACCCCGGGTGGAGAAAACGTCTCTTTGCGTCCTGAGGGCACGGCTCCTGCCGTTCGCGCATTCGTGCAGCATGGCATGTTGAACCAGCCGCAACCGGTGAAGCTTTGGTACACGGGCCCGATGTTCCGCTATGACCGCCCGCAAGCCGGACGCTTCCGCCAGTTCTACCAGCTCGGTTTCGAAGTTATTGGTGATGCTGATCCGGTAATTGATGCGCAGCTCATGGTGATTGGTTGGGCTTTTCTCAAAAAGCTCGGCGTTGATGCAACCGTGCGCGTGAACTCGCTTGGTTCTGCCGAATCCCGCACCAATTATAAGAACGCGCTTGTTGCATACTTCCGCTCCAAGAAAGCCAAGCTTTCTGAAGATGACAAAAAGCGTTTGCTGAAGAACCCATTGCGTTTGCTTGATTCCAAGGATCCGGCCATTCAGGAATTGAAAGCCGAAGCACCGCAGATCGTGGATTGGCTCGATGAAGATTCCAAGTCGCATTTCATGCGCGTGCTTGAGTATCTTGATGAAGTCGGTGTGCCGTATCAGCTTGATCCGTACTTGGTGCGTGGTCTCGACTACTACAACAAGACGGTATTCGAATGGTACGCCAACACGGATGATCAGGAATTGGCACAGAGCTCACTCGGTGGTGGCGGTCGTTATGACAGCCTTGTCGAATTGCTTGGAGGTCGCCCGACATCGGCTGCCGGTTTCAGCTTTGGTCTCGACCGCATCGTCTCGCGCGTAAAAGATACGCAGCCTTCATCCACGATTGGATTGAAGCAGGATGTCTTCATCGCTCAGCTCGGTGAGCTTGGTCGCAAAAAGGCTTTGGCTTTGTTCGAAGAGTTCCGAGAGGCCGGTATTCCGATCGGTGAAGCCTTTTCCAAGGCCAATATCAAACAGCAGATGGAAATCGCCAACCGCCGCGGCGCCAAGTGGGTGATCGTGATCGGCCAAAAGGAAACGCTTGATGGAACGGCTATCATCCGCGATATGGACGCCGGATCGCAGGAAATCGTGGACGTGAAGAAGGTGGTGCACGAAATTAAGAAGAAGTTGGGTCGTGTGGTCGCGGCAGAGTAGGGGCGTATTGCAATACGCCCCTGCGGTTGACAGGGATTCAGGTTTTGGCTAATATTCGGGCCGACAAACCGACCTCTAATTCGGCTTGATCTTATCCAGAAAGGAGCGTGTCTATATGGTAGAAGTCAAGAAAAAGAAGAACGAGACCTTTGACGCGCTGCTTCGCCGCTTTCAGCGTCGTTTTCAGTCGTCCGGCAAACAGATCGAGTCCAAGCGTCGTCGTTTTCATGACGGTGGCCAAAACAATACGCAGCGTCACGAGAGTGCCCTGCGTCGTGTCACCAAGGGTTCCGAGTTCGCCTATCTGACGAAGACCGGCCAACTCAAGGAAGACCCGAAGAAAAAGAAGTACGGCCGTCGTTAATTAACGCGTCCGTCTCAAATAGCAAGTACCAAAACGGTACTTGCTATTTGTTATTCGGTACTTGATACTTGGCGCGTATGACCACACTCGAACGTATTGAGCAGGATTTCAAGGCCGCCATGAAGAACCGCGACGAATTCGGACTGTCGGTGATTCGTTTGACGCGCACGGCTCTCAAGAACAAGCAAATCGACTTGATGCATGAGCTGACCGAAGCCGAAGCTCAGGCCGTGTTGAAGACGATGGTGAAGCAGTATCAGGATGCCCTGAATGATTTTCAGAATGCAGGCCGTATGGACCTTGTGGAAAAGCAGCAAAAGGAAATCGATCTCATTAACCAATACCTTCCGGCCAAAATGGCGCCTGAAGAGCTGGAAAAAATCGTGCGAGAGGCCGTTTCTGGCATGTCGGCAAGTGATATGGGCAAAGCCATGGGCGCAGCCATGAAGGCTGTGGATGGAAGGGCTGATGGAAATGAGGTTCGGACGATTGTGCAACGAGTGCTGGCAGGGTAGAATAGGCTCATGCTTGCGCGACGGACTTTTTTTCGCTGTTTCGCCAACGCGTTTTGCGTCTTTGCCTTGATGCTCGCCGTGCAGCCGGCGGCAGTTTTTGCGCAGGCTCCGGATACGACCGGATTGAACGCGGTTGGGAATGCCGCCGGCATCGCGAGTGGAACAACCGACCTCTACACCATCATCGGGCGCATCATTAATGTGGCGCTTGGTTTTGTTGGCGTCATTCTGCTCGGCATCCTTTTATATGCAGGATACGAATGGATGACATCAGGCGGAGACGAGAAGCAAGTCACCTCTGCGAAGACTCGTATCCGAAATGCGGTGGTCGGTCTCGTCATCATCACTTCCGCCTTTGCCATCACGAATTTCATTTTGAATGCCTTGTTGGGCGCGACGGGCGGCGGCGGGTTTTTTGGCGGTGGTCCCGGAGGTGGTCCCGGTGGTTTTGGTTTTCCGGGTGCTTCCGGCTCTTTGGGTGGCGGCATTGTCGAGATGCATGTCCCGCAACGTGATGCCACGGGCGTTCCGCGTAACACAGCCATTGTCATCACCTTTAAGGAGCCGATTCTTGTCCCATCCTTTATTAAGGATTACACCGAAGCAACGTCTTCTACGACAATCGGCATCAATAGTGATGCGGTGAAGGTGTATCCGGTTGGTCGCCGTGAAGCAGCTTTGACGACGGCTCAGGCCCGCGTGCGTGTGACGGCTGACCACAAGACATTCGTTATTCGTCCGGTGGAATATCTCGGTAGTCCGACACAAAATACAAACTATACAGTCGAACTCGTGGGTGGCCGCTCCAGCGCTTCAGCGCCTACCACCGTTTTGTTGGAAGATGGGACCGCGGCCTTTGGTGGCGCCTTCGCTTCCGGTTATCGCTGGAATTTCGAAGTCTCGACCATCGTCGATACAACTCCGCCGCGTGTGACAACCGTGATTCCGCGCGCCGGTGGTCGTTTTGCGCCGAACATTATCGTTCAAGCAAGCTTTGACGAAGCAATTGATCCGACATCAGCTTCCGGTTTGTGGAACGGTTCCGGGTTCACCAATATCCGTGTTGCGGCTACGCCTGCCGCCGGGGGAGCGACCACGCGTCCAAATGGCGAATTCCGCATCTCCAACCAATATCGAACGGTTGAATTCGTTTCCGATCTCGCCTGTGGCACCAACTCTTGTGGCCGCACCGTCTACTGCTTGCCGAGCGACAACAGTATCGCCGTCGAGATTTTCTCGCCTTCATTGTCGGATACGCCGCCGCTCGCCGCCTACACCGCTTCGGGATATGACGGCATCGCTGACATGGCCGGCAATGGTCTTGATGGAAACGGCGACGGCACCTCACAAGGCTCCGAATCCGACGCCGTCGCAGGCGATGACCGTTATGGTTGGACATTTGGCACCAGCGATGCGCCGAATCTGACGGCGCCGACGATCAAATCGACCATTCCGACAGCCGGAGATCTTGCATCATCGAGCAATGTCCCGCTTGATCAGAAGCCGTCGGCAACCTTTGATACGATTTTGCAATCTTCAACCGTGAATACGGAGAATGTCTTGATCCGTACGAACGAAGCCGCGGAATTAGCCGACACCTTCTGGTGGACGCTTTCGCAGGATTTCTTGACCGCTGCCGGGGTCCCGGCGGGTGTGGGTGATGAACCAACGCAAGGTCAGCTCTCAATCTCGCATCGTATTTACAGCCCGGCGACATCAACCGTATCCGTTCCGGTATACCAACCGCTGATGCGCTCTGGTTTGCAGAACGTGTACCAGAACTGTTTCAACCCGGCCGCATCCGAAACGTGTCGCGCCGACAGTTCCAATCCGAACTGTTGCGACGGTCGCGTGCAGCGTGACGGTTGCCCGGCTCCCAGATCACCATAACCATGAAGCTCTTTCGCTCCTTCGCCTTCGCGGCGCTCGCAGTCCTGTCCTTAGCGGCAGGTTCTCTGGCATTTGAAGCCCGACCGGTTTTAGCCCAGGTCGACACGGCTGGTTTGAACGCGGTCGGTTCTGTGACCGGTCTCTCGGCCGAAGATCCGCGTTTGATTGCCGCACGTGTCATCAACGCCGCGCTTGGGTTGCTCGGTATCGTGATGTTGGTGTTGATTTTGTACGCGGGTTTTTTGTGGATGACATCGGGCGGGAGCGAAGAGCAGGTGTCGCGTGCCAAAGCGATCTTGCGTAATGCCATCATCGGCGTCGTTATCATTTTGATGTCTTGGGCGCTGACGACGTTTGTTATTAATGCCCTTATTGGTGCGACGACAGGTGGCGGTCCCGGAGGCGGTGGTGGGGGAGGTGGCCCGGGCGGCGGTGGTGTTTTGCCGGGCGGCGGTGGTGCCTCATCTTTTCAGTTGCAGTCGATCAGCCCGAGGGGCGCAGTTTCCATTCGTAATATCGAAGTACGTTTTATTTTTACGCGTGATGTTCAGGTGAGCTCCGCTTCATCTTCCATTACGATCTTGCGCGCTTCAGACAGCGCGCCGGTTGCCGGTACGGTTGCGGTTTCCGGTGCGGTCGTGACCTTCACGCCTGCGGCCACTTGTCCGGCTCCGAATGAAGCGCGTCGCTGTTTTGATGCGGATACGGAATACATCGCGCGCGTTTCAACATCCTTGCGCTCTACCGGTAGCACGGCCTTGGTGTGTGGCGGTTTTGCTCCGGTGTGTGAAGCGCGTTTCACGACCGGTTCATTGGTTGATACGGCTCCGCCAACGGTGACCATTCTTTCTCCGTTGGATGGGCAAAGTGTTCCGGCGGATGATTTGGTCTTGATTGAATCACGCGCGACCGATGATGCCGGCGTTTCGTTTATTGAATCATCCGTGAACGGCTCGGTTGTCGGCACCGGATCTTCTTCTGCAACCGTGCGGGATTTGAGCGTGACGGTTGATTGGGACACGAGTGGCGTGAGTTCGGGCGCGAAGCTTCTCATGTCACGCGCGTATGACATTGATTCGAACCAAGCAGATAGCGCGTCGATTTCGGTCGTTGTGCGCCCGCGTCACTGCTTCAACGGCACACGCGATGCCGATGAAACCGATGTGGATTGCGGTGGTGCCGCGTGTGGAGCGTGTTCCGGCGGCGTTTGTACAACGGGTTCCGCCTGTGCGAGCGGCGTATGTACGGCGGGCGTGTGTGTCGAGCAGCCGGTGATCACTTCCGTATCTCCGGATGACGGTCGACCCGGCACTCTCGTGTCCATTTCCGGTGTGAACTTTGGCCCGGTCGGTGGGACGGTGACGTTTGCGGATGGACGCACGGCCACACCTCCGGCCGCCTGTTCCGTGGGCTCGAGCTGGACACCGACGCTTATCATTGTGGCTGTGCCTGAGGGGGCTATCGATGGTCCGATTACTGTTCGTAATGCCGCTGGGCTGACTGATACGACAAATGACGCGCGTGGACCGACGCTCGACAACTTTGACGTGAATGATGTTCAGCATCCGGGTTTGTGTGCCGCTGTTCCCGGAGCGGGGGAGGCTGGTACGCGTTTTGAATTGCGTGGTGTGGGTCTTGGCTCCTCTTCTGACCGCGTCCTCTTCAATGATCGTGAAGTTTCCTCTTTCCTTTCCTGGTCCGATTCCACCATCGCGTTGAATGCGCCTGCCTTTAGCCCGGCAACGTATGCGGTAAAGGCGCGCGTGGCAGGAGCGGAATCAAACGCAGTTTCATTCCGTATTGATGAGCGTGTAGTTGTAGATGCTCCGGTGATCGACAGTGTTTCACCCGATAACGGTCCGATCAGCGAATACATCACCTTGCAAGGTCGTAACTTTGGATCACGCATCGGTCGCGTCTTGTTCCTGCGCGGCGGTGGTCAGGGGATTGCGGATACGGACTTCCCGGCCGAATGTTCCACCGCGTTCTGGAGCGATCGTTCCGTGACGGTGAAGGTTCCGCGCACGTTCCGTGAGGGTTTGGGCGATACGGCTTTGACGACTGGGGGATGGAAGGTGGTGCTTGAGCGTCAGGATGCGGTGCAGAGCAATCAAGCTGATTTCAATGTAACGACCGGCGAAGCGCGACCGGGTATTTGTGCGATTCGTCCGGCTGCGGGCCCTGTCGGAACGCCGATCGAGATTATTGGCGAACGTTTCGGCGCTCTCGCTACGGGCCAGAGCACCTTTGCAGGTGCGAGCACTCGTTTGCCGATGTCGGTCGCGGCAAGCGATTGGAGCGCGACGAGCATCAAGGGTCGCGTGCCAGCTGGTTCGCAAACCGGTGACGTTCGAGTGCGTCAGGGATCAACCGATTCCAACGGAGTGAATTTTGCGGTTCGTAACTGTAATGAAGATGCGTCGATTTGTGGCGGTGCCGAAGTATGTTGCCGCAGCGGCGCCTGTTCCGTCGGCGGTTCGTGTCCGGCCTCATCTCCGACGGCTGAATTCGCTTGGACGCTTTCCACGGGTTTGTTGCCGGTAAATCCGCGCGTGATCGAGGAATGTTCTCCGGATCGCCCGGCATCGCCGTCTCCGTGGGCCGGTCGCAGCGGCGGAAATCGCGCATGCGTCAATTCAGATTTGTTTATCCGTTTCACCACGCCGCTGAATCCGGCGTCGATTGTGCTGTCCGGTCCTACGGCCTCATTCGTGGTGCGTCGCTGTACGGGTGCGGCCGAGAATCCGTGTGCCACGGCAGGCGATCCGGTCACGTTAGCGGCCGGTTATCCGCGTATTGCGGTTGATGGTGACCCTTCAACGGGAACCGGCTACGTTATTTTCCGCCCTGCAACCAACTGGGAAGGCTCGGCTACCTATCAGGTGATTTTGACCACGGGCATCCGTTCGAACACCAATGTCCCGATGTTGCAGGACTATACATTTACGTTTGGGACGCGACCCGCAGCAGAGACGTGTCGCATTGGCACCGTGAGCGTGTTACCAGGAACGGCAACACTGAACGATATCGGTGAGACGCGCGGCGTCTCAGCCATGCCGCGTTCAGCCGATGATATTTGTCTCAACTTGCGTGCTGACGCCTATAACTGGAATTGGAATACGGAAAATAGCCGCGTGGATGTGACGACCGATGTTCAGGTGCTGCCGGATGGCAGCTCGCGTGGGTTGGAGAATCAGACGGCGACCGGACGCAGCGAGACGGGTGCGACACCGACGCGCGTTCGCGCATCCGTGACGCAATCGGGTGAAACGATTACGGGTTCGTCCGATTTCTTCGTTCGTTTGCAGCCGCCACGTGTGACCGCGTTTGGACCGAATTGTGATCAGGCGTGCGTGAATGCGGCTATTTGGGCGCGTTTCAATGTGCCGATGGACGAAGCGTCCATGAGCGCAAGCAACTTCAGCTTGCGTCGTTGTACAAATGAGAATTGTCTTACCTACGACCTGACACTCGATCTTTCCCGCGCCGACATCAGTCTCACGGCGGCACCCGCGAGCACGGATCCCGCTCGCACGTATTTGGTTGTTGAGCCGACGCGACCTGGTCCGGGTGGCACGGTCGAGACTTTGCTCGAGGCCGGACGTTTCTATCGCTTCACCATTCGCGGCGGTGATTTGACGGGCATTCGTTCACAGAGCGGATTGCCGCTCTCCGGTTTGAATGATCCGGATGGATTCTCGTGGACATTCCGCGCCAAGCAGGGTGATGACGCGCGTTGTGCCACAGCTCGCGTGGAAGTCACGCCGGGTGAGAAATACGAGTCAACCGTAACAGCTCGACAGTTATTCACTGCTCGACCGGTGGCCGCTCCGGATGCGTGTAACAGCGAAGGCTCGCCGCTCATCAGCGATCGTAACTACAGCTGGACTATCGATCAGACCGGCATTGTTTCCCAGTATGTAAACGGTGGAATTGGAACCGAGGCGCTTCCCGGTTTGCTTGATACAACCAATGAATTACCAGCTGGCTGTTCCGGTCGTTGTATCAACATGGGTTCGGATGGTGTGGATGGTCGTACGGCTTCGTGTGGAAACGGCATGATCGAAACGACCGATGCGCGTTATTGCGTTGCGGGCCGTACACCGGCAGGGGACGCATGTCGTATTTTGCCGGCTGGTTCGAAGGGTGCGGAAGAATGTGATGATGCGACCACCGCATGCGGTTCAGATTGTCGTTGGCGTCCTGTTACGGGCGGCACCTGTGGAAACGGCGTTGTGAATCGTGGCGAACAGTGCGATTTGGGTCCGACAGGTGGTCGTGGCTGTAGTGCGGATTGTCAGTTGCTTGGCTCACGAGCGGGTGGTTCGACATGTGGTAACGGCGATATCGCGGCCGGTGAAGCCTGTGATGATGGCAACACTTCAAGCGGTGATGGCTGTAGCGCCGACTGTTTGCATGAGGGCTCGACTCGCGTCCGTGCCTTGTGTGGCAACGCTCGTTTGGAAGCGGGTGAAGCATGTGAACGTCCTGCGGCCGGTGCGGCATTCCCGTCGGGCTGTAATACGACCACGTGCTTGAATGTGGGAACGTCCGCTCCGATTTGTGGCAACGCAACGCGTGACGCCGGTGAAGATTGTGATGACGGCAACATTATTTCCGGTGATGGTTGCAGCACCTCTTGTTTGGCTGAAGGTTCTTCTGCTGGATACGGTGCGCCGTCTTTTTGTGGGGACTCGGTACGCGGTCGCGGTGAAATGTGTGAATCGGCTGCCGCCGGCGATGGTCGCCAAGACTCAGTACAGCTGGCTGAAATCGTGGGTGAGGCCGAACCGGGTGCGGATGGTCGCATGAGTTCGCAGTTGCGTGCTGAGTATGATTTGCAGCGCGGTCAGGCTACGTACGGTTTGCAATGTGGATTCCGTGAGGAGACCTCCTGTGCGCCGGGTACGGGTTTGGACGCGCGCGGATGCTGTGCCCCGCGTCCGCGTTTGAATGGTCAGTATCCGTTGGGTGGGGAAACAAATGTCTGCCGCAACGCGCTTATTTCCGGAACCTTTGACGTGTTGATGGAAGAAGGGTCGCTTCAGACGAACTTTGTCGTTGCTCGTGAAGTCGCCGGTGCCGCCTGTGGACCGGATGAGCAGCTCGTGGTTCGCATTGAAGACTACGATTCAAGCACGGGCATTCGCGGTTGGTTTAATCATGTATGGCGCCGTTTGATGACATGGTTCACACCGAAGCCGACGCAGGCGGCCTGGTGTGCCGGATCTGTTCGCGGTCGTCTTGCCTTTGAGCCGGCTGGAACGGGTACCAAAGCCAGCTTCACCTTGGAGCGAGCATTAGCTGCCACGACGCGCTACCAAGTTCTGTTCCGTGGTGACACGAACTTGGCTGATAACGGTGACACCACGCGTCGAGTCGGTGTGAAGAGCCGTCGTGGCGTGGTTGCGGATGGAAATTTCCTGTGGGATTTCACGACGGGTGCGCGTCTTTGTTCCGTCACGGCGATTGAAGCACGTGATACGAATGCCGACTCGCCAAACTTGTTCACGCGCCAGGCCGAATCACACTTATATTCCGCTCAAGTTATTTCATTGCAGGATGGTCGCAGCGTCGCATTGTCTCCGGTGGCCGAGTACACCTGGGTCTGGGAACCGTGGATCGCTTCGAACCGCGAATCACTTCAGGCCGAGGTCGGTTCGGCAGCCGGTACGGAAAATCGTTCGAATGTGAGCGTTGTCGAGCCTCCGAAGAACGGATCTTCCTTTATCGAAGCCGGTATCCGCATTGTGCGTGATGATGTGAACGTTCCGAGTACCACTGGCCGTTTGGTGAAGGGGAGTCAGATGGCCCAGGTCTTGTTGTGTGATAACCCGTGGCCGTCGTACGGGTTTGCGCCGTTCAGCGAGGTTTCTGGTCATCCGTCGCTTGCATTGCTTGGTTCATCGCCTCTGGCTTCGGCTATTCGCAGCGCCGGTCCGTTCTTCAACTTTGCCACCCTGTATTGTCGCGATGCGGGAGCCGAAGGTCCTGAAGGCGATTTGCCGGCCATGAATGTGCAGCCGGTGGCCATTTCCGACGGAGACAGTCGTCTCGGTATTCTTCGTCAATATTTGTTGACCTTCAGCGATCCGAGTTTGTTGGGTGACGGTATTGGTATTCGTGTTGCAACCAACCCGTTGCACCTTACGCCTGCCGCTTGGTATGCCTCGCGTGGATTCACGGGCTCGCCGGAGCGCACCGTTGTGGACGGGTACGAAGCTGTAAAGGATGGTTCAACTTGGTATGTCGGCGGTGTGAATACGGATGACGCCACGGGTGCTCGCGTGTATTCGCAGATGTACATCATCTCGCATAATCCGGATGCCAAACCTGAAACCAAGGGAATCGCCACGCAATTGGTTCAGAACTTTGCGTTGAATGCCAATATCCAGAACGGTGCATCGAATGCGTGTACCTATGCGCTTCCGGAAGCGGGTCACGTGGTTGGCGAGTTTTATCGCGGTAGCAATGGTCAGGTCGCGCGTTGTTCCGCGGATTGGGAATGTTTGGCTCAGAACCCGAATCTGCGCTGCTCGAGCTTCAAGGCCAAGATGCAGCGTGACTCGAAGCGCGTGGTGGACTTCCAGTTCATGAGTGATGCGCTTGAGACCGCGAAAGAGCGTACGGGTTCATATCCGAAACTCCAGACCGGAAGCTTTGTGCCGACCTTGTCCACATCTCGTTGGCCGAGCTGGCAGCAGCAGATGCAATCCGAAGTCGGTGTCGCGTTCCCATCCGACCCGGTGAACCGTTATTTGTCTTGTGGCGTGTGTAGCGGAAGCGGTACGCCGTGTCAGGATGCGAGCGAGTGTGCCCAGGGTCAGACATGTAATGCGGCCGCCGGAAATCCCGGTGTCGAACCTGCAACCTGTTGGAATCCGGAAAGCCGTCGCTACATGTGTCCGTTGTTGACCGTTGGCGTTCCTGAATCCGTCTCACGTTTGTATCAGTACCGTTCGGTGAATGCCGGTCAGCGCTACGAACTCACGACCGAACTGGAAGGTGCTGCGGCCACGCGTTACTTCCCAGCATTGTTGAATGAAATTAAGCGTTGTTCCAATTTGGAGTCGTCATGTGTGACGGATGCCGATTGTCGCATCTTTGGTCCCGGCGGCACGGTCGTGTCTTCCGGTTCTTGTGTCGGAACCGGCGGTATCTGGCGCTACACGAATGTGTGTGACGGCTCCACGGTATACGGAGCTGGTGGTGGCGTGTGCGGTGATGGTGTTGTCGGTTCATCCGAAGTGTGTGAATTGGGTGATACTTTGGCTGCGGCGTGTACGGTTGCCGGCGGAGCTGCCGGAACCAAACTTCAGATTTGTGACGACTGTGCACGATACATCGACGGCCCAGCCACGACCTGTCTCGCGAATATTCAGTGTGGGAATGCTCGTGTGGATGCCGGTGAAACATGTGATGATGGAACCTTGAACGGAACGTACGGTCGTTGTAACCGCACCTGTTCCGGATACGATGCTTATTGTGGCGATGGTCGCTTGTCGCCGGGTGAGACCTGTGATCTTGGTGCAACCAACGGCACATATGTGCGCAGCGGATTTGATGCGAGTACGAGCTGCAGCTTGTCTTGTGGTGGCGTCGGTCCTCGCTGTGGCGACTCGATTGTCGACGAAGGCTTCGAAGATTGTGACGGAAACAGCGAACGTTCGACCAAGGCGCTGTGTGTCGGCGGTACGAATGCCAACCAGATCTGTGACACCAATACCGATTGTCCGGGAGGCAGCTGTCCGTTAGATGGTCCGAACAAGGCGTGTACGGGTATCACCGCCAATCGCTGTTCCGATGACCGGGATATCGCTTGTTCGGCGGATACGGATTGTGGCGCCGGTGGACGTTGTCTGAGCTATCCGACTTCGCGTAGCCGTACCTGTACCCCGTATGGCAGCGCATCGCCGACCACGAATTGGTGCCGTTGGGATGGTGGTTGGAGTGCGTGTCAGCCGACGAATTTCTGTGGAGACGGTGTGGTTGATGCCGGCGAACAGTGTGATGACGGTAATCGCGGCAATAACGACGCGTGTACAAATGCGTGTTTGACGAACGTGTGTGGTGATGGTTTCTATCGTCCGGGCGTTGAAGAGTGTGACCAGGGAGCGGACAACGGTCGCCGTACCTGTGATGCCGATTACGGATCATCTTGTTTGTCCTGTTCTTCAAGCTGTCGTCAGGTTGCAAGCTCGGGTGGTTACTGTGGCAACGGTGTGCGCGAAGGTTCCGAACAGTGTGACGGTACACAGGGCCTCGGTACCTGTAGTGGCGATGCCTCACGTTCTTGTGTCACAAGTAGCGATTGTGTCAGCGGTCAGACATGTAACTTGATCAGTTGCCGTCGCCTCGGATTCGATTATGCGGCTCGAGTTGTCTGCGGGCATTATGCGTACTACCACCGCCCAAGCACAGGAAGAATCGTCTCCGTATGTAGGCCGGGTTTTGCATGCTTGAATCCATGCTTAGCCGGAGATACGGATTGCGCGTATGTCGCCGATAGCGGAACGGGGACAGGTGAGTTCACGGCACAGCAAGCCTCGCAAGTGTGTAAACCTGACCCGGCACCTTGTAGCGGAATTTGTTTGGGCACCCATCCGCCAAGACGTGATGTTCTTACATGTGCCTCGGCTTGTTCCCTGAGTGGTTGCTTGAGCTGTAACGACACAGAAGGTACGGGGTTCATTCAGGGTCAGGTGATGGATGCCGTCTATTCGACGCAACCGGTCCCGAATGCGCGCGTCAGCCTTTATAATCGTGGGAACAAGGTGAACGAAGACTTCACGGATTCATCCGGCTATTTCAGCTTCAATACGCTGAACCAAGTTTCTGAGTGTACCAACTACAGGATTATTGTGGACTTCTATCAGGACAACCCGTGTACGAATAATACGCGCCCGGCCGGTATCACGTGTAATGGTCAGGATTGGCCGGACAGTTTCCCGGATGAAGACGAAGGCGCGCGCGGCGGTTACTGGCCGTATGAATCCGACACCTTCGGCGTAAGCACGTTCTACTCGCAGGGTATTGGGAATACGTCGGGTCGTATTTATCTAGCTCCTCGCGTGGGTGAAGGCGAGACGCTCGTCGTTCATACATGGACGGGTCGATTACCTCACTACATTGATGCGCATCTAATCGTGCCTGAGGTCCAGCGATTCCAGGTAAGCGGAAGTGAGAATTTGTATGCCGCTCCGTATTCCTACTCAACATATCGTCAGTGTGTTGGTAGCGAAGCCGGTTGCAGTAGGGATATTTATTGGGGACCGCAGGGCAATCCGGACTTATCGGTAATGCCACATGCCAACTTATTCTGCTTTACAACTTCTACTTCCGGATTGAACTTAGATTGTAATTCATTCAGCACGGCACCGCAGACATTCAAGTTTAAGCGCGGTTCATGGGCGAATACGGGGAAGTACTCCTACTTCCTCGTGGACTATAGTCCGGTGGCATCAAGCCCTTCGCATGTGTTGTTCGATCAAACGTCGAGTACGGTACGCATCATCACCTCCGATCGCATTTATTCCCTTGATGCGCCGAGAGTCACAACGCCGCCTTGCACGCCGACAACGGGATCGCCTGCGGGTACGGGCAAATACTGGATTGTATTCGAGCAGGATGCTGGCACGGGTGCGATCACCTTAACGAATCAGCTGCGCTGTAATGGTCAGGCAAGTGGACAGAGTCCGCCTGTGAACTTGCCGGCTCCGTTAGGTGGCACAGGCTCTTGATATGACACCAACCCTTCAACGCATCGCTGCCGTCGCGATTGTCCTGCTTCTCCTGTTCGGAGGAGTGGGCGTGATCGTTTGGTTGCGCAATCGGGGCATCAATGAAGTGACACCTCCTGCAAATCAACCATCCAATAGCCAACAACAGGTGACGCAGGAGCCGGTCGCGGACCCGTCAATTCCAAAAGATACAGATGGTGATCGGGTGCCGGATACGGAAGAAGCGGAGAAGGGGACGAATCCAAATTCGTATGACAGCGATGCGGATGGATGGAGCGACGGGGAAGAGATCTATGACAAAAAAACCGATCCGTTGAAGAAGGATGAGGTAGACCCGCGCATCAAGGCTTCGGAACAGGCTGATGCCGCGTTCCGCGCGGGGGTCACGGTGACCGCTCCTTCGACACCCATACCGGCTCAGCCAGCTCCGACCGATGCCGACAATGACGGGCTGACGAATATCCAAGAGGAACAGTTGGGATCAAATCCTAACAATCCGGATACAGACGGAGACGGCTTCAAAGACGGTGACGAAGTGAAAGCAGGGTATAATCCAAATGGACCGGGCAAACTTCCCCAATAATATGGCAACTCCTCCATCAAACCTTCCGTTCGAACCGCTTCCGCCCTCAGGCGGCTCTTCGCCAACACCGCCTCCGCCGCGACAAACAACTCCTCCGCCGCCGACCCCTGCACCGCGTCCTCCCGCTCCGGTTGCTCCGGCTCCTATGGCTTCGCCCGTCGCCCCAGCTCCTCGTCCCAGCGCTCCTACGGTAACGGCCATGCCTCCACGAGCAGCAAAAGAACCAGAAGATATTTTTTCAAATCTTGAACAAGCGCAGAGAAGTGGGCAGCGAGCTCCTGGTCAGATGGTTCAAGCTCCCATGGTTCGTAGCAGTGGGGGAGGGCTGCGTTCATTTCTTATTGTCACCGTCGTTGTATTGCTTGTGCTCGCGGTAGGCGGTGGAGCGTTCTGGTACTTTGTCTTACGTCCCGTTGCGCCTGCGACGGTGGAGCCAATGCCTGGCACGATTCGAGATACCAGCAGTCCCGCGATTCCTTCCGGTGTTGCCCCGTCTACGCCACCTCCGGCCCCGGAAGCGCCCCCAGCTCCGATTCCTGAACCAACACCCGTAACTCCGCCCGTCACAACGCCTCCGCCGGGAACCAATGTCCCCCCGCCAACCTCGGTCACAAACGAATTACCGACAACCACCGCTCCGGCTCCGACTCCTGAACCGGAAGTCGATAGCGATAATGACGGTCTGAACGACCGTCGCGAACGCGAGCTTGGGACTGATCCGATGAAAGCTGATACCGACGGTGACGGATTGAGTGATGGCGACGAAGTCATCAAGTACGGAACAAATGCCATGTTGAAAGATACGGATGGCGATACCTACGAAGACGGAACCGAAATCAGTAACGGATTTAATCCGCGCGGCGGCGGTAAATGCGCCAAACCGGACTGCAGCACATAACCATGCCTCCACTTCCGCCACCTCCGGGGACGCGCCCCGGAGCCCTGCCACCTCCGCCTAGCGGGGGTGTTGTGGCATCCGGAGCAAAGCAGACCGAGATCGTTGTCATGCCCGACAAGTACTATGGCGTGGCATTAAAGATGGATGGCAAAACTCAGGCGGAAATGGAGGCGCCCAAGGTGGCGGCTCCAGTTCCAAAACCGGTCGTGATCGCGCCACCTGCGCATCGTCCGGTGTGGCCTTTTGTTGCGCTGATTTTTCTTATTCTGGCGATCATTGGTGGAGGGTTCGTGTACTTCAATCGCGATACATTGTTCCAAAAGCCTCCGGTAGTAGTGGTTCCGCCGCCACAAACCAAACCGGCGCCGAATGCACCGGCAAATGTCGTTGCCCTCGCAACCACCGGAACGGCACCGGCGGTGAATGTGACGTGGATCGATGGAGGAGGGGATGAAACAGGATTCCGTGTCGAGCGTCGCGAAGCGGATGGAACGTTTATCGGTCTCACAAATCTTTCGGCGAACGCCTCTCAGTTTCTTGATCCGACGGTGCGGTCCGGTCGCCGCTACGAATATCGTGTGATCGCGATTGGAGAAGGGGGAGAGTCCTCTCCTTCGAGCATTGCCGTTGCTCGGGTCGAAGAGGCGAGTCCTATTCCGCTTGCGCCAAGTCTACCGCCTGGCGGACTTGATTCCGATTCCGACGGGCTTTCAGACGTTGAAGAGTTGGTTTTTGGTACTGATCCGCGCGTCCCTGACAGCGATCGTGACGGTTTCTTGGACGGGAATGAAGCCTTCCATCTCTATAATCCCGCAGCCAAGGCTCCGGTTCGTCTGTTGGACTCGGGGTTGGTCGTCGCTTTTGCTGGCCCTGCGGGTTGGGGTTTGTATGTTCCCAAGAGCTTTACCTCAACGCTTGAAGCAACGGACGGCAGCATCGCGACCATTCGGACCGGACAGGGCGAAGCATTTCGCATCACGATTGAAGATAATCCGAATCGTCTTGCGTTAGCTGATTGGTATCAGGCGAAGCACCAGACGGTGACGACCTCCCAACTCCGCACGATCACCACCAAGGGTGGATTGGAGGGGTTGCTTGGTCCCGATCGTTTGGATGCTCACTTTGCTTGGGATGGAAAGATTTTTATCTTGAAATATGATCTTGGCGACAAGCCATTCATCAATTTCCGCACATCTTACGAAATGATGCTGAACTCGCTTTCGCTGACCGGTGCGCCGGTGCTGGTTGAGGGTGCGCCAACACCTCTTGAAGGTCCGGGAGAATTCCTACAGACGGCAACTTCGACGTCATCCACGAATCCATGATCCGGTTTGAAGTCTTGGGCAAGCGCCCCGCCATATTAAAACCGACGGATCTCGAGCGCATTGCAGCCCGAACGTCGGGAAGTTTGCGTTTGCGCAAGCCCCTCTCAGTCTCACTTTCCTTTGTGAGCGAGGCAAAAATGAAAACGCTGAACAAGCGTTACATGAAAAAGAATCGTCCGACGGACGTGTTGTCATTTCCGGCATCAACGCAGGGTTTTGAAGCCATGAAAGGCGAGTCCGTGATGGGGGACTTGTTCGTTTGCGTCCCTTATGCCGCCCGTGAGGCTAAGCGCCGTTCGATTCCTGTTCGTGAGGAGTTGGCCAGGCTCATCATCCACGGTATCCTCCATTTGGCAGGCTTCGATCATGCGACGTCGCATGATGAGGCCCGCATGTTCGCCTTGCAGGAGCGTTTGGTCGAAGCTGTTTTTACCGTATGAAGCCCACCTTGCTCCGGAGTTTTGCAAATGCCTTCCGTGGATTGGCCATCGCCTTCCGAACGGAGCGGAGTTTCCGCATCCAATGCATGGCGGCGCTGGTTGTCCTGGCCGTGATCGTGGTCCTTCCGCTTGAGACTTGGGAGCAGGCTCTGCTCGTGCTTGTGACGGCATTTGTGCTGGTGCTAGAATTGGTCAACTCCAGTTTGGAGCGTCTCACGGACCTTGCCAAACCGCGCCTGCATGCCTATGCCGGGGAAATAAAGGATTTGATGGCAGGCGGTGTTTTGGTCGCATCTATTTTAGCGATTGTCATCGGTGTCTTGATTCTTGCTCCGCATTTCCTGACTATCATTCGCCGCGTATGAGAGAACGTATTGTCGCCGGCATAGACCTCGGAAGCCACGCCATTCGATTGGCCGTTGGCCAGGTTACTTCCGGTTCCGACAAACGCGAGGTTCTTCAGTTGATCGGCGCCTACGAGGTCCCGTCACGTGGTATTTCAAAAGGTTCGATTCGTTCCATTGATGACGCCGTGAGTGGCATTTCCGAATGTCTTGATGGGGCAGAGCGCCAAGTCGGCGTTCCCGTATCCGAAGCCTATGTGGGTATAGGTGGCACGCCCGTTCAAGTCGTTGTGACCAAGGGCGTGGTCGGCGTTTCTCGTCCGGACAATGAAATTCGCGACGAAGACTATTTCCGCGTGATTGATGCAGCCACCGGCGGCCAACCCGCCAACTTTGATGTTCTGCACCGTATCCCTCAGCGTTTTACGGTTGATAATCAGGCCGGCATCAAGGATCCCGTCGGCATGGAGGGCAAGCGCCTCGAAGCCGACGTATGCGTCATCCAGGGCCTTACAAGCCATGTACGCAGCCTTACCAAGGCCGTAGGGAGCGCGAATGTCGATGTGACGGGAATTGTCTTTACTCCGCTCGCTTCGGCCGAGGCTGCCCTTACCAGTCGCCAGAGAGATTTGGGTGTGGCTTTGGTGAATATCGGTGCAACCACAACCTCAGTTGCGGTATTTGAAGAAGGGGAGCTTTTACACGCCGCCGTGATTCCCATGGGCGCCGATCACATCACGCGTGATATCGCCATTGTGTTGCGCACCTCGCTTGAAGTCGCTGACAAATGTAAGCAGCTCTACGTTTCTGCGATGCCGGATCTTGCGAGCGATCGCGAGCTCGTTGATTTGCGTGATCTCGGAGCCACGGACGAAGAACTGGTGTCTCCGCGTTTTATGTCTGACATCGCATCCGCGCGTTTGGAAGATTTATTCTCGGCCGTTGAAAAAGAATTGCGCGCGGCAGATCGCAGCGGCAACTTGCCGGCCGGCGCCATTTTGTCCGGCGGTGGTGCCAAGTTGCGTGGCATGGTTGAGGCCGCGAAAAAACATTTACGTTTGCCGGCAAGCTTGTCCGCCGGAGCACCCCTACAGACTCCGCTCAGTGAGGTGGCGCGCGACCCGGCTTTTTCATCCGCGATCGGCGTCATGATGTGGGGCTTTAATAATGAACGAAGTGAAAATCAGAATGGGGGCGCATGGGGCGGAAAGGGTAAGGCCGTTGGCGGCAAAGTCGGAGAGTCTTTGAAGAAAATTTTTAAGTCATTCATCCCTTGACAGTCCGTGTTTGACCCCCCTTGGACCGGGGCGTATCGTCGAAAAGTAATAGACGAACACTTTTGTTGTTAATTAGGCGACGAATTGAACCTCAGACGTACTCAAAACTATGGCCGAAGTAAAACCGGAAATCGAAACATTTGCGAAGATCAAAGTCGTCGGCGTCGGCGGCTCTGGTGGAGCGTCCACGAATCGCATGATCGCGTCGAAAATTCGCGGCGTGGATTTTATTGCCATGAACACCGACGTACAGGCGCTTCATCTTTCGCTCGCTCCGACCAAGCTGCATATCGGTAAGACCGTCACGCGCGGTTTGGGAGCTGGAATGGACCCGGAGGTTGGTGCACGTGCGGCCGACGAAAGCGCAAATGAAATTCGGGAGACGTTGAAGGGCGCCGACATGGTGTTCATCGCGTGTGGTCTCGGTGGTGGTACGGGTTCGGGCGCCGGTCCGGTTGTCGCGCAGGTCGCCAAGGAGCTTGGCGCGCTTACCGTTGCCGTCGTCACACGTCCGTTCGCCTTTGAGGGAACACAGCGCAAGGCCATCGCCGAACAGGCGTTGGAAAAACTCGCCGCTCAGGTTGATACGATTGTCACCATTCCCAACGACCGCATCCTACAGCTCATCGATCGTAAGACCACGATGATGGAAGCGTTTGAAACGATCGACGACGTGTTGCGTCAGGCCGTGCAGGGCATTTCCGAATTGATTACAAGCCCGGGCCAGATCAACACCGACTTCGCCGACGTACGCAAAATCATGAACAATAAGGGACCGGCCCTGATGGGTATCGGCCGTGGTCATGGCGAGAACCGTGCCGTGGACGCTGCGAAGGCGGCCATTGCTTCGCCATTGCTTGAAGTTTCGATGGATGGCGCCAAGAGTGTGCTTATTTCCATCACGGGTGGCTCTAACCTCACGCTTCAGGAAGTCACCGAGGCCGCCACGCTCGTCACAAAGAGCGCGGATCCGGATGCGACGGTCATTTGGGGAACGGCGATCGACGAAGGCATGAAGGATGATGTGAAGATCACGGTTATCGCTACCGGCTTTGATCGCTTACCGCCGGGAATGTCCGGGAATGTACGCAAGCCTGCCGCCGTTCCGGCTGCAACGAATAACGCGTACGTACCGAAGCCCGCACCGAATGCCGCTCCGGAACCGTTGCCGCGCTTGTCTTTGCAGACGCCGCGCGTGCCGAATAATCCGGTCCCTCCAGGATTCGGTTCGCCCTTGCAGGTCGCCTCCGTGCCCAAGGTCGAACCGGCGGTTGAGGCTCCTGTTCAGGAAGGACCTACGCCGAAACAGAATATTATTTCACGCCCGGCACCCGCTCCGACACCTGCTCCGGCTACGGATGTTTCACGCGTCAAGAAAGTCGCTGAAGAAGAGGATGACATGGAGGCGATTCCGAGCTTCATTCGTAAGAAGATGATGTAGGTATGCATTGTCCCGTCTGCAATCACCCTGAATCAAGGGTGGTGGACACGCGAGTATCGCCGGACGGGACATCTATTCGCCGCCGTCGCGAATGCGATAAGTGCGGCTACCGTTTTTCGACCAACGAAACCGTTGAGTTGTTGAATATCGTGATGATTAAGCGCGACGGCTCGCATGAGCTGTATTCGCGCGAAAAGATCGAGCGCGGACTGCGTCGCGCATTGGAGAAGCGTCCGCACACGGAAACGGATTTTCGCGCACTCGTGAACGGCATTGAACGCGACATTCAGCGTCTCAATGCCACGGAGATACGCAGCTCCGATATCGGCCATATCGTCATGGAGCGTCTCAAGGGATTTGATAAGGTAGCCTATATTCGTTTCGCATCCGTGTATCGTAATTTTGAAGACGTGAAGACATTCCGCGATGAGTTGAACCGTCTCGGCCAGCCCAAAAAGAGACGACTGAAGCCAAAATCAAAAAAGAAGCGCGTCGCGTGAAGTGCGATGTACGAGGTGGTATAATGGATGCATGCGTTTCAACGCGCGCACCCTCGGTTTTTTATTAGTCGGATCCGCAACCTGCGGTGCTTTTGCAGGCGCGGGAACTGCAGCGTTGCTTGTATCTGCGTTGCCCCAGGCTCCGGGTATTGTGCAGCGTATTGAGCAATCAAGTGATGATGTACTGACCGAAACCGTCGAGCGCGTATTGCCATCCGTTGTTTCGATCGAAATCTCACAGGTAGAGGATGAAGAACTGACCGGCGGCGGCTCCGGATTTTTCATTTCCGAAGACGGGCTTGTGGTCACGAATCGCCATGTTATTTCCGACGACGCGCGTTATACCGTCATTACCCAGGACGGAGAAAGATATCCGGCCAAAGTCTTGGCCCTGGATCCGAGTCTCGATTTGGGTGTGTTAAAGATCGAGAGTTCGACCACGGTTCCGTATCTCGAATTAGGGGATAGCGATGCGCTTCGGCCTGGCCAAACCGTGATCGCGGTGGGAAATGCGTTGGCCGAATTTCAAAATTCCGTGACAAAAGGGATTGTGTCCGGTTTGAATCGTCGTCTGTATGCGGGAGATTTTAATGAGGAGGAATTGATTGAAGAAGCTATTCAGACCGACGCAGCCATCAATCCCGGGAATTCCGGCGGCCCACTCCTCACGCTTGATGGAAAAGTGGTCGGCATGAATACGGCCGTTTCCGACGGTGCGCAGTCGCTGGGTTTTGCACTCCCATCCAACTCATTGAAGCGTGCGGTTGATAGCGTTCGTCGTTTTGGACGTATCGTCCGTCCGTGGATTGGTGTTCGTTATTCCTTGCAGGAAGAGGGCGCGCTGGTGTTGCGTGGTGGTAGTGGCGAGTCAGCAGTGGAAGCGAATTCACCGGCAGCAAAAGCTGGATTAAAAGAAGGGGATTTGATTATCGAAATCGATGGCGTAGCCATTAATATCGAACGCTCGCTCGGTTCGGCTATCGGCCGTCGAGAGCCGGGGGATATCATCATCATAAAAATCATTCGTGATGATAAGACCATGCAAATTCCTGTCACGCTCGAAGAACGCCCCAAGCTATGATGAAACGCACCAAAATTGTTTGCACGATCGGTCCCGCCTCGCATGAAGTCGAGCAATTGCTTGAACTTACGCATGCCGGGATGAATGTCTGCCGCCTCAATTTTTCACATGGCACACATGAAGATCATGCTGAGCTCATCAAACGCATCCGACAGGTTTCGGAATTGAGCGGTGAGCCGCTTACGATCTTGCAAGATCTACAAGGACCGAAGATCCGCGTCGGCGACATGCCGGAGGCGGGTGTTGAATTGAAAGCGGGTAAGACCATCATTTTTACATCCGGAAAAGGGGACGTGCCGAAAAAGATTCCGGTTTCCTATCCGAATCTTCATGAAGATGTAAAAGAAGGCCAGCGTTTGTTGTTGGATGATGGGTTGCTTGAAGTGAAAGTGATGTCCATCAAAGGGCAGGATGTGACATGTGAGATTATTACCGGTGGAATTCTCAAGTCTCACAAAGGCCTTAATTTGCCGGAAACGCAAACCAAGATCTCGGCTATCAGCGATAAAGACAAAGAAGATATCGTCTTCGGTGTTGCCCAAGGCGTGGATTGGATCGCTTTGTCTTTCGTCCGCTCAGCCGACGATATTCGTGCGCTGCGTAAGCTGATCGGTAAAGCGCCGATTAAAGTCATGGCTAAGATCGAAAAACCGGAAGCCGTCGACAAGATGGATGAAATCATCGCTGAGGTTGATGGCATCATGGTGGCGCGCGGTGATCTTGGTATCGAGATGCCGGCAGAGAAAGTCCCTGTTATTCAAAAAGATTTGATTAAGAAGTGTTTGGCTGCCAGCAAGCCGGTAATTGTGGCAACACAAATGCTCGATTCAATGATTCGCAACCCGCGAGCCACACGCGCTGAAGTTTCAGACATCGCGAATGCTGTTATCGATCACACCGATGCAACAATGTTGTCTGGCGAGACGGCGAGCGGCGAACATCCGCTTGAAGCTGTGAAAACCATGGCAGCAACCATCATCGAAACTGAAAAGAGCGCGTATGATGATTTGCTTGTTCATTCGCCTGACTCAAATGTCACGGCCATCATCGAACGCGCCAAAGAAGCAAAAGCGATTCTCGTCGCTTCACCCAGCGGTGATGCAGCGCGCGTCGTCAGCCGGTTCCGTCGCGAGCTTCCGATTTATGCATTTAGTTCTCGCAACGAGGTTATCCATCAATTAAATGTGTCTTGGGGTGTTGTGCCTATCTTGTTGCCAAAGGCTGTCACGGTTCCGCAACTCATCGAGCAGGGGATGGAGGAGCTTTTACGACGCAAGCTATTAGACAAGGGGGATGACATCATCGTCATCTCCGGCGAACCGCTCGGAGATACGGGACATGTGCAACTTGTGGAGATGAGGAAGATTTGATCCCAAAACAGAAGGCTTGACAGCAAGCCCATTCACTGAGAAAATCCGTTCGTCCTGATCGATTCGTAAGAACGGTTCAATACAGGCATCGCCGATTTATCGACGCGCTACCTACGTGGAGAGCGATCTCCGAGGATGGGGACTTGGAAAAAGGGTAACCAGTACGTAGAGCAAACCCACTATTTCTCGAGAATAGATAAACGGGAGAGCGCCGGACGTTACCACCCTCCCTTAAATCCCCTCATGCCCGGGCCTGAGGGGATTTTTGTTATCTGATCCTGTGCTTTTTCCCATCTTCAGTCGTTTCACGATGTTCATGAGAAGTTCTTTTGAATGGGAGATGAGGTATCTTTTTGCATTTATGCCGATCAATATATTCGCCTTCCTTACCTTCTTTTTTGGGAAAAGCGAATACGCGGTCATTTCTTTTTCGCCCTCGGGATGAATCTCGATCAGTAACTTGGGAGATAGTGGGATCAATAGAACTCCGAAAGGGTGTTTTCCGGGTAGTACAACCACCGGATTATCGCTTGTGATGAAGGCGGCTCCCTTTGCAGCTCGACAGACACGCCAAGCCATCCGAGCCAAGTCTTTGGACATCGGCTGATGTCGCTTGACGAGCTCTTGTAATGCTTTGGCGGGTTTGTGTTTTGTTTCTACTTTTCCGTTTATGAAACAGTCCCGATAGCGTGCGATTTCATCTGGCGCAAGCGTGAGATCGGTTTCACGACGAAGTCGCTCAAGTTTCGCATCATCAAAGATGATTTCTCGTAGCTTTTCCCAGGCCCTCTGATCTTCTTGGGCCAAGGTTTCTTTAATCATTTCCGGATGGCGCAAGATATGGAGCGTGATAAAGCGTGCCAGGGATTCTTTTGCAGAACCGGTTAATCCAAAATCTTCCGATTCAAGTACTTGGATGATCGGCGCTGCCTCATCTTCGATACTCTTGCTCCAAATATTTTCCAGTCCGTAACGAAGTTCCTCAGTCACTCCTTCACCTTCGATCAAGAGCAGATCTTCTTGGACACAAATCGCTTTTGGACTTTTTTGATCGTGAAAAGTTCCTTTTTCTATATTATATACGCACAAAAATGGCGATTCCGGCGTTCGGAATTTCTTTAGAATAAATTTCGCATGCCAATGGTGGTCGGTCGGCTGATTCATTCATGCGCTTTTACCACGTTGCTCACAATAATCAAAACCCCCACCTGAAGGCGGGGGTTTTGTATGGCGGACGCGAAGGGATTCGAACCCTCGGTCTTCTCCGTGACAGGGAGACGTGTTAACCGGGCTACACCACGCGTCCATGACTGTTGACGAGCGTCTAACTTAGGAAGACGATAGAAACTGTCTCAGCGGGCCATACCTTAGCAAGGACAGGCCTCGCTGGCAAGCCTTATGTTCGCCCTTATTCGGCATGCCGGATATCACCTCGGTAGCGGTTCTTTGACCACGGACGGCAGTGGCCAGGTTTTGAGCTTGTCCGAGGGTTTAAAGGCCATTTCGGGGCCTTGGAAGGGGGTTAGGGTCTCGCCCACGCCTCGAACCAAGGAGACGGGGGCGGTTATTTCCAAGGCCCTCGGAATCCCAATGGAAGAGGACGACCGTATCGGGATGGACGGGGATTTGCGGGACCTACTTCCGCCGACCGAACCGGACGGCATTATCTTCGTCTCTCATCTGCCTATTTTGAGTCGTTGGCTGCGCGCTTGGAGCAAAGAATTTGGTCAGAACGAACCGGCGCTTACGGAAATCGCTTGCGGTTATCTCATTGATCCGGAAAAGAAAACAATACAGCCCATCACGCCCTAGACAAAGGGGCTTTTTTGTGTCAACCTGTGTCCGCCAAGAAAGGTGAGGTTCGCGTCATGACCCATTCGTTGATCCTTCCGCCGAGCTTCAACCCGAAGCGCAATTGTCTCGAGCTCGTCCGTACGCCGGGCGAGTTCCTCGAGATCGCCGTCGATCCGTATCTCAAGCTTCTCTACGACGAGGAGGAGTACTTCAACAAGAAGCACGGTGCCGAGCTGCACGGTGTGCGACTGGTCGGCTGGAGGCTCCTCGATCAACAGGTCCGTGGCCTGCTCGAGCTTCCGCCCGACAAGCCGCTCAAGATCAAGAAGGTCCTCGAGCTCTCGATCGTCGGCGCACATGCCACGATCGACTACCCGAAGGAGTTCGAAGAAGCAAAGGCTTTCTACGAGAGGGTCAAGAACTTCGTCGGCGACCTCGAGGTCGCCATCCCGCTCTGACCCCGCCATCGGCGGGGTATTATTTTTCTTGTTCGACAGGCTCCAAAACGCTACCCTGTACCCATGCCGATTAAGTCGCCGTGGTTGGAACAACTGAGGCGCACGCGTCCAAAAGACGTGTTGACTAAAAATATCGCCGTCGACGTCGCGGTTGTTGGCGGCGGTATCGCTGGTTTGTCCACGGCCTATTTTCTTTTGAAGGATACGCAAAAGAGCGTGGCGCTCATCGAGGCGGGGATGGTGGCTCATGGCGCCACCGGACATAATGCCGGTCAGGTTGTTGCTGGTTTTGAGCGACCATTCCGCGAGTTGGTTACCCAATTCGGCTTGGAGGAAGCTGGGAAGGCCGTGGCGGCCATTGAGGGGACTTGGCAATTATTGGAGGAGATGATGGAGCGCGCGCAACTTCAGACACCGGTCTCGTTTTGCAGCGGATATCTTGGATATACGACAAAACAGCAGGTTATGGATTTGGTGGAGAATGCTTCATGGCGTGAAAAGGCAAAGCTCGCGCCAGAGCCTCTGCTCATCGCCGAAGAAGAAGGGCTCATCGAAGCGATTCCTCATGTCTACCATCATTTATTTTCCAAGGTTCCCCGAAAGGATATTATTTCTTTGTTGGAGACGTCGGATAAGGAGTATGTGGCTGCGCAGATCGGTAGACGCGCATGCATGAATAGCGCCCGTTTTACCGAGGAATTGGCCGGTTTTCTATTGCACACGTATCCAGAGCGTTTTTCGTTGTTTGAAGATACGCCCGTAGATACGGTTGATTTGGCGGCGCGCCAAGCCGTTCTTGAAACAAAAGGCGGACATACGATTAAAGCCAAGCGTGTCGTGCTGTGTACGAATGGATTTGAATATATTCACATTCGTAATCATGGGGTGGATATCGATACGAAGTTCCATCATTCGGTACAGGGGACGGTGGGGTATATGGTGGGGTACCTGGATCCGATAGACCGTCCACCAACGGCCAACGCCTATTTTGAAAAAGAAAATCAATTAAAACCATTTGAGCCGTACTTTTATCTCACGCGTCGTCCATTCGAGCTTGAGGACAAGCTCACGCACAATCTGGTGTGCGCAGGCGGGCCGGAATTTGATTTGGAAGATTTGGCCGGATATGACTCTCGCCACGAGATGCCCGAAACGGCCCTGAAGGATTTGGATGCGTTCTTGAAGCGTGGGTACGCCTTCGCCCCGCAAGACAAGATTGAATATCGCTATCAATGGCATGGTTTGATGGGCTACACGCCTAACCGGATTCGGCTTGTGGGTGCAGAGCCGTGCAACCCGACCCTGATGTATAACCTCGGTTGCAATGGGATCGGCATCATTCCTTCGATTTTCGGTGGTCATCGCATCGCGCAAATCATCGGTGGGAAGAAAGTAAAACCTCTTATCTTCGATCCTCGCGACATGCGTTGCATGATTGCATAAAAAAATCCCCGGACTTGCGTCTGGGGATTTTTTTTCTTAGGCGAGCGACGGCATCAGGGACGCCGGGTGCCAGGAGTGCATAGCTTCCGGGATCTCGCAGGCGCCCAAGTTGTGGGCGACGACGAGCGCGGCGCGCATACATTCGTATTCAGCCTTGATGTCATGCGTACCCGCGTACCAGTTTGAGGAATTCTCGTTGAACGAGCGCATAACCTCATCGAGGGACATCCATTCGAACTTTTCGACTTCGCCCGGCTGCGGGGTGAATTCGGAAGCCGGAGCGTCATGCAAGATGACGTACTCACGGATCCACAAGCGGGACTTTTCGTGTTTGGTGGTGCGCCACTGAATCAAGCGTTCCGGAGCGGTCGCGAGACCGGCCTCTTCCTCAAGTTCCTTCAACGCGTTTGATTCGTAGGTTTCACCGAGACCGACGTGGCCGCCGACGTGGGTGGACCAACCGCCCGGAAGGCGTTCCTTCAACATGGAACGCTGGTGGCAGAGAATCTGACCGGCTGAGTTCATGATGAAGACATTGGTCGAGCGGCACCATGCGCCTTGGGCGATGGCTTCGGCGCGCGGGAGGCTGCCGAGCTCTTTGTTTGTATGTTCGCAAACGATAGGCAAGTGTTCCATAACAAAGGGGGTAAGAAGCAGGGGAGTACAAAAGAGAGCTCCTCCGCTATGAATTTTGTTTCCACGGTTCGGGATTGGCCCGGAGAATTCCTGCTTTTTCCATGTGGTCCGCCTTTCAATAGCGGCGGACCGGAACAAGCTTGATTCTTCGGGAAATCAGAAATCGTGGATCAAGATCATACCACAAATGTGCTCAAAGTCAAGCTAAAAAGGCTTTTGTGGATAACTTTTTCGCTAAGGTTGGGGAGGGGAGAGTGGCTAATTTTAGCTTAAAAATAAGGCTATTTTGTTGACAAAAGCCTTATTTTGTGCTATTATGGTTGGTTCTGAGGATGGGTATGGATCGTCCATATTCCTCTCTCGGGATAGACCAAGGCAGGCACCAGATGAAGCGCACCCTCACCGTCCTCGTCCTCGTCCTCGGCTCGATCCTTCTGACGGGTCACGCCTCCCCCACCGTCTCCGTCGAGACGATCGGCGTCCGCACTGTCGAGCACATCGGCTCGACGACCATCGTCACCGAGCCCGGCACGCTCGTTCTCTACCACTGATCGCACGCGCGTCTCTCGCGCAGCGAAGACCCCCGCAAAACGGGGGTCTTCAAAATGTTATTTTCTTTTTATCACCTTCTTTACCGCTTTGATAATGTCTGCCGAGGTCATGCCATATTTTTCGAGCAGCTCTTTTGGCTCGCCGCTTTCACCAAAGTGATTCGGCATGCCGATATTTTCAATCGGTGCTGGTTGTTTGCGGCCAAGTGTTTCTGCAACAGCTCCGGCCAATCCTCCGATGATCTGATGCTCTTCAACCGTCACACAGCATCCGGTTTTTTTTATGCTGGCGACTAGTGTTGATTCATCAAACGGTTTAAGCGTGTGGCAGTTAATCACCTCACAAGAGACTTTTTCTTTTTCCAGTTCACGCGCCGCTACGAGCGCTTCGTAGACGAGCGGACCGCACGCCGCGATCGTCACATCCTTCCCCTCCTTTAGCACGATGGCTTTTCCAATCTCAAATTTCGTTTTCGGTGAGGTGATGATCGGCGTCTTCTCGCGCGCAAAACGGAAATACGCAGGACCAACCATTTTTGCGAGCGCTTTCGTGGCCTTCTTTGTTTCGTGATAGTCGCAAGGTACCACTACCGTCAGGTTCGGTAGTACACGCGTAATAGCGATGTCCTCCAGCGCTTGATGAGTGGCGCCATCAGGTCCGACTGAGATTCCCGCATGCGCACCAGCAACCTTCACGTTTGCATCGGTGTAACACACGGACACGCGGAATTGATCCCAGTTGCGACCCGGCACAAATACGGCATACGAACTCACGAATGGGATTTTCCCAGACAAGGCCAGGCCCGCCGCGACTCCCATCATGTTTTGTTCGGCTACGCCGCATTCCACGAATCGTTGCGGAAATTTCTTCTGAAACAAATGGGCGCGTGTAGATTCGGCCAAATCGCCGGTCAAGACCATCACGCGTTCATCCTCCTCGCCCAACTCAACCAACGCGTCGCCGTAGCCATTACGCGTTGGGAGTTGCTCCACGTCCTTGTGGAACAGTTTGGGATTTAGGAGGTCCTTCGCCATAGTTAGCGCTTGGAAATCTTTTTCACGATGCGCCAGACAATCCAGAGAACGAGGCCAAATACCAGGACAATCGGCAGCAACAAGCCAACCACGAATACGGCGCCCGTGATCATCAAGTCAGCCAACTCCTGCAAACTTTCCACCAGGCCGCGCATGGCGAGATTAAACGTCTCACCGGGCTTCCAAACGCGCGTCGGGGCCTCGACCTTGGCTTCTTCGGTCAATGTGATCGTGAGCGTCGCATATGATGTCTGATCATTCATGTAGCGCATCTGTCCCTGAAGCTGCTCGATCACCATGCGCACCTGCGACAACTGCTGAGTCACGGCTAGCGTATCTTCAATCGTGCCAGCTCGTTTGAGGATTTCGAGATACTGCTTTTCCTCCGCTTGTGCGGCGGTCAATCGGGCGCTCAGGTCCACGAATTGAGCCGTTACATCATCCGAGTTCTCGCTTTCTACAAACACCGTGCTCGCGAGGCCCTTCACTGCTTTGCGTACATCATCAAATTTGTCATTCGGCACGCGCACCGTGGCATATGCCGTCTTGATATTGGCATTGTCGGTGATGTTCGAGCTTGCGACAAAGCCCTTGGCATTCGTCACGATGACGCGCAGTTCCTCCAAGCGCTTCGCTGCATCATCCACGCGCAAGGTCAGGCTCCCGTTACGAATGATCTTTTCCCCGACGCGATCGCGATCAGCCGGCGTTGCGCCGCCCGGCGGCATCGGAGCAGGAGCAATCATGGGACGCGCATACTCGTCATATCCGCCTTCCATCATGGCTTTTCCCGGGGATCCGGCCGTTGTGCCATAGGCCATGGATGAATCGCGCATGACACCTCCTCCACCTAACTGAGGAGAAACCGAGTTGAGCTCACCTTTAAACATGGGAACGGTGCTCTTCACGATCAGGGCTACGATCGCGATGATCAGAAGGAGGGAAATAATACCGACGGCCGCAAATGGGCGCATGTTCTTGTTCTGTGGGGATGCCATATAGGTTTATTGATGTTCGCTTTGAATAAGTCCGCGTAATGTCCGTAATTCGTTCAGCGCTTGTTTCGCTTCCTCTGGATTCGGCGGCTTGCCATGCCATTCGAAGCGTCTTTCCATGAAGCTCACGCCTTTACCTGGGATGGTGTGCGCGAGAATCACGGTCGGCTTCTCGTATACAGCTTTGGCTTCATCCACCGCATCGATGATTTGTTTGATGTTGTGCCCGTCAACCTCCAGGACATGCCAGCCAAAGGATCTCCACTTATCCGCTAATGGCTCCAACGGCATGATGTCTTCTGTGAAGCCGTCTATTTGAATGTTGTTGCGGTCCACGATGGCGGTGAGCGTGTAGAGACGTTCTTTTCCTGCCATCATGATCGCTTCCCAGCTTTGCCCTTCATCGAGCTCGCCGTCGCTCATCAGGCAATAGGTTCGCCATTTTGCGCCGTCCAGTCTTGAGGCCATCGCCATGCCTACGGCTTGTGAAAGTCCTTGGCCAAGCGGTCCGCCACATGTTTCGATGCCTATACCGAAATGGGTGTTGGAATGTCCTTGGAACGGATGGCCCATCTTGCGAAGTTTTTTCAAGAATTCATCTCGACTACAAAAACCGCGATGTGCCAATGTTGCATATAGCACGGGGCAAATATGCGCATTTGAAAGCACAACGCGGTCTCGTTCAGCCCATTTGGGGCGACGAGGATCTACATTCAGGATTTGGAAGTACAAAGCGGTAAACACATCCGCCATGCCGAGCGGTCCGGCCGAATGTCCGCTTTTTGCCTCAACCAAAGCCGAAATGATATCCATGCGGATATCATTCGCCTTTAATTCAAGCTGTTTGAGGGTCAGGTTCGGTTTTGCCGACGCCATGACACAAGTATAGCACTTCCGCTAATTGATCTGCAGCGTGGATTCCGTCTCCACCTGGATCTGGCTTTCAAGCTCCGGAGCCCATGAACCGTCCTTATATTGTTCCGGCATGCGGTTATAGAGATCCATCGCTTTCTGCTCGAGGGCTTCGAGTTCGGCCTGCGTCATTTCACGGTCTTGTGGGATCGAATTATAGAGCTCCATCGCGGCATTGATCCAGCTCATGCTGTCGGCATCGACTTTGATATTGCCACGCATCAGGAACGGGTCGGCTTGCATCATGGCATCGGTCATCACGGATGCTTTCGGCATCGTGAGTTTGATATCTTCCGAGATGTCCATCTGCTGTTTTGGCAAAATAAGCACTTCGGGTACGGCCACTTCATCAGAATCGGCAGACTTCATCTTCTTTACGGCGACGCGTGATTCCGCCACCTGAACCTTCACATTTCCACCGGTACGTGGACGCTCTACGCCGAAACTCGTGCCACGTACCGTGGCGACGACATTGGATGCGCGCACTTCGAATCCGGAGTCGCGACCGAGCAGGCGTTCGAGACGCGTCCACATGCGACCGAAATCCATCTTCATATTGACATTGAGTTTGTCGCCGTCTTTTTCAGCCTTGGTCAAAGTGATTTTTGAATTTGCATCAATGACCGTGCGTCCGTATTCCGGCCAGATGATAGCCGCCGAACTGTCATTGCCTGTTTCGATCACGTCGCCTTCAGAGACGGGGCCCTGTTCCGCTTCCATGCGTTCGCCCTCATGCGTGACATAGACCTGACCTTCGATTTCCGTAAGGTACGCGTCTCCGGACTGCGTGCCAGCTCCGGGCAAGCCCATTTGTTTAAAGGCCTCCTGTTGTATCCGGTTCATGGCTTTTTCCGCCAGCATAGGGCCGTATTTCCACGCCGCAAATCCTGCCAAAAGTCCCAAGGCAAGCAAAACCAAGCAACCGATTCCAAGGATTTTCTTCATATGGGCAAAAGCATAACACAAAAGGCCCCGCGTGGGGCCTTTTGTTTGTTGAGTCGCTTAGTTCACGACGTTGATCGTACCCTGCATGGCCGGGTAGATGGAGTCGCGGTAGTCGAAGGAGCCGACGGTGTCGTAGCGCTTCGAGTAGGACATGTTCGGAGCGATGTCGCCCGAGTTCAAGCCCGTGCCCGTGACGTTATGCGTGTGGTTGTCGCGGTTGGTCCAGGTGACGGTGGAACCCTTCTTGACCGTAATCGAGGACGGAACGAAGCCGTTGCCGACTGAACCGATCGAGATCGTGACGGTTTCAGGGTCGAGCTGCTTGTCGATGGCGATGGTCGGAGCGAGCGTCATCACGTTGGCCGGCTGATAGTCCGAAACGGTCTGAATCGGGGTGCCAAGGCGGTAGTTGATGAAGAAACCGTCCGGGATGTCATCGATCTGGTTCTTCCAGGCGATGCCGTAGAGGGATTCGGCGAGCTGTTCTGACGTGACGTGGCGAAGGACGCCGGTGCCGTCAACAACGTAGGTGCGCGGGTCGGTGGTGATCTTCACCATCTTGCGGCCCGGGCGATAGGTCACGTTACCACCCAGCGGGATGGTCGAGAGGGCGCCGTCGGGGATCGTCTTTACACCGTCGAAGTTGGTGTACCAGGTGAAGTACGTCTTGCTGTTCGGGAAGACGAAGCGCTTACCGTTGGAAGCGAAATAATACACGGTGTCACCGGAACCCTTGATGAGGTCGCCGGCGCTGAACGAGTTCGTGACCGCGGCCTGCGAAGCAAGCGGGGCTGCGAACATCGCGAGCGTGCCTGCGGCGGCCAAGGAGCGTTGGATAAGACGCTTCATAGGATGGAGGAAAATGGTACGAGGAATTAAGCACGTTTAGGATGACGTATTTGCGTCCCGCGGTCAAAATTAGCGAACCGTGATGACGGTCGATGTCGTTTGACCGACCGCACCCACGGAATCTGCTGACTTACCGATGAAATAGAACGAGGACGGGCTCGGGCGTTCGATTTGGAACACGCAGCCGCTCGAATTGCAGCGCTTTAGCAGGCCACCGTCACTGCTCCAGATTTCGGTATAGGCAATGCCGTCATCGTCCGAAGCCACCACGGTGACATCGATTAACTCGCCGGCATTCATGACGGTTTTGCCCGGAGTTACGCTTACGACCGGACGATCATTCGCGACGACCGTGAAAGTGGAGTTTCCAGATTGACGGGCGAAGCCGTTTGCATCGCGAGCAATGGCGTATGTCGTATGGACGGTGCCGATCGGGGAGCTTTCGAAAGCGGTGTAACGGCATTGTTGCACATCGTTACAGCCGCGCACGGCAGATCCATCCACAAAGATGTCGATGGTCTTGGCGACAAAGCTTGAATCCACATCGGCGACGATTTCACGCAGCGCATTCGGCTCGATTTCCGGACGTAGCGTCAAGGTAAGTCCGGCGGCATTTGCTGTAATCGGAATCGTGGTGGTGACGGTATGACGTCCGCCATCGGTCCACAGGAAATTGGCGACGGCCGTGTATTCGTTTTTGTCCGTCGGGATCCGAATTTCGGCGCTGCATGGACTGAATTCGCAGCGGCGTTGCAAGATGCCTTCGAACATGATGTCCAAATACCACAATCCTGATGCGGGGGTCGCGGTAGCAATCAAGCTTACCAAGTCATTCGAGGCGACCGTCGGTCGATCAATCACCAGGCTTCCCGACTTGCTCGGAGCTGGGGTCGGAGTCGGAGTGGGTGTGGGCGTTGGAGTCGGAGTGGGTGTCGGAGTCGGAGTGGGTGTGGGCGCTGGAGCCGGAGTCACATACTGTTTGTCTACATTGATCGATGTAGCCGCAGCCGTTTCTCCGCTCGGGGAAAAGTCCGTCGCGTTGGCAATCGGTGTACCCATGCGATAGTTCACAAAGAAGGGATCCGGGAGGTCTTCCACCTTTGATGCCCAGTTTGTTCCATACAGTTCGCGTGCTAATGCTTCAGTTTGAATCCAGCGCAATGTCCCGCCGGCGGCAACGGCATAGGTACGAGGATCGGTCGTGACTTTTACGAGTTTTACACCCGGACGATAGGTCGCATTTCCACCAAGCGGGTAGGTGCTTAGTTCGGCGTCACTAATCGTTTTAACCGTACCATATCCCGTGTACCAGGTGAGATAGGTTTTTTCATTGGGAAAAACATATCGCTTATTGTTCGCTCCAAAATAATAGACGGATGAGCCCGATCCTTTGATCAGGTCACCGGAAGAAATCGTGGCCGCCTGGCCCGCAAAAGGAGCCAAGAGCAGGGCCGTTGAAACGAGCCCGGTCAAATAATGTTTGAGGGTCATACATGGCTGAGTATAGCATGTAGCGCGGCATGCGGATCGGGTTCTTGAAAGATGGCAGACGCAACGCACAGGCGGTCTACGCCGGCGGCAATAAGTTCGTCGGCATTCTCTGCTGAGACGCCGCCATCAAACCCTACGAGCAGAAAAGGGAATTGGTGCTTCACATCGCGGGCTTTTTGGATGGTGGAGGGGATGAGCGCTTGTCCGCTAAAGCCCGGATGCACGCCAAGAATCAACACTTCGTCCAGTGAACCGGCGAGCGGCGCCAAAACGCTTGTCGGTGTTTCCGGCGAAAGGGCCAAACCACATTCCCAACCGAGTTCGCTGCACGCTTTTATGACCGCCGCGTGGTCGGTCTTTATTTCTACGTGCCAAATGGCGCGCACCACTTGCGGCACGCGTTTCCACGCTTCGATCACCTTCAAGGGGTCATTCACCATCAGATGTAACTCGATTTGAAGCGTCGTATCGATCGGCTGCGCTTCATACCAGCTCGTGTTCGGAACAAAAGCGCCGTCCATGCAATCAATTTGGACGGTACTGACCGAGCCTTCGACAAGTTTCAAACGCGACCGAAACGTATCGGCATCTTTCACCAGGATTGCGGGAATGAGTTCGGCCATGAAATTATTTTATTGTATCGAGTTGCTTCACGCGGCGTACGTGGCGCTCGACCGTTGAAGGTTTTGTTTTCAAAAACGTATCAACAATTTTTTTCGCGATCGCCGGTTTCGTCACCCATCCACCCAATACTAAAATATTTGCGTGATTGTGTTCGCGCGCCATCTTCGCATCAGCCGGTGTGCGAGCCACGATGGCGCGAACGCCTTTCAAGCGATTGGCGGCAATGTCCATCCCGTGTCCGGTGCCGCAGATCAAAATACCAAGCGCATTCTTATCCGCCTGAACCGCCATAGCGACTCGTTTTGCCGCCAAGGGATAGTCATCACCGTCTTTTTTGACCGGGCTGAGGTCCATCGCGGTCTTTAACGAAATCTTGAGCTTTTGCTTGAGTTCAAAGCCTGCATGGTCGGCTCCCAGGTAGAGATTGGTCTTGTTCGGCATAGAATGGCTTGACCTGCATGAAAAATCCACGCATCCTGGTCGAGTTGCCCCAAGTATATGTCAGACGCCCCGAAGCAGGAACAGGCCCCTCTTCTTCCACGCATGGAAGAGGAGATGGCTGCCTATTGGAAGAAGCATGATATCTTCCGCCGCTCGATTGAAGAGCGACCGGCCTCCAAGGGCTATTCCTTTTATGATGGTCCGCCGTTCGCGACCGGCATGCCACACTACGGTCACTTGCTGCAGAGTGCGGTGAAAGATGTGGTACCGCGTTACTGGACGATGAAGGGGTATCGCGTGCCGCGTGTGTGGGGTTGGGACTGTCACGGTCTACCGGTGGAAGCCTTGATCCAAAAAGAATTGAAACTTTCCGGCAAGCCGGACATTGAAGAGTACGGCGTCGCTGAATTCAACCAGGCCTGTGCGGATTCGATTTTCAAATACGCCGATGAATGGAAGCGTTACGTTGAACGTCTCGGTCGCTGGGTCGAATTCGACGGATCGTATAAGACGCTAGATCCGAACTACATGGAATCCGTGTGGTGGGCGTTTTCGGAGCTTTGGAAAAAGAAACTCATCTATAAAGGATTACGCGTTTCGTTTTTTTCGCCTTCAAACGGTACGCCGCTTTCGAATTTCGAAGTCGCGATGGAGAATTCGTATATCGAAGCCGAGGATCCTTCGGTCACGGTAAAGTTTGCCGCGCTTGATGAGCCGGGAACCTTCTATCTCGCCTGGACCACTACGCCGTGGACCCTTCCGGCGAACGTGGCTTTGGCCGTTCATCCGAAAGAGACCTATGTAAAGGTGCGTATCAAATCAACGGGTGAGAGCTATTGGTTTGCGGAAAAGCTCACGTCCAAGGTGTTGAAACAGTTTTTCCCTTTGCAGGAAGAGCAGGAGGAGTTCGAAGTGCTTGAGAAGCGACAAGGTTCCGGTTTGGTCGGTTCACCGTACGAGGCGCTCTATCCGCTCTCGGTGGAAGCGCTTCAGAGCCTCACGCAGCGCGCAGGAAAGATCTCGTATCAGGTGATTGCGATGGACTATGTCACGACCGAAGACGGCACGGGTATCGTTCACACGGCTCCGGCTTTTGGTGAAGATGACTTCCGTGCTTCAACTGATCGCGGCTTGCCGGTTGTCGTGACGCTTGATGATAACGGCATGCATTTGCCGGGCGTTCCGGTTGTTGCTGGTCGATTCTATTTGGATTCAAACGCAGCGCTCATTGAGGATTTGAAATCACGTGGTCGCATGTATCGCGAAGAAACGATCAAGCACTCGGTCGCGATTTTTGCGCGCAACAACACGCGTCTCATCTACAAGGCGCAAACCGCCTGGTATGTCGACGTGACGAAGTTGAAGCCCAAGCTCAAGAAAACAGCAGAGAAAATCAATTGGCATCCGGAGCACTTTAAAGAAGGTCGCTTCGGTAAGGGGATTGAGACCGCGCCCGACTGGTGTATTTCGCGCAGCCGTTTTTGGGGCGCTCCGCTTCCCGTTTGGACGAATGCCGATGGCAGCGATGTGCGCGTGTTCGCCTCTATTTCCGAATTGGAGAAGGCCGTAGGAAAAAAGATCAACACCAAGGATCCGCTCTCGATGCATCGTCCGTTGGTCGATGAGCTCACCTTCAAGAACGCAAAAGGGGAGACGATGACGCGCATTCCGGATGTGTTTGATTGCTGGTTTGAATCCGGTTCAATGCCATACGCATCGATTCATTATCCGTTTGAGAATAAGAAATGGTTTGATGGAAATTTTCCAGCCGACTTCATCAGTGAAGGCCAGGATCAGACGCGCGGCTGGTTCTACAATCTGCACGTGCTTTCGACGGCGCTATTTAACAAGCCGGCATTTAAAGATGTCACGTGTACCGGCTTGTTGATGGCCGAAGACGGTCGCAAGATGTCGAAGAGTCTCAAGAACTATCCTGATCCGTGGGACATTCTCACGACCTACGGTGCTGATGCGCTTCGCTATTATCTTTTGACTTCACCGGTTGTCGAAGCCGAATCACCAAACTTTTCAGAACGCGACGTACAAACGATTGTGCGTGGTTTTTTGAACTTGTTCCTGAACGTGAAGTCGTTTTACGCCACGTATTCCGAAGGCGTGACCATCAAGCTCGCCAAGCCGCGTAGCGCACATGTGTTGGATCGTTGGATGTTTGCGCGTTTGCATGAAACGTTGGCCGACGTCACAAAAGCCATGGATGCCTATGAGTTGGCTCGTGGCGCACGTCCGTTGCGTGCTTTGGTGGAAGATTTGAGCACGTGGTGGCTGCGCCGTTCCCGTGATCGCATCAAGTCGGAAAACTTGTTCGAACGTCAGGATGCACTGAAGACCTTGCTCGAAGTATTATTGGAGATGTCGAAGATTCTCGCGCCGTTCACGCCGTTCATAGCCGAAAAAGTCTATTTGGATTTGGGTGGCAAGATGGCTTCCGTGCATTTGGAAAAATGGGCGAAGGCTGATTCGCGTCTCATTGATACGCGCTTGCTCGCCGATATGAAGTGGTTGCGCGAAGCCGCTTCGCGCGCGCATGAATTGCGTGCGGCCGCGAAACTTCCGGTGCGTCAGGCATTGGCTGCGGCCATCATCCGCATGAAGGATGCGGAAGAGGCCTCTCGTTGGTCCCGTCAGAATGATCTTGCGAACTTGTTGGCGGAAGAATTGAACGTCGAAGCCGTGCGGTTCGAACATCAATCCGGCTTGACCGAGGCATGGACGCTTGAGCTCGATACCGTTATCACGCCGGAGCTTCGTCGCAAGGGTTTGCGTCGCGAGTTTGTGCGTACGGTCATGGTTTTGCGTAAAGAAGCGCACTTGGAACCGGGCGACAAAATTCGTCTGATGTTGTCCGCCTTTAGCGGAGATCTACGAGAAGCGTTGGATGAGAAGCGTGCCGAAGTCATGCGTGATTTGAAGGCGACTGATCTGGTGTTTGAACTACCTGAAGAAGAAACCGCGATCACGATTAGTGACGTGGAGGTCGGCGGAACCCCATTCCGTATTGCGGTTGAGAAGATGTAACAGGGGACAGGCGAGCTGGTATCATTGTCCGTACGTATCACCTAACTATTCATCTTTTTCGCTATATATGAAGAAAATAATCTCTTCCGCTGTGGGTATTTCCATGGTGCTCAGCCTTGTGAGCCCGATGGCTGCCGCGGCCCAGGAACCCTCAAATACCGGTGCGGACGTGTGCGCTAATAATACCGCCCGTTGGGAGGTGAAGTGGTCGCAAGGCCAAGTGAAGGAAGCCGAGAAGCTGGGGAAGATGCGCGCCGATGATGATGCGCATATTTCCAAGCGCTGGTCTGATGCGGATGCCCGTTTCCGTTCCAATCGTGATGAGCGTGATGCAAAGATGATTGATCATCGCGCGAAGCAGGATACGAAAATCGATGAGCGTGGTGCCTCCGAAGCGATGAAGGCTGCGGTTTCGACCTATCGTGCAGCGATCGATGCCGCATTGAAGACGCGCCGTGCTTCCATCGACAAAGTCGAAGCCGACTTCCGTGCCGCCCACGACGCTTCACTTAAGACGCGTCGCGCTGCGGTTGATGCCGCCATCAAGGTCCGTCAGGACGCCGTGAGCGCCGCTGAGGCTGAATGGAAGACGCGTTGCAATGGGACGGAGGAAGAACGCAAGGCTGCGAACGAAGCGTTTCGTGCCAAGGTGAAGGCTGCTCGCGCTACATACCTCTCCTCGATTGAAGCCGCTAAGAAGGTCCATAAGGAGAATATGACCAAGGCTCGTGATGCCCGCCAAGCCGGACACAAGGCCGCCATGGAAGCCTTTCAGAAGGCCGTGAAGGCCGCGCAAGAAGTGTTTGCCGCCGCTCGTAAGGCCGCGAAGTAAGAATGAATAAATAGAAAAGGACGCCACGTGGCGTCCTTTTTTGTTCATGTGCTACGCTCGGCCATATGTTGCCGCGCGTCGCCATCGCTGTTCTCTGTCTCCTGATTGGGAGCGTGCTTGGGGCCGCCATTCGTCTGCCTGCAAAGGAGCGAGTAGATACAGTAGAAGCGCATTCGCAAGAGCTGCGTATTCATCGCACAACCTATCGTGATTTAGCCGAAGGGGATGATCAGGCTGCCTCCGGTGATCCGCTTGGACACGTGTTATCTTTTTCCGGAGTGGTAAATGGTTCGATGTTGGTGACGCATGAAATTCGTACGCAGGATGGCGCGCAACTTTCGTTGATCGAAGGGCGTGAGTTGAAGCGCGAGGGTTTTTATTTTGCCGGTCTTCGCGATGATTTGGTGTTTATCCGCAGCACATCAACGCTTCAAGTGCAGCGCGAGATTCAGCTGGAAAATGAAACGCCGAATCAGGCGCCGGAAGTGTTGCCGCGCGAAGTGATTGCGAGTTTTGCATTGGACAAAGAGATCAACATCATCTTCGAATAACATAAAAACTCCCTTTCGGGAGTTTTTATCTTGGTGCAGCGGCTGGGGGTCGAACCCAGGACCTTGGGCTTAAGAGGCCCCTGCTCTACCAGCTGAGCTACCGCTGCGAAAAGGCCAACGTTGCAAGAATCTACTCTGTTCCTATCCGATTGTCAAACGAGGTTGTCTGGGCTACGATCCGACCGTTTCGCGCCCCTAGCTCAGCTGGATAGAGCGCTCCCCTCCGAAGGGAGAGGTCAGACGTTCGAATCGTCTGGGGCGCACCATATAGGACTCCCCTTGAAAAAAGGGGAGTTTTGTTGTAAGAAAAGAATACAATTCAAGACGGAGGTTGCATGCCCAAAGCGAGCAGAGGTGCGCTTACGCCCGGTGCGCAGGGCTTCAGCCTTGCGGAAGCGATCGACGGTGTCACACCGGCCGGTAGCTCACGCCAACACCCCGAACCGCCGCCGGCCAAGTGCCGTTGGTGCGGGACACTTCTCTCCATCCGCAACCGGCCCGGCTACAAGCCGCCCAAGCCGGAGAAGGAGGAGAAGAAGGCGAAGGAGTCCACGCAGTCGGAAGAGCGCGAGATTCCGGAGAATCCGGAGGTGCTCGTCGAAGAGGCAAGGCCGAAGAAGGCCAAGTCCATCACGCGCTCGTCGCCGCCGGTCGAAGACCAGCTTTGCTACATCCACAAGCGAGCGGTGCTGGACTGGCATCAGGGACACTCGGATGTGCGGCCGCCGTTCTATCCCCCCGAGGAGCCGGATGACGAGAAACCTCGTAGCAAGAAGCTCTGACTCCGCCATTTGGCGGATTTTCTTTTTCCCGCTATCGTAGCGGCCGACTATGCGCCAATCGCGACTCTTCACCAAGACCTCCAAAAACGCGCCTCACGACGCGGATTCTACAAATGCCAAGTATTTGACCCAGGGACGCTTTGTCGACCAGGAAATGGCCGGCGTGTACACCTGGCTTCCGCTTGGTTTGCGTACCCTCCGCAAGGTGGAGCAAATCGTCCGCGAGGAGATGGATGAGCTGGGCGCTCAGGAGATTTTCATGCCGTCTCTTCAGCCTAAGGAGTACTGGGAGACTACCGACCGCTGGGAGGGGGTCGATGTGCTGTTCAAGCTTGAATCCCAAACGGGGAAGGAATATGCCCTTGGCTGCACGCACGAAGAAGTGGTGACGCCGCTCGCGCAAAAACTTATCGAGTCCTACAAAGAGTTGCCCTTTGCTACGTATCAAATTAATACCAAATTCCGTGACGAGCTTCGCGCAAAGTCCGGCGTGTTGCGTGGTCGCGAGTTTCGCATGAAGGACATGTATAGCTTTCATGCGACGCAGGAGAGCCTAACTTCTTTTTACGAGAAGGTTCTCGACGCGTATGTGAAGGTCTATGAGCGCTGTGGCTTGAAGGTAAAGGTCGTCCAGGCCAGCGGTGGGATTTTCACCGAGAATATCTCTCATGAGTTTCAAGCGCTGACGGATGCGGGTGAAGATATGCTTATCGCGTGTGAGAATTGCGAATTCGGTCAAAACAGCGAAGTGGCAACCTATAAAGTCGGAGATACATGCCCGAAGTGCGCTCATTCACTTGCGCAAATGAAGGGCGTCGAAGTCGGAAACATCTTTGACCTCGGGACGAAATATACCGACGCATTCAAGTTTGATATTGCGAATGAAAAAGGGGAGAAGCAGCGCGTGTTGATGGGTTGCTATGGCATTGGAACATCTCGTCTTGTTGGAGCGATTGTTGAAACGCATCACGATGATAAGGGGATTGTGTGGCCGATGTCGGTCGCACCGTTCCACGTCCACCTCGTTTCCCTGCGTTCAAAGGATGAAGCAGTTCAATCACGCATCAACACGGTGACTCTGGAGCTCTATAACGGTTTAGCGGCCGCGGGTGTGGAAGTGTTGTGGGATGATCGCGACGCTTCTCCGGGTGAGAAGTTTGCTGATGCAGACTTGATCGGTTTGCCCTTGCGCCTGATCGTTTCCGAAAAGACCTTGAAAGAAGACTCGGTTGAATGGAAGTCACGCAAAGAAGGGGAGGCTCAGCTTGTGAAAATCGCTGATGTGGTAGAGAAAATTGAAGGCACGATGTAACAAAAAACTCCCACCGATCGGTGGGAGTTTTTGTTTGGCTTACATTGCAGCGGGGGCGGACGGGGCAGCGGCGGCCGGAGCGGCGGCGCTGGCACCTGAGTGCTTGAGGGCGTCCTTCAAACCCTTACCAGCCTTGAACTTCGGAACGGTGACGGCACCGATCTGAATCTTCTCGGTCGGATTCTGCGGGTTAACGCCCATACGAGCGGCGCGGGTCTTGGCCATGAAAGCACCGAAACCAGCGATATTTACTTCACCACCGGCTTTCAGGGTGTTGGTGACAACGTCCACAAACGCTTCGACCATGTCTTCGGCCTGCTTCTTTGTGACGCCGACCTTCTCTGAGAGATGGTTGATGAGTTCCGCCTTGTTCATAGGTTGGAGAGAAACACTAATGAGTGATGGAGGGACGTTATCATTTTTCGCTAAGGTTGGCAAATGGCCGTCAAGGGGTATTGGATTTAAGCAAAAAAATAGACCCGCGGGGCGGATCAAGGATAGAGGGACCGCTGAGGCGGTCGATAGGGGTCGTCGCGCAGCTTCGCGAAGGGGCGGAGGTGGTCGCGCAAGCGCGGATCTTCGCGCAGCTGCTGCACCTGATCGTCTTCCTTCATTTCATCCTCGATGAGACGAAGGGCTTCTCTTTCCAGAATCGGAGTGCTCACTTGGGTTCTCCAGGGTTGAGGAGTTTAGTCCAAGGGCTAAGCTGGCGATAAAAACGCCATAAACACCCTGCATCTTTTACAGGCGTTAGTCAATGAAAGGGCTATTTTTTTTATGAAAAAACCGCCAGGGTGGCGGGCTAGGGATCGCGACGCTCCCGCACGGCGCGTTGGATGCTGCCGATGAAGGGATTCTCGGGGCGCGTTGGCTGGCCGGTGATCTTGGCCTGCTCGCGATCGGCTTCTGCCGCGCGCTCCGGATGGAGGCGGCGCAGAAGTGTCGGGACTTCGACCATGAGCGGGGGACGCGGCTTCGGTTCCGTCTCGTCGGGCATTAGCTCCTCCTAGCAAACTGTACGGTTGACGAGTTGAGGCGTCAAAAACACCGCCTTGCGGCGGTGTTTTGTTTTCTTATTTCGCGTATTCGATCACGCGGCTTTCGCGAATCAGTGTCACGCGCACTTCGCCGGGGAACTTCATTTCATTGGCGATCTTGTCCGCAATGCTGCGTGCGAGTTTGGCCGCCTGCCAATCATTGATCTCCTTCGGATTCACGAACACACGCAATTCGCGGCCGGCCTGAATGGCATACACTTTATCCACGCCCGGAAATTGCTTGGCCGTGTTTTCCAAGTCCTGCAAACGCTTTACATAGAACTCAAGCGAGTCTTTGCGTGCACCGGGACGAGCGCCCGAGATGGCGTCAGCTGCTTTGACGATAATGGCTTCAAGCGTCTTCGGTTTGTCCTCATGATGTCCGATAGACTGATAGCAGATCTCTTCCGGGAAACCGAACTTCTGCATGATCTTGTAGCCGATTTCCGGATGACCGCCCTGCATGTCGTGATCGACAGCCTTGCCGATGTCATGGAACAAGCCGCCCTTCTTACACACCATGATGTCAGCGCCCAATTCTTCACCAAGCAAGGCTGAGAGACGTGCCACTTCCATCGAGTGCAAAAGCGCGTTCTGGCCGTAGCTGGTGCGGAACTTCAAGCGGCCGAGAATCTGCACAAGCTTCGGATCAATGCCGGCCATGGAAATGCCGAGTTCGTACAAAGCATCTTCACCGGCTTTCTTAATGTCGATTTGCAATTCTTTCTTCGCTTCATCCACAAACTCTTCCACGCGACCCGGATGAATACGACCATCGGCGATCAATTTTTCCAAGGCGCGCTTTGTGACCTGGCGGCGAATAGGGGAGAAGCCCGAAATCGTCACGACATTCGGCGTCTCATCGATGATGAGTTCGCAGCCCGTGAGCAATTCAATGGCCTTGATGTTACGACCTTCTCGACCAATGATGCGACCCTTCATTTCCTCCGTCGGCAATTCCACATACGTTGTAGTCGTTTCACACACATGCGAAGACGCCTGTTTCTGAATGGCAGTGGCGAGAATGCTCTTCACCTTCAAATCGATTTCATCGGCACCCATGTCATCCAATTTGCGCAAGCGCGACATCAACGATTCCTGATGATGCTCTTCAACCTGCGCATACAAACGCTCAAGAGCTTCGTCACGATTCAGCGAGGCGACTTCCTCCAATTTGGCGAGCGCCTGCAATTTCATGTCTTCAACGTGCTTGTGCGCCTCCTCGGCTTTTGCCTTGGCGAGATCGACTTCCTGCTTGGTTTTGTCGAGCTCGATGAGCTTGTTGCTGACGGCTTGCTCGCGCTCAAGCAACGCGGTTTGCTGCGTCTTTACATCTTCAAGGGCGCGCTTCTCTTCGAGGCGTGCTTCTTCCAAAATCTTGATGGCTTTTTCCTTGGCCTTGGTCAGCGCTTCGCTTTCGCGGCGCTCCAAGTCCTTCATGCGTTCGGCGGCAATGCGTTCCGCCTCCGCGATCTTATCCTGTGCTCCGGCGAGGCGCTTACGATGCGCCATTTCACGAATGGCGTAGCCGATACCGAGGCCGGCAGCCGTACCTAATACGAGGGCGAGAACGCCAAATAAGATGGCATCGTTCATAAATTTTTCCAGCGTTTCAAGTACCTGAACTTCCGGAGGAATGAGTGAGTTTATTGCGTCTTGAGGCTACCAAGGGCCGAGCTTTGCGTCAAACCTTCCATGGGGAGCGCATCCTTCACATCAAAGTCGCCAACTTTGGTGCGACGGAGCTGCTCACAATAGCCGCCCACGCCAAGCTCGCGACCGATATCATCAGCCAAAGAACGGATGTATGTTCCGCTGCCACATTTCACACGCAACGAGAGATTAGGCCAGGCGTAATTTAAAACCGTGAGCTCGTCGATCTTCACCTGTTTTTTCGGACGCATGTCTTCCGTGGCTTTTCCGGCGCGCGCCAAGTCATACAATTTTTTGCCACCGATTTTCTTTGCCGAATGCAGGGGAGCGAGCTGCTCATACCCGCCGCGGAATTTGTCTAAGGCCGTTTCGATTTGCGGTAGGGACAATTCATGAATTGTCCCTACCGTTGGTGACACGACGCCCTCTTTGTCGAAGGTATCAGACGTCGCGCCAAGCCGAATCACAGCCTCATATTCCTTATCAACGCCAACCAATGCCGTGAGCGATTTCGTCCCTTTCCCCACGCCCAGCACTAAAAGCCCGGTCGCAAAGGGATCCAGGGTTCCGGCATGGCCAATAGCCCGAATCTTCAAAATACCGCGTAACTTGGCGACCACGTCATGCGAGGTCCAGCCGGCGGGCTTATCTATAAGCAGAATACCGTCCATAGAGAGCACTCTAACCTTGACTTTCCGCTTAATCAAGCCTAAACTCGCACCCATGAACGTAACTGAATTGGCCCGCCGTTTGCGCGTAACGCCTCAGCAGCTCTTGGCAAAGCTTCCGGAGCTTGGTTTTGACGTTGGCGCTCGTGCCATCAAGATCGACGACCGTATCGCCGACCAGATCTATAAGAAGTGGTTGGAGAATGCGCGTCGTGAGCGTTTGCGCGATCAGCTCGTAAAACAGTCGGCCGTAGGGGAGCGCGCACCGGGTGCGCCGAAAACGGACATCAAATTGCCGTCCGTTATTTCCGTCCGTGACTTCGCCGGTAAGATGGAGCTCCCGGTAACGCGCGTCATCCAGCAATTGATGAAGGCCGGTATTCTCGCTTCGCAAAATGAGCGCATCGACTACACGACGGCGAGCATTATTGCCGACGAGCTCGGCTTCCAAGTGACTCCGGAATCTGCCGATGAAAAGGAATTGGAAAAAACCGTTGAGTCCGAAGGTCGTTTGAAACAAATTATTACATCGCAAGCCAGCGGCGATCTGAAGGAGCGCGCGCCGGTCGTGGTTGTCATGGGTCATGTGGACCACGGCAAGACGCGCACGCTCGACGCCATTCGTGCCACGCACGTGATGGAAGGCGAGTCCGGAGGTATCACGCAGCACATCGGTGCGTATCAGGTTGAGAAGAAGGGGAAGAAAATTACCTTCATCGACACGCCGGGTCACGAAGCCTTCACCGTTATGCGTTCGCGTGGTGCGAAGGTCGCGGACATCGCGATTCTTGTCGTTGCTGCCGACGACGGTGTGCAGCCCCAGACCAAGGAAGCGATCAACATCATCATGGCTGCCAAGCTTCCGTTTGTGGTTGCGTTAAACAAGATTGATAAGGCTGATGCAGATCCAAACCGTGTGATGGGTCAGTTGGCGGAAGCGAATGTCACGGTTGAAGAATGGGGTGGAAAAATTCCGATGGCTCGCATCTCGGCCAAAACCGGTCAGGGCATCGATGAATTGCTTGATTTGATTTTGCTCGTCGCCGAAGTGGAAAAGGAAAACATCATGGCTAACCCGGATAGTTTGGCTGCCGGCACCATCATTGAATCACACGTGGACAAGGGTGAAGGCCCGGTTGCTACGGCCGTCATTCAAAACGGCACATTGAAGCGCAATGACTGGCTCGGCATTAGCGGCCAGGCCTATGGCCGCGTGCGCATGATGCGCGATTGGAACGGAAAGCCGGTTGATGCGGCTTTGCCAGGTACGCCAGTCAAAATTCTCGGCTTTAAGGTTGCTCCGGCTGTTGGAGACGTGCTCGAAGTCCCGGCTGATCCGAAGGCGCTTGAACAAACCAAGTCCAAGACGGCGAAGCGCCAGGTCGTGGAAGGTTTGTCTGCCACGAAGAATGTGCCGACCGAAGGCGATGATACGCAGAAGAAAATCATGTTGAATGTGGTGCTCAAGACCGACGTGCTCGGTTCGCTTGAAGCTATTCTCGGCATGTTGGAAAAGATCAAGCACGAATTGGTCGGTGTTGATGTCATCCAAAAGGGGTTGGGCAATGTCACTGAAGGTGACATTGAGCGTGCGGCCAACTCCAAGCCGTCGGTTGTGTACGGATTTAGCGTGATGACGCCTCCGGCGATTGCCGTTGGCGCGCGCGATAAGGGCGTTGAAGTGAAATCCTACAAAATTATTTACGACTTGTTCGACGATGTGGTCGCGCGTTTGAATGCGTTGCTTCCGCAAGAAGTGATCGTGACCGAGCTTGGCTCTGCCGAGGTCGCCGCCATCTTCCGTACGGAAACCGGACGCATGGTTGTGGGTATGCGCGTCAAAACCGGAAAGCTGGTCACGGGTGCGCGTGTTCGCGTATGGCGCGGTGAACAGCTTATGGGTGACGGTGAAATCGAAACCCTTCAGAGTGGTAAATCGGCCGTCAAAGAACTTGGCGCTGGTACCGAAGGTGGTTTGTCATACAAGGGCAAAATCAAGCTCATGGTTGGTGATCGCCTCGACGCCTTCACGGAAGAATCCAAGACGCGTAAGGTGGAATCGTTCCGTTAGACAAACTCAGGTTCGAGTTTTACCATTCCTACGCTATGGAACATACATTTACCGAATCAAATTTTGAAAGTGACGTATTGAAGAGCGATATTCCGGTTGCCGTGGATTTTTGGGCCGAATGGTGCCCGCCGTGCAAGATCATGGCGCCGATTGTCGAAGAAGTTGCCGGCGAAGTTGATGCCAGCAAGATGAAAATCGGCAAAATGAACGTGGACGACAGCCAAGCAACGGCCATCAAGTACAGCATCATGTCGATTCCGACTATTGTGGTGTTTAAGAATGGCGAAGTGGCTGCAAAGATCGTCGGCAGCATGCCGAAAGCTGCGCTCATGGAAAAGTTGGCTCCGTTTCTCGCCTAAGCGCCTATGCGCGACGTTTTAATCATCGGATCAGGTCCTGCCGGATGGACGGCAGCGATTTATGCTGCTCGCGCAGATCTGAAACCGATCCTATTCGAAGGTCATGAACCGGGCGGTCAGCTCATGACAACCACGGAAGTCGAAAACTTTCCTGGTTTTGTGCATGGCATCCAGGGCCCCGAGCTCATGCAAGTGTTTCGTGAACAAGCCAAGCGCTTCGGAACCGAAATCATTTCTGCGATGGTTGAATCGCTTACCCAGATTCCCGGCGGATTCGAAGTCAAAGCCAATGGCCAGACCTATCAATCAAAAACCGTCATCCTTTCCACCGGCGCAACGGCCAAGCGCTTGGGTTTGGATTCTGAAAAGCGCTTGTATGGACATGGTGTTTCCGCCTGTGCGACTTGCGATGGCTTTTTCTTCCGCAACAAAAACGTGATCGTGGTCGGCGGGGGAGATAGTGCCATGGAAGAAGCCTCTTTCCTCACGCGTTTCGCGGACAAGGTAACGATCGTACATCGCCGCGACTCGCTCCGTGCATCAAAAATCATGCAGGAACGTGTGAAGGCCAATCCGAAAATCGAAATTCTATTTAATTCTGAAGTTGCGGATATTCTCGGTGCCGAAAAAGTCGAAGGCGTCATCATCAAGAATGTGACGGACGGTTCAACCAAAGAATTGCCGATGGATGGTGTGTTTGCCGCCATCGGTCACGAGCCGAATGTCTCATTGGTGAAAGGTCTCGTTGATTTGGATGAGAAGGGATATGTAGCAACGGTTCCGGGTTCATCGCTCACCAATGTCGCAGGACTTTTTGCTTGTGGAGATGTGCAAGATGCGCGCTATCGCCAAGCGATCACGGCTGCAGGTTCCGGATGTATGGCAGCTCTCGATGCGGAAAAATATTTGTCAGATAGGGAATGAGGTGGGAGGTTGTATTCATGAGCACGCTCAACTATCATGTCTCGCATATGAGTGAATCCATACCGAGCGTAGAACAGGTGAGTCCGGGGAAAACGGTTGAGTTAAAAGAGCGTAAAGACTACATCCAGCTCGCTAGCGAAGCTCAGGCGAAGCTTGAAGAGGCTTTGGGCATTACCGGGATGAGTGAAGAAGAGCTCCAGTCTTCTTACGGAAAAGATCCGTTGATTCAGAAGTTAATGTCAGGTAAAAATCCATCGGAACGTTTAAAGTCGGCACAGGAGATGAAGATTCCTATGCTCAGCATTTTAGGGAAGGCGGCCAAGATGCGACAGTTCATGATGACAAATCCTGAATTTAAGCGTCTTGCCGAGCTTTCTGATGAGATGACGCAAGAGGCCGAAGCGGCGCGAATCAAGAATCAGATTGAGAACACATGAGACTAAACAAAAACTCCCGATTTAAAGTCGGGAGTTTTTGATGTTGACAAACGCTTAAGCAATCCGCATCCAAGAAATGTTTTGCTAGGGGAGAGCGAGTCCGAAGACCTGCGGCACCCTAAATAAACATTCCATGCTTGTCGTGGACGCGGATTGCTAAAGGGCTCGTCGGTCGTCGCACCTTAGCAATCCTCGACGGAGACGTCAAGTAGGCCAAAAGTGGGCTTTTGCTTGGCTAATATTGGCGGTAAAAAAGATCGCCTTTTGGCGACTTTTCGACGCACTCGCTGTTACTTTAGCACAAAAACACCCATTTGTCAAGTTTATTGATATTTGATGCTTCATCCCCGCGAAAGCGGGGATTTACGGCTATTCTAGCTTGCTTTTGGCTGGGGGTTGTGGAACGTGGTTAAGACATGAATCCATGGCATGTTTATATTCTCGCTAACCGGCCAAAGGGAATGTTGTATATTGGCGTAACGAGATGCTTAGAAAATAGACTCAGGCATCATGCGCTCCCAGATGGGAGTCATTTCGCTGATCGATATGGCTTAAGAATGCTCGTTTATATGGAAATGTTCGAGCGACCGATGGAAGCAATACGTCGAGAAAAACAATTGAAAAAATGGAATAGAAAATGGAAGATCGAGTTGATTGAAAAACAAAATAAAGAATGGGAAGACCTGTCGGTGTACATACCGGGAGCCCCGCTGCAGGCGAAACGAAAATCCCCGCTTTCGCGGGGATGAGGGATAGAATTTGTGCTAGTTCGGATTATTGATGCCTGTCTCGTCGATTTTGGGCTGGGCCGCTAGGGCGACCTCCTCCGGTGTCGCGCCCTGCAAACAGACCGCACCCCAAGGGCGATACTGGCTTACGAATGTTTCCTTCTTCTCTGTGCCATCGGCATACACAACGGTGTAGTCAAAGCTCGCGGTGGCACCCGCATGAGCTGACTCGGTGCACTTCACTTGTCCCGGCGGCAAGTCGGTTGTGAGAATCACTTGCTTCGGCGGAGGTGCCACGATGTTGTATACGCGCGGCGTGGTTTGAGTAATCTGACGACCGTCTTTCGTTCCCCAAATCAGAAAGACGAGATTGTCTCCTTGGGCTTGCGACGTGATCAGAATATGTCCCGGCGTATCGTTCTTAAAGCGAAAATCAGGCGCAGGATCGTAGATCGTGGCATCCGTACCGGCGGGCTCATAATAGCGAACGCGATAGCTATGATTGCGGCGCTCAACGATCGGTAAACCGGCAGCTAACGCAGCACGGAAGCTTGTCGTTCCGACTTGGCATAGCCCGCCGCCGTATTCTGGCGTGGTTTTATTCCCTTTGATAACGAGTTCCGGATACCAGCCATTCGCTGCATCAATTTCACCCAAGACTTTCAATTGTGAGAATTCGCCACCCGGCGGAATCAGGATGCCGTTCATTTTTTTACGTCCAAGGGCGATATTTTTGCGACGATTGGTGGGGGAGCCGGAGTAGTTTGAGCGACCAATGCCAAGTAATTCCGTAATACCCAAGCGCTCCGCATCTTCGCCGGTGATTTTTGGCGTGATGCGCATCAGGCTGATGCTGGATGTCGGCGCGCCTCGTTCCATCGCCAGCAGCAAGTCCGCAGCCGACTGACGCCCATCAACAACAATGCCTTCTGCCGGGGCTTCAAATGTTTTGAAATTGAGCTCGTCATCAAGTGCGAGCGTTCCGTCCTTCGGTTCAACGAGGTAATCCTTCACAAACACGGACAAGCCTTCCGCAACGGCATCCGGATCAAAGCTCAATACCGCGCCATCCGAAGTCGTGCTTGCCTGCACCCATCCTGCCAGCGTGCTGGTAGCGGCTTCGTGTCGCTTCCCAAGATACAGAAAGGTTCTTTTTGCATGGGATAAAAAGCTCGGTACCTGGTCCTTTAGGTTGCGTAATGTCGCTGAGGTGATGCGCGGAATAATGGTCGCGCTTTGAATGATAATCGGCTGAAAGCTCAGGCGCTTGATCTGTGCTTCGAGGGTGCGTAGAGCACTTTCCGTGTCTCCCGTGAGGCCCGTCTGCTCCTGAATGATTTCGCTTACGATCGCGCCCGTTGAGGTGATGTACGTGATTTGCAATCGCGCATTACTCGGAAGGGAAGAGCGTTCCTCCACCTCGCTTTGCAGCAAGCGCTCAGCCAAGCGGCGATTAAAGTCAGCGTTTAATGGCAAGTCCGTGCGACGGATCAATAACCCGAGTCGGGTAAGCGAGTCTGAGGTGATTCCACGTCCTCGGCCGGTTTGATACGCCGTCGAGATGGCTGCATCTACGTCATAACGCACCAAATCCTGGGAAACATCCGGATCTTCAAGTGATACCGTGGTTCGGGGCAGCGTAAAGTCGGCTTCCCCAAAACGGAAACGAAAGCCCGGTTCGAGTACGCGGTCAATTTTGGCGGTAAGTGCGACGCGTGCCGCTTCACGCGTCATGCCGTCTAACCGCAAGCCTCCGACACTAACACCAGGATATATGCGGTTTTGATAGGCTGTTTCCAGTCCATAGGCGGCCGCAGCGGCTCCGGTGACGAGAATCAGGCCAAAAGCGAGCCCAAGTCCCACCCAGGCAAGGATCTGTTTACGGGATTGGGTTGGGGGCGTCTGTTCCATAGTGAGCAATCTACTTTACTTTGATTTGTCTTTCCATCCCTCGGATCGGAATACGGATTTCAAGGATGCCGTCGCGCAAGCTCGCATCGGCTTGCTCGGCATAGACATCGACGGGCAAAACAACCGAGCGACTAAAGGATCCCCAGTAGCATTCGCGATGAAACCAGTCGTCTTCCGTGACTTCTTCGGTGTGTTGGCGTGTTCCACGGATGGTGAGCAGGTCTCCATTGACCGCTACATCAACATCTTCAGGTTTTACGCCGGCCATAGTCGAGCGGATAACGAGCTGACCATCGCGTCGGAACACGTCCACAGCAAGCTGGCCTTCCCCGGCGGGCATGGACCACTCTTCCGGGGTTGAATCTGACAATGCTTGGGAGAACGAAAAACGCATGTCGGGAGTATAGCAAAACTTGGCTAGGTGTGGATACTTGATCTTTGTTACAAGATAGATAGCCGTGTGGTACAATGCGCCCATGACGTTCGGTCCCATTGACCGTGCCAGAGCTTGGTGGCGCGAGCTACCGTCGGAGACGCGTTTTTCGGCGACCATCCTGGGCGGGTGCGGGATCGCAACCATCATCTTGTCGGTGTTTTATCTCAAGTCGAATATCAGCTCGCCGTTTCTTGTTCCGAATTCGACCTTGGTGGCCGCGCGCGACACGTTTGGAAAAGCGTCGAGCGCCGCGCGCGAAGCGGAAGCTTCAAAATCCAAGGACACGGATCGTGACGGCTTGAGCGATTACGCGGAGTTGAATCTGTATCGCACGTCGCCGTACTTGTCAGACACGGATTCGGATGGAATTCCTGATGCGATCGAAATCGCGCAGGGGACTGACCCGAATTGTCCGAAGGGACAAAATTGTTCCGGCATCGCGAATGCGGATTTGCAGCCGTCGCTGTATTCCACATCAAGCAATGCGAGCCTGCTTGATGTGACGGCGGTACGCCGCATCAGCGAACCCGGACAGGCCGATGTTTCCAATACGTCGGCCGAAGCGTTCATTCGGACGGCTCCGGATCCGGGGACGATCAATGCCACTCAGGCGCGCACCCTGCTGCTAAACAGCGGCTTGGTCACGGCTGATACGCTCGCTGGCTTGAATGAGCCTGGCATCATGCAGGTGTACCGTGCGACCTATGCGCAAGTGCTCCAAATCCGTGAAGGTTTGAAAAACCCAACTGCAAACAACCCACAACCATAAGGTATGTCCCACCCACGCTCCTTTCGGCGCAAGATCGCCGCAATCGCCCTCACCCTGCTGGCAGGTTTTGGGACGGTCGGTGTCCCTTTACTGACGCCGCTCGCGGCTCGCGCCCAGGTGACGATCGTCGGCAACGTGCCGGACGACATCATGCGTGTGCTCGATCAGATTCTCACCCAGCTCGTGCGTGCAGGTACGGTGGCGTTGGTGAACGCGGCACAGACATTCTTGGGGCAGCTTGCCTACGACGCGGCGAACTATGTGGCGACGGGAGGAAAAGGTCAGGGTCCGCTCACTTCCGCAAAATCACCGGGCGATTATTTTGCGCAGGTGGGTGAAGATGCGCTTGGATCGGCCATCGGTTCATTGTCCGATGAATTTTTTGAGAGCAGCCTCGGATTTGATCTCTGTTCTCCGCCTGATCCGCGCAACCTGTTGAATATCCAGGTTTCGCTCGGAGGACTTGTGCCTAGTTCGCCCGGCGCTTTCAGTCGTCCGCGACCGTCATGTGATTTCCAGCAAGTAGTCCGCAATTACGATCAATTTTTTACAACCCTGAGCTCTCAGGATCTTTTGCGTAATATCAACGCGAACTTTAATCCAAGCGGCAACGAACTCGGCGCAACGCTCCAGATTTTTGGTCGCAGTGTGGGCAAGGTTGGTCTCGACACCAAGAAAGCGGCGGAAGAACGTGATGAAACGGGCGCATTCAAAAACGTAACCGATATCGTTTCGGGAAATGTGCGAACGCCGGCATCATTGGTATCCGAATCTACAAAGCAACAATTGATCGAAGGTCCGGCCACCGACGAAGGCGCGCGTCGTAACGCGATTCTCGGTTCCGCTGCCGAACAGGGCCCGATCCAGCTCGTGACCTACACGGCTTCGATGTTCATCAACACGCTTGGATCAAAATTGATGGGACGCATCATGGAAAAGGGGTTGATCGGCGCCTTCGATTTCAGCGACCTTGAGCAGCAGACACAGATTTCTTCGGCTGATCCGGATGCGCTCCCGTCTCGTAGCCGTGCCGACGCACGTCGCGCAAACCTGTCGTTGAAAGATGTTAATTTGATTCGCCAGAGCAATGTCGAAATCGTTTCCGAATTGATTGCGTGTCCGGACGTGCGCGGCACCTGGAATTGTTCGATGGACCAGCAGATGGCCCAGGCGATTACCGGGAATGCCTGTGACGGTGGGAGTTGTACGATTGCGAAATCCATTTCAGCCGGATTGTTGAAAGGGGATTGGAAACTCTATCCGGATCAGCTCGTGCGTCAGAACCAGGATCCGCAGTGTTACACGTACGGATTCTGTGCGGGCAACCTGCGTAAGTTACGCTTGATGCGTATTTTGCCGGTTGGGTTCGAGTTTGCCGCCAACTCGGATGCGAACATCGCTCGCTGCGCAAGTGCGACGGGTTGTGCGACGTTGCGCGAGGTGATGGATAACTTTACGAATTGTAATCCGGCGGGCCAGCGCGATGACGAGCATCCTTGGTGTAAGTTGATTGACCCGAACTGGGTGCTTACCTCATTCCCGCAGCAGTGTCGTTTGACCGGCTACGGTGACCAGCTCATTTCCGAGCGCTTGGGTCAGCGTGCGGAAGAGTGCCGCGATATTCAAACGTGTTTGAAGCGTAATGATAAGGGCGAATGTGTGGGCGGATACGGATACTGCGTGGCCGAAAAGACGGTCTATCGTTTCAAGGGCGATGAGTGTCCGGCTCAGGCAGCTTCTTGCCGCAATTTCACTTCGCGTGGCGGCGCAGCCGTTTCGTATCTGCGCAGCACATTGGATTACGGTCAGTGCTCATCAGACAATGCTGGTTGTCTCGGATACGCGTCTGTGCGTCGAGGGGATGGTGTGTGGGTGACGGCCGCAACATCGACGATCTACTTCGATCGAACGCTTGAGCCGTGTTCCGCTGCTGATGAAGGGTGTACGCGCTTGCTTGCAGCCGAAGTGGGCGGCAGCGCGTTGAATATCTTGAGCAATCCGTCGTTTGAAGCACAGACCTCCGATTTCCGTGTCGTGAATTGGCAGGCGGTTCCGGCCGGTCCGACGGTAGCCGGCGCCTCGGCCGCGAATGGGAGTCGCTCCGTTGAAGTGGTCTCCGGAAGCGAATTGTTCCAGACCGTTCCTGTGGGTCCGGCCCGCGTCCTTACCTTGTCCGCCTATGTTCGCGTTCGTGCCTCGGGCGAAGATCCGGTGTTCCGCATCAGCACGCGTCAATTCAATTCTGCCGGTGGTGTAATTGCGGCGGGCGTTATCAACACCTTGTTTAAGAGTCCGGCGTGTATCGCATCTTCATCAGACCCGGCTCTTGGCCGCGATGCGGGGGATACGGCGACCTTTGGCGTTGATTGGCGTCGCTTTGAATGTTCCTTCCTCACATCCAATGAGACTTCGAGTGTCGAGGTGCGTTTGTCAGGTCGCAACACGCTTGTGGATGCGGTTCAGCTTGAAGACGGTCAATTCGCCACCAATTTCCTCGACGGTTCGAACATGAGCTTGCCGGTCGTGCACATGAAGGTTGCGCCCGATGAATTTGCCTGTACCGGCGCGGCAACCGATCCTGCCGTGTGTGGAAAATTTGCAAAGAGCTGTCGTCAGGTCGATGCGGGTTGTCAGGGTTACAATGACGGAACGGGTGCTCCGGAAGTGCCGGCTATCTTATCCTCTAATGATTTGTGTCCGGCCGCATGTGTCGGATATGCGGAATATCGCAAGCAGCCGTCCGCCTTTGACCTGGTCGTGGATGCGACGCCGACCTTCAGCGATCCGGGTGATGATGGAAAAGCGTACTTCATTCCGTCTACAGCTCGCTCTTGCCGTCAGGAAGAGGTCGGTTGTGAAACGTTGACCAATCTTGAAGCCGCAGCCGAAGGCGGCGAGCAGACATCCTCTTATAGTTATCTCCGTTTGTGTGAAAAACCGGACGCGAGCTTGTCTCAGACGTATTTCACCTGGGAGGGTTCGGAATCCGCTGGGTATCAGCTCCGTACCTGGTCTTTGATCAGTCAGTCGGGCGAAGGTTCGGGACCGAAGATCGTGGCTCGCCGTGGTCCGGATGGAGCCTTTAAGGATCCGGCTTCTTGTAATGAGCCGCTGTGGCGCACGGGCTTGGACGCAGACTGTCGCCAGTTCTACGATCGCGCGGGTAACGTGTTCTATACCTACTATTCTCAGACGGTTCTTTCTTCGAATGATTGTAAGCCGTTCCGTCTCGGTCGCCGTTTGAGCACGGATGATTGTACGAAGACGGGCGGTACCTACAATTCCGCCACCGGGGAGTGTTCTTACAATGCGTTGCCGACGGAAAGTCGCACCTGTTCGCCAGCCGCGGCGGGTTGTCGTGCATACGCCGGCGCTGGTGCGGGCAACGTGTTCGTCGCGGTAAATGAAAACTTCCGCGCAGGGCGTGGAGCATTCACGGCCGGTACGCCGTCTCCGGAATCATTGTTGGTTGGCGACCAGTCATTGCGTATGCCCCCGGTGGGCGGCACCGCACTTACGACGGCTGTGTCATTCGGCACGTCGGCGTCGGACTTGTATCGCGTCTCGTTCTGGGCCAAATCATCGGGTGTCGGCAGTCGTCTCGCACTTCAGATGCGTGACGGTTCGAACCCGGGCTCAACTCCGGTCGCGGTTGGTGATGCGGCTTTGTCAGGGGATTGGCAGCGCTTTAGCTTCGGCCTCTTCAACGGATATGCCGGCGCGTCCACCTCTTCCTTGTCTTGGACCTTGTCCGGCGGCGCTTCTCCGGTCGCGTTTATCGATGAGATTCGTGTCGAGCGTGTGCGTGATACGAGCTATGTCGTGACCGACAGCTGGAATACGCCGGCCATGTGTGATCAGACCTTCTCCGGCGTTCCGGAACCGCAGGCCATGTTGGGTTGTAAGCAATATACCGATCGTTTCCGCAATACGGTGACCGCTTCCCAGTTCACGCGTTTGTGTCGCGATGAGGCCATTGGTTGTCGCGCCTTCGTTGATACGCGCAACTCGGAAGCATCGGGAGCGCAGACGTTCGTCCAGCAAGATGAAACGCCGGTCGCACGCCGCATTTTCTCCGCGACCGAAACGCCGACCGCAGCCGACTTCTTCCCGGCGGCAACTACCACGCGTTCTGCTGACCGCATGCTGTATCTCATCTATGACCAGAGCAAGCTCTGTCAGGCTGAGAACATGTCCTGTCGTGCGTTCGGAAAACCGGTCTATAGCATGGATCGCACGAGCATCGAATCGTATGAAAACGTGTATTATAAGGATGACGTAACCAAGTACGGGGCCGGATTGTGTCGTCCGTCAGAAGAGTTCTGTGAAGAATTCAGTTATCTCGGCGCGAAGGACTACTTTAAGGATCCGGGTGAAAAAGCGTGTGAATATAAGGATGGGTTGAGTTTGTCCGCCTTTGATTTTGCGGAAGATCCGGATGTGTATACCTTGCTCGGTGGCCCGGATTTCGCCGAGGGTACGTATTCCGGTTGGTTCCGAAAGGGGACAAGTATCCCGTGTTATCCGGAGAATTTGCAGGGCGGAAACTTCTTCGGCCTTCCGAAGCGCGGTGACGAACCGTATGAAGGATGGGTTGGCTTGTGTAAGCCGGAACATGGCGAATGTACGGAGTTCCGCGACACCAATGACACGAGCGATCCGCAGTATCGCACGGGTAAGCCGTATTTCTTCGTCGACAACAGCAAGCTCGATAAGACCAGCTGTTCAGGAAACGTCGATCAGGGTTCCGGTTGTATCCTTCTTCGCAACACGAATGATCCGACCTTGCGTTACAGCGCGATGGCCACGGATTTGTCCTACCAGGACAATGGATACCGTGCTGTTCCTCCGATTGATTGTGCCGCCAACCCCTCCAACCCGTACTGTGCCGGTCGCTGTATCGGTAAAAAGGTCACGCGCCCCGTGGGTATTGGTCCTGCGAGTGAAGTGGATTATGTCGGCACGGCAACGTGTGATAGCGACGCGGATTGTGTGTTCCCGGCTGAAGATGGGGGACGAACGACCTATCGCGTGAGCTGTGTGGTGCCTCGGAATGATGCGAACGTCTTGGTGAAGGTGAATACGGATCGCGATTGTGCGCAGTGGCTCGGTTGCCGCAGCGCTGAAACCGTCTTTGATCCTGCTACCAGCCAATATAAGGATGTGTGTACGAACTTGGCTTTGTGTGATCGTGCAGGAACGGCTGAAAATGACATTTTCTGCTCAAATTACGTTGATCGTTCGCAGCCGAGCATTGAACCGGTGATGGCGGAGGGTCGCTACTTCGACGTGAGCGCCTACTCCAGCCGCCGCATTGGTTTGGGCGAAAAGGATTACGCCGGCTACGCGCTTCCGAACAGCTTCCAGATTCCCGACCAAGCCATGACACGCGTTGGTGCAGACGGCGCTTTGACCGTGCCCGATGCGACGAATAAGTATGCGCGTGACTATCGTTTGGCTGCCGTGGCCAAGATTCGTGTAAATTTGTTGGCGGGCGATCCGGGACCGGGCGGAACTTATCCGTTGGTGACCACGCCTGCACCGAATGATGCGATCGTGTTGGATGATTCTTCGCTTGGTAGAGCAAATGCGGGTTTGAAATTGTGTCAGCACGTAGGCTCGGGAATCGTCGGCTACTATCGCCAGACGGATCGGGCGACTGCCACCTTGCGCTCGGCTCCGAAAGTATCGTTCAATTGTTATTTGCCGGTGCGTCGCGAATCCGACGCCTATAATTTCCAGAACTTGGCTGCGACGTTCGGTCTTGCGGACCCGCGTACGGATGCCGTTTTGTCTCGCGCCTTCCCGTCGCCTGAATGCCGCGCCAATCCGGAAGCAGACGCTCCGTTCTCGGCTGCCTATGTCACGGAATGGGATTTCTCAAAGAATCCGCCTGCTCCTGTCGCGAAGATTGCCGGGTATCTCAATGCGAAGACCTGTGAATACGGAGAAGACTGCGTCTGTTCGTACAAGCGCGCAGATTACGAAATCCCGACTCTCACCAAATTCTTTAGTCCGTTCTCGTCCGCGGTTCCGACGGGCGTGTGTTTCGGCGGCCCGCGCAATGGTCAGTCCTGTTTGCCTTCGGCCGTGCTTCAGACTAGTGGCGGCGCCTCTGCGCTGATCGACCAGGGTTTGCGTGCGGCAAATGCCGAACAGTTGTGTGGGGCTCCTGAACAGGGTGGTCGCTGTATTGCCGCGAGCAAACTCGAAGTGATTCGCGGTGTGTTCGGTCAGTGTTTGGAGCGTGATACGACGCGTATCTTGGGTGAGGATCGTTCCGCGCAGCCGTGTCTGACCTGGAACCCGAACCCGATTCTCTTTGGCGACAAGGATCCGTTCCACTATCAGCCGACTTCCGGTTATTTGCCGCCGCAGAACTCCGGTCAGTATTACTGTGTTTCGCCGAGTAAGCAGCCTGTGTCATTCGAGATGAAGGTCGATTCCCTTCGTCGTTTTTATCAGCCAACGGATACGGTATTCCCTGCGAACTTGGATACCTATCAGCTCACGGATCCCGGAAGACCTGGTCGCCGTAACGGCACGGATTCTGGCCAGCCGCACAGCACGCTCATTAACTTTATGCGTGACGGACAATCGTTTGATCCGCCGCGTCTTCAATCGGATTTCCAGGGTGGAGCTGGTTCACAAAATCTGGACTACTATGAACTACAGTTTGATGTGAACCAAGGCGCTCCTCTGTATGCGGGTAAGATGTCGCGCATGGATTACGGCCCACAGTGGTTAGAAGATGATAACCGCTGCGCACCGAACGAATGTGACTACATGAGCTCGTCATTGGTTGAAGCGCATCCCATCAACCACTATCCGACGGCTGGTGACTGTCGAAACGCCTACAATGCAACCAATGCCGGTGCGCGTATTGGTGATTCATATCCGAATGCGTTGCGTTTGGTGGATGCTGGTAACGGCTACACCGAAACCTTCTTCCGTATCAATGACAAGGAGTTCGTGCGAAAGCTTGGTGCGAATCCGGACCTGCCAGCTGAATGGTCCAAATATTTGAGCGATAACCTCATTGGTTTTATTCGCGCGAATCCGGCAACTGGAAACGGTGGCGGTTTACTTGCTTGTGGATATCAGGCTGCTTGGGCCGACAACATGCCGCCGATTGATTACAATAATGCTGATTCGATTCGTCAGGCCGAGCGCCAGTTCCGTGATGAATTTGGACGTAACTACAATCCGTATCTCACCCGCGCGAGTGAATTCGTATTGGCAGCAGACAGAACGCCTATCTCAAACGCCATCAAGATGCGCTGCTTGCGTCCTGATGCTGTGGAAGAGGCGATTGAACCGACGGAAGATGATTGCTACTTCAAGTTCTGGGAAACGGGATACAAGAACACGCAGGACAAGCGCCAGTTCGACGGGATCTTTGCTCCGGGTGGCGCAAACACCAACGTGGTCCGCGAGTTCAATGACATTCGTCGAAATGCAGTTACCGCTCGTTGTGAATCATCGAAGCCGTACTTTGCCATTCGCGCCATGTTCCAGTCCGAGGCGTCACTGACCGAAACGGGCCGCGTTTCCGGTGAGCCGGTGCGCGCGAATGAAGTGAAGGGTCCGTGGCGTTTCGTCGGCTTCTGGGTTTCGTCCTGTGCGGGTGCAGCCGGAAATGACCAGCGCTACATCTACATGAACTTGGAAGTTGGTGCTGCCAACACCTGTACCGAATTGGCCGAAGTGCAAAGCAAGGGCTCGCGTCAGGATGCGGCCTTCACCGATCGTGTATGGAGCCAGGGCGGTTTCCGCGAGCAGAATATCGGTACCGTGTACGGTGATGCGGCATCTCCGTTCTCGAGCGCCATCAACACCCGTCCGGCCGGAAAAGATCCGTTGTTCCAGACGGGTCAGGAGCTCGCAGGGTTCTCGCGCCTCAATCCGCCGACCTTCCTGCGCTCCGGTATCACGACGTATTACACGAACGCCACGTATCCTCGTGATAAGTGGGCCTTCTTGAGCAACTTGTTCGCCCGCATTTACCGCATCTACCAGTTCCGTGACGAGCCGGTTTCGCGTGGTGATAAGGCTTGTTTGCAAGGTCCGTTTAAGGGAACTCGTTGTACGGCGGCAACCGGTGCCGTTGATCCGGTGTGTCAGATCGATGGCGTCTGTGATTCGACATTGATGAGCACGGCCGATCTCGACACGATTCGAGTATGTAACCGTGGTCCGGCTCGCGGTGTGCAATGTACGACCGAAGACGAATGTAAGGCCGCGGCATTCCGTGGATCTGACAATGAACTCAAGCCGATGTTGCGTGGGTGTGTGCCGCGTAGCGATTGGACCGTGGTAGGAGGTTCTCCGGAAAGTGCGGATGCACGCTTCAATCCTCCGAGCAGCTCAAGCTTGCCGTCCAACCAGACACGTCAGCAGGCGGCTGATAACGGCGCCTTCCAGTGCGCGACCGGAAGTGCTCGTGCCGGTTCACGTTGTACGATTCCGACCGGAAGCGTGGGAAGCGAAGGGAATAGCCCGGAATGTCCGACGGCGCTTGTGGGTTCATGTCGCGCCTCGGGTTCACGTAATGTCTGTTTCTTCCGCCGCAGCGACTTTGACGGCGAAACCGACTTTGTTTTGGGTGCGGGCGCGACCGAAGTCACTCAGGTGAACGGACGCGACTATGGCTGTACAAGTTCGGCAGACTGTAGCTTTACCGCCGCCGACTTCTTGACCGCCACATGTGGTGCGGCGCGCGAAGTCGCTGGTGTGGTCGGTCGTTGTGATGGCGGCATGAAGAATGGTCAGGTGTGTGTGATTGGCGACTTGTCTCAGGGGAGCCCTGACTCCTGTAACTCAAGTTATGGTGATGCGGCGACCGAAGACGGCGTCAATCGTTCCTGTGGACCGATCGACAGCGGTGCCGGCACCGGCTATATCCCGGTTGCGGCATGTCAGGCTCCTTCGCCTGCCGTTGCAGGACCGAATACATCGACCAATGCCGACAGCGACAACAATATTTGTACGCATAGTGGTGGATACGTACCGCGTCTCGACTTGTGTCCGAATCCGAACGATGAATACTGCGGTTTGATCGCCTACGACATGCGTGGCTCGGATACCGACGGTTCCGTCAATCCGACAAGTCGCCACCCGCTGCCGACCGACATCACGCTCGGTCATTACACGCCGACCTTCCTCGGATTGCCGTCGAGCGGAACCATCAACGCGGCCACCTTCTCCTACATCACGTATTACACGCCTCGTCCGCCTCGCGTAGCCGCGCCTGACACGCGCAACTGTCCGGTGCCTGGCCAGTGTCCGATTTCCAGCTTGGACACAGTGTCCTTCAACGGCCAGGGTGACGGTCCGGTGATTGCAGGCGGTGGTCAGCACAAGTCCACGCTCCACTTCTACGCGTGGGCCGCGCATAACCAGATGCCGCTGCGCCAAGTCGTGATCGATTGGGGTGATGGCAAGCTGCAAACCATCGACGACACGCGTCTCAAGAACCGCAAGCCGTTCTGTGGAGTACAAAAGGAATGTTCCAATACGCCGGGATCAAGCTCGGGTCTGACCTGTCAGACCGACTCGGATTGTCCGCCGGGCGAAGGTCGCTGTGTCGCCGTTGGTACTTGTGAAAACTCGCCGCAGCGCACCTGTAGCGCCGATGCCGACTGTACGGTTAACGGCGTACGCGATGTCTGCCGCATCCGCACCTTGTTCGGAAATGCGTCAGACGCCTGTCAGCAAGATTACTTCGACTTCAGCCACGTCTACACCTGTGGCCCGACCGAAGCGACCACATTAAACGATTGTTCTCAGTCCGGTTCCGCGGGGAGCGTCTCGGTTGGTGCGGGTCAGTGTTACTTCGGTCCCATCCAGGATGGGTTCCTCATGTCAGATGTGTTCACCGCCGGTCGACCAAGCTGTACGACGATCACGGATTGTCAGACCGCGTACAACAATACCTTGGGATTGTTGCCGGGTAGCGCATTGCCGGCAGACTCGAGCTGTGGACCGGCTGCAGCCGCAGGTCCCACCGTTACCACGCGTTGTTCCAATGATCCTTCAAGAACGTGTACGCCGGGAGTGCCGGGTACCTGTGCTCCGGGTGATACATGTATCGAAGGCTTGGCTCCTCCGGGCGGATGTTTCGACACTGCTTCCAACTCCTGTCGCTTCACCCCGCGCGTGATGGTGCAGGATAACTGGGGCTGGTGTACGGGTGAGTGTCGTAGCCGTTTGGTAGGAGGTAACTTGGAAGACGGTGCTGATGTGACCATCAAGCACCCGTATGGTGGGTGCTATGTGGGGAACGTGTTCGGGGGATCGCTAAATCAAAAGATTCGTATCAACGATCGTTCATCCGTCGCCGAACCTGCAGCTGGAACAACCGAAGGTCAGCTATATGTAAACGGCAACCTAAGGGAAGCGGGTGAGTGCTCTCTTGAATCCGGTGGGACCAGTAGAAGACCGTGGATCGTTTACCCGGGCTCGCTGCAGCTCAGGCGTAGTGATGAGTTAGCAGATTGACCTCTCCCTTAACCCCTCTCCTTCGTAAGGAGAGGGATTTTGGTTATGGAAAATATTTCGAGAATAAAAAGAGCCCCGCATAAGCGAGGCGAAGGAGCGACCGAGCTGAGCTCGGTGAGTACTGACGCGAGGTCCGGTACCTTGTTGCCTACCTACATGAGATAGACGTCGAAGGTCTGGTCTGGGGTGTCAGTGAGGTTGCCTCCGTAGAACACTTCGACCGTAGCTCCGGTGCAGGCAGGGTTGACCGTGAGACGGGCGTGATTGCCCGCCTCACCCACCAGGCCCGCGTTCTTCCAGTTGGCGTAGAAGACGTTGTCGCGACCGTAGTGGTAGATGCCCTCGAAGGGGATCCCGGTTGCGCAGCCGATGTAGATCTCGATGAGCCCCATCGGGCTGGGATCGAGGAAGTAGGTGCTGCCGCCACCCGAGCAATCGAGAGTACCAGCCCAACGATCACCGTCGAGCGTGGTCCGGCACGCGGCCGGCATGCTGGCGTTGTCGGGGGTGAGCCCGACGGGCAGATCCGGCTCGCAGGGCGGGGAGATGCGCGCCTCCATCATGGTGGGCGTGCACTCCATCCCGGTGCCGGCGTCGTCCATGACTCCGGTGTCGACCGGCATCCCGGCGTCCACATCCGGGGGGACGTAGGCGTCGGGCGTGATGTCCGGACCGGTGTCCCCGGGAGGGGGACCGGCGTCGGAGTGGCCGCTGTCCATGCCCGGCGGGTTACCGCAGGCGAGGACGAAGAGGCAGGCGAGGACGGCCGCGAAGCCGCCCGGGTTCAGGAAACCGCGGATCGTGTTCATGGCTATCCCTCCTGTGGGATCGAGCACCGAGTTCAAACCTAACCAAACCAATTTGGAAGGTCCGTACTCAGAGATTACCAAGTAAGAAAAGCTGTAGCAAATAATATAGGTTTTGTCAATCCTCCCTGACCGACCCGTTTTGTGCTGACTTTATAAAAAAAATAGAGCTCCGATGGAGCTCAGTTGGTGGCCGCGGAGGGCTCGCGCAGCACGGGCGGGATGTAGCTCGTGCGGGGCTTGGTGCCCATGTGGCCGGGGAAGAACGTGTGGAGGATGTGCTTCGGCGTGATGTCGATGCGGCGTCGACCGTTGTCGTCGAGGCCGCTCACGATCTGGATCGAGTGGCCCATGTCGGCCAGCTCGGTCACGATCTTGTTCGCGCCACCGAGCACGTCGCTCATGGAGGGCGGAGGCACCTGGGCCCACGAGCCCTTGAGCAGCTCGAGGCCGCCGCGGCGGATGTGGTAGCCCACGTGCTCGCGGGTGGCCGCGCGATGGACGCAGGCCTGGAAGAACGAGACGAGATCGGCGGGGAGCCGCTCGTCGGCGCTGGGCACCACCACGAGGCGTCCGTCGACGAGGTCGAGGAACTCCTTCGAGATGAGGCGCCGCTTGTGCAGCGACGCCGGCTCTTCGGCGACGAGGACCATGACGGGCGGCATGTCGCGCGCGTCGTCCTTGTTCTCGTAGCGCTTCAGGAGATGCTCCTGCAGCGCGCGCGGGGGGTTGGTGGCCAGGTGCTTGTCCGGGCCGGTGAGGAAGACGCAGAGGCCGAGCGGCGTCGGCAGCTCGTTGTGGAGATGGCCGTCGACCAGATGCTCGAGCTCGTCGACGTCGATCACCAGCTTGACCTGGCACTTGACCTTGTCCGCCTCCTCGTTGCGCTCGAACGCCCGGAAGATCCGGAGCAGCTCGTGGCGGCTGTCGGCGTCGGCCTGCAGGACGATCGGTCCGGGGAGCCGGGCCAGTCGCTTGATGCGATCGATGACCTGATCGATCACCGGCGAGTCGTACTCGACCTGCGGGGGGAGGGGAAGACCGTTGTTCTCGAAAGTCTCGCTCACGATCACCTCAACAAAACGTGCAGATTACCGGAAAAACCTTCCGGCGGGTCCCTAACTTCAAGGGACGAGCAAAGTACAAGATCTTAGCCCTTTTGTCAAGGGCTCAGGCATTCTATCACAGGTCGTTGACAGTCTCTATAATGGAGCGTATCCTCTTGACATTGGCTCGATCGGACGATCGGGCCTATTTATTACCCAACAACCTATGGCCTCTCCTATCTCTCAAGCGATGAAACAAATCGCGGACGAAAAGAACATTCCGTACGGCTCCGTATTGGAGACTGTCGAAACCGCTCTTGCCGCCGCCTATCGCAAAGACTTCGGCAACAAGAACCAGAACATCAAGGTCGAGTTTGACCCGGAGAAATACGACGGGATGACCGGCGGTATTCGCGTGTTCGATGTGAAGACTGTGGTCGAGGACATGGAGCTTGATGAGGACTATTTCACGCGTCTGGAGGCGGCGACCGCTCCGAAAAAGGATCGTCCGTTCGTGAAGGGCGAGCCGAAGCCGGTTGAAGGAGACATTCCGACTTCGCTTGAGGAAGAGTTCAAGTTCAATCCGAAAACCATGATCATGATTTCGGATGCGCGCGACATTAAGCCCGATGCGCAGCTCGCCGAAGAAATTCGCGTTGAGTTGAATGTGCCGGCTGCGTTCGGTCGCATGGCTGCTCAGACGGCCAAGCAGGTGATCTTGCAGAAGATCCGCGAGGCCGAACGCGGCGTCATCTTCAGTGACTTCAAAGGTCGTGAAGGCGAATTGATGAATGTCACGATTCAGCGCCGTGAAGGTCGCTTGGTGTTGATCGACCTCGGTCGCGCGACGGGTATCCTGCTTCCGGAAGATCAGATCGAAAGCGAGCGCTATTTCCCGGGAACGCGTCTCAAGGCCGTGTTGCGTCAGGTTGAAATGACCAGCCGCGGTCCGGAAATTCGTTTGTCGCGCACCAGCCCGATGCTTGTCGGCGCGCTTTTCTCTCAAGAAATTCCGGAAATCTTGAACGGTACGGTTGAAATTAAGAACATTGCCCGCGAGCCGGGTAGCCGTGCCAAGGTCGCCGTTTCATCCAACGATGAAGCCGTTGACCCGATCGGTTCCTGTATCGGTCAGCGCGGTACGCGTATTCAGACCATTATCCGCGAATTGGGCGGAGAGAAGGTCGATGTCGTGCTTTGGGCCGAGGATGCCTCATCCTATATTAAGGCGGCTTTATCGCCGGCCAAGGTCCAGTCCGTCGAATTACGCGATGCCGAGCATTTGGCCGTCGTGCATGTGAAGCCGGACCAGTTGTCGCTCGCCATCGGTAAGGGTGGTCAGAACGTGCGTTTGGCTGCCAAGCTCACGGGCTGGAAGATCACCATTATGGAAGAAGGTGGCTCAACCGTTGCTGATTCTGAAGCCGGTAGCTTTGTCGAAGATAAACCCGAGTCCGTAGTCGAAGCCGACGCGAAAGCCGAAGAGCCGACGTTGATGGAGGGTTACACCGAACAGACGCCCGTGGTCGTAGCAGAGGAGGGGAGTGAGAAAGCTGAAGAGAAATAATCTACCATTATGATCGCGAACCTTTTCAACACGATTTTCTTCCAACCGATTCTCAACTTGTTGGTGTGGTTGTATGTAAATGTTCCGGGTCAGGACATTGGTATCGCCATTATCCTGCTCACGATTCTCATCAAGGTACTCTTGTATCCGCTGACGCATATCCAGATTAAGCAGCAGCGTGGGATGCAGGAATTGCAGCCGAAGATCGAAGAAATCCGCGCGCGTTTGAAGGATGACAAGGAAAAGCAGGCTGCTGAATTAATGGAGCTCTATAAAAAGGAGAAGGTGAATCCGGCTGCTTCCTGTTTGCCATTGCTCGTGCAATTGCCGATCTTCATCGCGCTGTTCCACGCGCTTCAAGTCGGTTTGAAATCGCAAGGTTTGAACATGTTGTATCCGTTCGTTGCAAACCCGCAGAGTATCAATTCGATGTTCCTTGGTCTATTCGACCTTACGCAGCCCAACTACGTGCTTGCGATTCTCGCTGGCGCGGTCCAGTTTTGGCAGGCGCGTCAGATTTTGAAGGCGCCGGCTGCGACCGTGACGCCACCTCCGGCCGAATTGGCAAAAAAGGAAGGCGCGATCGACGAGAGCATGACCGCCATCATGAACAAGCAGATGACATACATGATGCCGATCATGACCATCGTCATTGGCTTTACCTTGCCTGGTGGTTTGACCTTGTATTGGCTCACCATGTCTTTGCTGACGGTTGCTCAGCAGTATTTGGTGCTGCGTCGCATGCCGCCGAAGATCGAACCTCAGCTCGGCTAAGCGTTACTTGCTACTTGTTACTCGACTCCGTTACACTCCTGCCGATCTAGAACTGTATGCCCAAACCATCCCCATCAACTCCCGTTTTAGCCAAGCGCGCACGCCAGCGTGCCGGTTGGCTTGTGCTTCTGCTGCTTGTCAGCGGATCGATTGCGTATCCGACCCCGGCGAACTGGGTGATCGGCCAGGTGAATAATTTGGCTGGCACCAAGTTGCCGACCATTAATATTCCGTTTGCGCTCGGCCTTGATTTGCAGGGCGGAACGCATCTTGAATACGAAGCCGACGTTTCCCAGGTCCCGCCCGCAGATCGCCGCGAATCACTGAACGGCGTGCGTGACGTGATCGAGCGCCGCGTGAATAGCATGGGCGTCTCCGAACCACTCATTCAAACGACGCAGGCAGGCGACTCCTGGCGCGTAACCGTTGAATTGGCTGGTATCCGTGATATCAACCAGGCCATCAAGATGATCGGCGAAACGCCCATCCTTGAATTTAAGGAAGCGAATGACGAGAAGCCGCGTCCAATGACGGCCGACGAAGCGAAGCAGTTGAGTGAAAAGAATGCGGCGGAGAAAAAGAAAGCCGAAGATATCTTGATCGAAGCTCGCAAGCCGGGCGCGGATTTTGATGCCTTATTCACGGCCAAGAATGAAAATCCGTCTTTGACAGAAAATGGCGGCAAGATCGGCTACATTCGTGGCAATGAGGAATTGGCCGGTGTGTTTGCCATTGCGAAGGATGCCGCATCCGGTACCGTCCTTGGCCAACTGTTCGAGTTGAGCAACCAGTATTTGATCGCGCGCGTGGAAGACGTGAAGACCGATGAAAAAGAAGTATTGGCCAAGCACCTGTTGATTGGCTGGAAGGGTGCTCAGGGAGATTTCTCCACCTTCACCAAGGAAGAGGCGCGCGCCAAAATCGACCAGTTGAAGAAGCAGGCGACGACCGCGAATTTCGAAACCCTCGTGAAGCAGAACTCTCAGGAGCCGGGCGCGGTTGAATCCGGCGGTGATTTGGGCTGGTTCGGGAAGGGTGCCATGGTCGAGAAGTTTGAAACGGTCGCCTTTGCCATGCCGAAGAACACGATTTCCGAAGTGGTCGAAACCGAATTCGGTTATCACCTGATCTGGAAGCAGGATGAGCGTGTCGTGAAGAATCCGTCCGTGCGCGTGATTGCCGTTCGCAAGACCGTGGAGAAGGACATTGTCCCTCCGGTTGATCCGTGGAAGTCCACCCAGCTTACGGGTAAGCAGCTTTCCAGCGCCAAGCTTGATTTCGATCAGCAGCTTGGAACCGTACAGGTCGTGTTGCAGTTTAACGACGAAGGATCGCAGCTCTTCGCTGACATCACCAAGCGTAATGTGGGCAAACAGGTAGCGATTTTCCTCGACGGCCAGGCGATTTCCGCTCCGGTCGTTCAGCAGGAAATCATTGGAGGCCGTGCCGTGATCTCCGGATCCGGTAACGTCGAAGAAGCGAAGCTTCTCGCGCGTCGCTTGCAAGCTGGTGCTCTTCCGGTGCCGATTAAGCTCATCGCGCAGCAAACGGTCGGTCCGACGCTTGGTTCGGACTCGTTGGACGCTTCGCTGCGTGCCGGCTTGGTCGGTTTCCTTCTTGTCGCTTTGTTCATGATCGCCCTATATCGCATTCCGGGCGTCATGGCCATCGTGGCATTGGTGCTGTACGCCGCATTGTCCGCAACGGCGTTCAAGGGCATTCCGATCACCCTTACGTTGGCCGGTATTGCCGGGTTCATTCTGTCGATGGGTATCGCGGTGGACGCCAACGTTCTCGTATTCGAGCGCCTGAAGGAAGAACTCAAGGAAGGACGCGCCTTGGGCGTGGCTATGGAAGACGCGTTCAAGCGCGCATGGCCGTCCATTCGCGATGGTCACGTGACCGTCCTTATTTCATGTGCCGTGTTGTTCTGGTTCTCGTCCTCCATCATCAAGGGTTTCGCCCTGACGCTTGGCGTGGGTACGATCTTGTCTTTGTTCACGGCGGTCGTGTCCGCGCGCACCTTGTTGCGCTGGATCATCACCACCCCGGTCGCCAAATGGCCGTGGCTCTTCCTCAAGAAATAACGTTATGAAATTCTCTGTCGTAAAATTGCGCCTGGTTTGGTACATCCTGTCAGGCTTGATGATCGCCGGTTCGATCTTCGCTTTCGCCAATTACGGCTTGAAGCAGGGGATTGATTTCACCGGAGGCACGCTCATGGCCGTTCGTTTTGAGCAGCGTCCTTCAGCAGCGGCGGTTTCCGAAACGCTTTCGAAGTCTGCTGAGTTAGGCGATAGCGTCATCGTTCAGCCGGCCGGCGATACGGACATGCAGTTCCGTTTCAAGGAAGTGAATGAGGAACAGCATCAGGCTTTGTTGAAGGGATTGCGTGACGCCTACGGCAATGTCACCGAACTGCGTTTCGATGCGATCGGACCGGTGATCGGTGAAGAGTTGCGCACAAAATCATTCCGCGGTCTCGCGCTCGTATTGCTTGCGATTCTCGCGTACGTGGCGTATTCGTTCCGTGGCGTGAAAGCCCCGGTTCCAGCTTGGCAGTATGGATTGGTGACGGTCTTCACCGCTTTCCACGACGTGATCGTGCCGATCGGCGTCTTTGCGCTTCTCGGACACTTCTACGGTTGGGAGGTTGGTACGCCATTCGTGGCTGCCATCCTGACGATTCTCGGTTACTCGATTACCGATACCATCGTCGTATTGGATCGTGTGCGCGAAAACTTGCACACCCAGGGTAATAAGCCGTTTCCTGAGCTGGTGGATATCTCCGTGCGCCAGACCTTCCTTCGCTCGTTCAACACATCCGTGACGACGCTGCTCACCTTGTTCGCGATCTTCTTCTTTGGAGGATCGACCCTGCATGAGTTCACGCTGTCACTGATTATTGGTATTTCGATCGGTACCTACTCGTCGATTTTCGTCGCCTCTCCGCTCTTGGTCACCATCGACAAGTGGCGCCGCAGCCGCAAGTAACACCTAGTACGTAAGAAAAAGCCCTTGAAAAAGGGCTTTTGTTTTTTCCTCAGATCCGGTGTGTTACGGGCTGCGTGTTACGTGTTATAATGCCAAACATGGACGAACAGCTCTACCAGAGCCTGCCGTTTCTCAACTTCGACGTGAACGCGTTTTTAGACGTGGCCGGAACCGATCCGTTTTCCGCCATGGTGTATTTGTTTTTGCATGGCGGCTGGATCATCTTTATTTTCGTATTCTTCTGGGCCCTCAAATACGGTTGGTTGGAAATCCGTCAGAACAAGTATCATCACTCACGTGAGTGGATTTTGCTTCGTGTCACGGTCCCAAAGGCTTCCGAATATAATCAGCAAACGCCGCGCGCCGTAGAAAATATCTGCGCGAACTTTGCGGGTGCGCATTCGCCGGCATCGTGGACGGAAACGTGGGTCGACGGCATGACGCAAATGCCGCTTTCCCTTGAGATCGCGTCCATCGGCGGGCAGGTGAGTTATTACGTTCACTCATTGCGTGGATTGCGTGATTTGGTCGAGGCGGCCATCTACGCGCAGTATCCGGATGCCGACATTGATGAAGTGGAGGATTACACGAAGGAGATTCCGAGCCATTTCCCGAGCGATACGTGGGATTTGTGGGGAACGGAGTTCACGAATGTCGCTCCTGACCCGTATCCGCTCAAGACATATCCGGAATTTGAAGATAAAGTCTCCGGCGAGTTTAAGGATCCGATTGCCAACATGTTGGAAGTGCTTTCGCGTCTCGGTCCTGATGAGCGTGCGTGGTATCAGATCGTGATTTCGCCGACCGATCAAAAGGATTTCAAGAAGCGGGCAGAAAAAGTCATCAACAAGCTCAAGGGTATTAAGGAGGTGAAGAAGAAAACCATGGTGGATCATGCCGTTGATCTACCCATGAACGCTTTGACGACGGTCGCCAATGTCGCATTAGGCTTGCCTGGCGCAGAACCGAAGAAAGAATCCAAAGACGCGTACCCTCGCATGATGGCCTTGTCTCCGGGCGAACGCTATGTGTTGGAAGCGATTGAACGTAAAGCGAGTAAGATTGGTTTTGATTGCAAGATTCGTTTCTTGTACATCGGCAAGAAGGGAAAACTTTCGAAGCCAAAAGTCGTGAACTCATTCGTCGGCGCCATCAAGCAAACGAATACGTTCAACATGCAGGCGCTGAAGCCGGAAACCAAGCATGTCGGTATTAACGGTACGCTGTGGTGGTTCAAGGCGCAGCGTAATAACGAGCGTAAGGGGAAGTTGGTGCGTGCCTATCGCGGACGCAGTTCGCATACGGGGTTGCACTCGTTCTTCCTATGTTCCGAAGAGATTGCGACGCTATGGCATTTCCCGATTTTGATGCAGGTGAAGGCGCCGCAATTGCGCCGCACCGAGGCGAAGAAGTCGGATCCGCCGGCGAACATCCCGTTTGGCTAAAGCCGTGCTATGCCCGAAGCATCTAACAGCGACATCACACTCTTTGCAGAGACCAACTTCCGTAATCAGCGGAGGCGTTTTGGCATTAAGCGTGATGATCGTCGGCGTCACATGTACATCATCGGAAAGACGGGTATGGGCAAGACGACCTTGCTCGCGAACCTGATCTTGTCTGATATCCAAAACGGTCATGGGTGCTGTTATATCGATCCGCACGGCGATACGGCTGAAGAATTGTTGGACTTCATTCCGCCGGAGCGTATCAATGATGTCGTGTACTTCAATCCGGCTGATACGGATTTTCCGGTCGGGTTCAACATTCTGGAAACCGAATCCGACGATCAAAAACCGCTCGTCGCTTCGGGTTTGATGGGCGTCTTCAAAAAGATTTGGCCGGATGTGTGGAGCCCGCGCATGGAGTACATCCTGATGAACTGCGTGTTGGCCCTTTTGGATTATCCTGGAGCGACCTTGCTTGGTATTAATCGTTTGTTGGTCGATAAGGATTACCGTGCGCGCGTCGTGGCGAAGATTCGTGATCCGATTGTGAAAACGTTTTGGGTGGCCGAGTTCACTTCTTGGTCAGAAAAATATGCGACAGAAGCCATTGCACCGGTGCAAAATAAGGTTGGTCAGTTTTTGTCATCATCCGTGATCCGCAACATCGTGGCTCAGGTGAAGTCTACGGTGAATTTGCGTCGCATCATGGATGATCAGAAGATTTTGATCGTGAATCTTTCCAAGGGTCGCATCGGTGAAGACAACATGCGTTTGTTGGGAGGCATGCTGATCACGAAGATTCAGATGGCGGCCCAGGAACGTCAGAATATTCCGGAAAAAGAACGTAAAGATTTTTATCTCTTCGTCGACGAGTTCCAAAACTTTGCGAACCAGTCGTTCGCGACGATTTTGTCCGAAGCGCGTAAGTATCGTTTGAATTTGATCGTGGCGCATCAATACATTGAACAGCTCGAAGAAGAAGTGGCGGCCGCTATTTTTGGTAACGTCGGTACGTTGATCGCGATGCGTGTCGGTGCAGCGGATGCGTTGGCGATGGAAACGGAATTTGCGCCCGTGTTTTTACCTGAGGATTTGGTGAACCTTGCTAAGTTTCAAATCTACCTCAAATTGATGGTCGACGGTGTTGCCACGTCGCCATTTTCGGCCAATACACTGGGTCCGATTTCGGCAAAAACCGGCAGCACGGCGGCCGTGATTGCCCAGAGCCGCGAGCGCTATGCCGAGCCCCGAGCGATCATCGAAGAGAAGGTGTTGAAATGGGCCGGTATGGAGACTTCAGCCGCGCCAACCTCGGCGGTGGAAGGGTTGGTGGCCGAGGAGCCGGCCGCGAGTGTTGCTTCTTCGGTGCAGTATCCTGAAATTAAAACCGAAGAAGAGCTGGAGACTCAAACGCAGAAAGACGATACAAGCGAATACTTGAAGATCCGCCCAGAGCGCATGGCGGCCATTCAGTCATTTGTTTCGAGCAGCCAGGCGCAGGGCAAGTCCAAGCGTCCGGCCTACAAGCACACCTGTAGCCGCTGCGGGAAAGTGTGGGAGTTGGCGATTCAGCTTGATCCGTCGCGTCCCATGTATTGTGCCGAATGTCGTCCGCTGGTGGCCGAAGAGCGCAAAGGGCGTCAGAAGGATGTAAAGCGTTTTAAGCGATCGCCGGTAGAGGAGGATCAGGCAGGAGCCAGCAATAAGCCGCGCGTGATTCGTGATCCGAATTCGCCGCCGTTGCCACCCGCTTCAATCAAGGTGATGAAACAGGACGAACCCGAAGAAGATCTACTGACGTCCATCATGCGCGCAAAGGGCCAGCCGGTTGAGTTGCGTAAACAGGTGTTGGAAAAGCAGGCAAGCGGGGATGATGGTCAGAAAAAGCGTCGCAAGCGCGGCGGCCGCGGTCGCAATAAGGGTGGAGGCGGGGGAATGTCATCCGCTGCACCGAGCGCACCGTCCGCGCCGCGAAGCGTTGCACCGGGCCAACGTGTGACTTTTTAAGGCATGCTGATCGACCTGATACGCGGATTGGTTTTGGGGGCCGTACAGGGTTTGACGGAGTTTTTCCCCGTTTCATCCAGCGGCCATTTGATTCTTGTTCCCGTGCTTTTCAAATGGCCGGATCAGGGTTTGGCTTTTGATACAGTGATTCATCTCGGCACATTATTGGCTTTGCTATGGTTCTTCCGTTTGGAGTTATGGTCTTTGGCGAAGCGCTGCGTGAGCGGTTCTGCTGCCACTCGAAAAGCCGCGTGGTTGTTCGTGGCCAAGGTGGGAATCGCAACGTTACCGGCTCTCATTCTTGCGTTTTTGTTTGGTGACATGGTTGAAACGACATTCCGTCATGCCTGGCTCGTGGCTGTGAACCTGGTTGTTTGGGGTATGGTCTTGTTTTGGGCGGATCGCGCGGCCGGATCTCGCCCCGATAGCGAGGTAGAGAAGGTAAGTTGGAAGCAGGCTTTGGCTGTTGGCTTGGCCCAGCCCCTGGCCCTGATTCCCGGAACAAGCCGTTCAGGAATCACTATTTCGGCGGGATTGTTTTCCGGTTTATCCCGTCAGGCGGCGGCCCGTTTCTCGTTTTTCCTCAGTATTCCGGTGACGGCAGCCGCCGGGGCCCATGGCTTGCTTGAAGTAATGAAACATGGTGCGGGTCCAGATGGTATATTACCTTTAGTTGCAGGATTCCTGGCCGCTTTAGGCTTCGGACTCTTCGCCATTCGCTTCCTTTTGTCTTATGTCGCCAAACGACGATATGACGGGTTCGTCGCGTATCGCCTCGCGCTCGCGCTTCTGGTTCTTGCCCTTGCTTAGCGCAGGACTGTTTTGCCTTCCGCTCGCGAGTTCTGCGGCGACGCCTACGTCCACTGCCACGTTGGATAGTGACGGGGACGGTCTATATGATGTCTTTGAAGCTCAGTTGGGTACAAATGCGTTCTCCAAAGATACCGACGGTGACAGTTTTGAGGATAAGCACGAGTTGATGACTGGCTGGGTTCCGACTTCTTCGGCTCCTATTCGCATGCATAAGTCGGTGCGCATCAACATCAAGACGCAAAAGCTTGAAATGAAGGTGGATGGTATCACGATCAGGTCATTCCCGGTTTCGACTGGTTTGCCGAGGACACCAACTCCCAAAGGAACATTTTCCGTTCTTAATAAGCATCCGCGTGCCTGGTCACGCTCGGCAAGTTTGTGGATGCCATATTGGATGGCGTTCACCGGTCGGGGCCATGGCATCCATGAATTACCCGAATGGCCGGGTGGACGAAAAGAAGGACAGAATCATTTGGGGCGACCCGCATCCCATGGTTGCGTACGGTTGGGGATTGGGGCGGCGAAGGAGCTTTATGAGTGGTCGCCGATCGGCATGAAGATACTCATTGATTAGTATGCGGATTCGTGCTTGGATGGGGGCCTGCGCCCTGTTCCTGTTCGCCTTGCCGGCTTCGGCGGCGACGAGCACGGAAGCGTATGTACCGACCGAAAACGAATTTGCCGCAGCCATTGTCACTCGCGCCGATGGAAAGGTTTTGTATGAGTTCAAGGCGGATAAAAGCCATACCGTGGCGAGCATCACCAAGCTTCTCCAGGCGTTGACAATGTTAGACAAGAAGTGGAATTGGAATACGACCGTAACCATGTCCAAGGCCGATGAAGTCGGCGGAGGACGTTTGCGCGTGGCGGTGGGTTCCAAAATCCGCTTGTCGGATTTGTGGCAGTCATCCATCGGCTCAAGCGCGAACAACGCCGCGACGGCCATGGCGCGTATTGGCGGGCCCGGGGTCTCCACCTTCGTCAAAAAGATGAATACGAAGGCTAAGTCGCTCGGCGCCGGGTCCTCTGTCTTCTATGACCCTTCCGGGATGGACGCGCGTAACAAAACCACGGCTCGCGACTTGGTAAAGATCGTGCGTGCCGCCTTTCGTGAAGAGCTGATCGTTCAGGCATCACAACGCGGACCATATACATTTGCTTTGGTGAATACCGGTACGGCTCATTCGATTAAAAATACGAACGCGCCATTGCTCGAAGACCCCAATATCTGGTTGGTAGGCGGGAAAACCGGTTACCTTCCTGAATCGATGTACAACTACGGCACAACCATTCGTCCCATGAACGCGGAGGGTAAGTCGGATCCTAAAAAGGAGTTGTCTATCGTGATTCTCGGTGCGCAAAGCCAGGCTTCAACGTTTGATTCCGTTCGCCGTCTCGCGAATTGGGCTTGGGCGCAACCGGAGCTTTTCAAAGGCTCGATGTATCAACCACCAACACGGCCGTTGTCCTACGGATTGAATGGAGATGATGTGCGTTGGCTGCAGGAGAATCTCAAAATCGATACAGTGAATGGGAACTTTGGACCCAAGACGCTGGCAGCCGTAAAGGCCTTCCAGCAAACGCATAAGATCGCAAAGCCGGGTGACCGTGCCTTCGGCATTGTTGGACCCGCAACTCGCGCCAAGCTCATCGAGCTTGCGCCATAACTATGGATATTGAACGACTAAAATCAGTCCTCGCCGAACGCGGTGAGCCGGCGTATCGCTTTGCCCAAGCAAAGCGGGCCTTTTTTGTTGAGCTTGCACCTTCGTGGGAGGGGGTGACCGTTTTTCCGAAAGCGCTGCGTGAAGCGATTGCCGCCGAGGTTCCGTGGAACTCGATGAAGGAGATCCGTACGCAAGTCGCGACTCAGGGCGAGACCGTGAAAGCGCTGCTTGAATGTTCGGACGGTGCCAAGATTGAGACCGTTCTCATGCGCCACGAAGACGGCCGCAATACGGTTTGTGTTTCATCTCAAGTCGGTTGTGCCATGGCTTGTGCCTTTTGCGCCACCGGTACCATGGGTTTGAAGCGTAATCTCTCGACTGCGGAAATCGTCGAGCAGGTGATCCACTTCGCGCGTTGGTTGAAGCCGCAGAATGAACGCGTCACGAATGTGGTTCTGATGGGGATGGGCGAGCCGTTCCACAATTACGACAATGTGATGGCTGCGCTTCGCATTTTGAATGATCATGACGGCTTCAATTTGGGCGCACGTCACATGTCGATCTCAACGTGCGGTATTGTGCCGGGCATTCTCAAGCTCGCTGATGAAAATTTCCAGGTAAACCTCGCAATCTCGCTTCACGCTGGAACTGACGAAGTTCGTAACAAGTTCATGCCGGTGAATAAGCCATATCCGCTTGCCAAGTTGATGGCTGCCGTTAAGACCTACATGGAAAAGACCAATCGCCAGGTCATGTTTGAATATCTGTTGTTGAAGGGTGTGAATGATAGCGAGTCGGATGCGCAAGCGGTCGCTAAATTGCTTGGGCCTGATTATCGTCTCGTGCATGTGAACGTTATCAAATACCATCCGACCGAAGCCTTTGACGCTACCGGAAAGCCGGAACGCATCGGATTTGTCCGCATGCTTCATGATTTGGGCGTGCCAGCGACGCATCGTGTGACCTTCGGTGAAGACATTGATGCGGCGTGTGGTCAGCTTGCGGTGCAGGAGGAGAAGGGCGAGGTGAAACAGGGTCTTGAGGCGGTACGGATAAAGCGTGCTCAGAAAGTCTAGCGCCAGCTCGAGGTCGCCCCCTGGACAAGTGGCTTCCATTTGTTCTGAGCATTGGCTAATCTCCTGTGCATGCAATTTTTTCTTTCGGGCAAGACGGCTCGTTTTGCTCTCACGGCCCTGATGGCAACCGCGTTCCTTGGCAATGCGCTCCCTGGTTTAGCCGCTCCCATTCCTGACAATCGTCTGCGTATCGAGATGGATAGTTTTCTTTTGTCCGGCGCATACTCGGTTCAAGCCGGTCAGCCGACGGGCGCAGGTTCGCTCCGTAACGGTAACGTGGGGGACTACCCGGAGGGCGCGTGTTTGCCTGTCTTGATTCAAGTCACGAATCGGGATGCTGACGCGGGCGATACGTCACTCAACATCAGGTATGATCACTTCAATTCAAATTTTGGAATCACACACTTTAATCCGCTGACCACCGCACTTGGGGATCCGGAAGGGGATGCGGACGATCTTAACGACTTCACATTCCCTGCTTCGAGTTTTAATGATGTAGCTTCTTTTCCGACGGCCAGCGCCGGATTCGTAACGACGACCATCACGGGTCCTTTTGCCGGTGACACCGGAACAGATCCGATCGGTTTGAACGATGCAACTCGCCATTACACGGTTGATCTATTCAATATCCCGGCTGATGAAACGGTGCAGGTTCTTTTTTGTGCGCAGCTACATCAGGACGCGAGCGAATATGGCAACGGTTCTTCGATGAGCGTTCGTACCGGTGACGGTGGCGCCGAGAATATCGCAGTGCACGCCAACCAGTTATTGGTGCTCCCGAGCATCACGATCACGAAGACGGTTGTTGGTGGCACGTCTTTGCCGAGCGATTGGTCCTTTACGGTAAGCCCCTCTATTAATGGCCAGTCTATTTTCAGCATTCTAGCCGGCCAAAGCTCGGTTTTGATCAACAACGTTGCGCCGGATGGAACATATACGATTACAGAAAATCCGGGACCCGCTCAGTATTCACTGACTTCGGTTAGCGGTACGAACTGTGGTCTATTCAGCGGATCGGCGAGTGCGACCGTGGCAGCTGCAGATGCGCCAATGAACGCGACATGTGAATTCGTGAACACATTCAACCCTCCTTTTGTCGCAACAACGGGAACGCTCCTGGTGATCAAGAACGTCATTAACGATAACTCTGGAACAAGTGTTGCGAGCGATTTCACGCTCAACGCAACCGGTACTAACCCTTCGCTTACCAGTTTCGCTGGAAATGCGAGCGGCACGCTTCTCGTGCTCGATGCCGGATCATATGCCATCACGGAAACCACAGCTTCAGGCTATGCCGCGTCATTTAGTGCGGATTGCGTGGGCGTGATGGTCGCTGGTGAAACGCGTACATGTACCGTGACGAATGATGACGAGAACGTCATCATCAACCCTCCTTTTGTCGCAGCAACGGGAACGCTCCTGGTGATCAAGAACGTCATTAACGATAACTCTGGAACAAGTGTTGCGAGCGATTTCACGCTCAACGCAACCGGTACTAACCCTTCGCTTACCAGTTTCGCTGGAAATGCGAGCGGCACGCTTCTCGTGCTCGATGCCGGATCATATGCCATCACGGAAACCACAGCTTCAGGCTATGCCGCGTCATTTAGTGCGGATTGCGTGGGCGTGATGGTCGCTGGTGAAGCGCGTACATGTACCGTGACGAATGATGACGATGCATTTGTGATGTTCACACTCGTTCTGACAAAGAGTGGTGATGGAACTGGGAGTGTTGCCAATGACATCTCATTTGGAACATCCGAAGGTCCGTGGTGCGATGCGTCTTGCCAGGGGAATCAAGCTCGTTATGCGTCGGGAACGGTTGTCACCCTGACGGCCACGCCTTCGCAGGGTTCGACGTTTAATGGAAGCTGGTCTGGAGCTTGCACGGGAACCGGACTCTGCGTGATCACCATGAGCGCCAACATGGCTGTTGATGCCCACTTCGCGCTTCTACCAACGCCGTGTGTCTCCAACTGCGGTGGAGGCGGCGGAGGAGGTGGGGGCGGAGGTGGAGGCGGCGGAGGAGGTGGGGGCGGAATAGTGGGTGGTAGCGGTCCTTTGACGCCCCTTGTTCCTCCGAGCGGAGCTCCGGTTCCGACCGTCCTAGGCATCACGACGACTGATCCGGAGCCGGCCCCTGAACCTCGAGTGCTTGGAGCCGTGACGGTCACTGAGTTGCCGGTTACAGGTCTTCCTGCTCATGCTGTTGCTCTATTAGTCACGCCAATCTTCTGGATTATCAAGCGTCGAAACGGTTAATACGAATACTCTCCACGCTCGTCGTATGTACGAGCGTGGGGTTTTTCGTTCTGAACGCCTCATATCTCCTTACGCAAATCAAGTTTATTGCCGGAGGGGCTCCCGTTGTTCCTGAACAGATTCTGATCGAGTCCACATCTTCAACCTGCGTCACGGGGAATAAACTATGGATTCATTCCTTGGGGATCGAGGCGCCTTTGGTGTATGTCTCCGGAACAACCCATCAGATTTTTCAAAAGGGGCTTGAGAACGGCGTTGTGCATTTTCCCGGGACGGCATTGCCAGGTGATGATGGTAACGCCTACTTCTTTGGACATTCTAGTGATTTCCCGTGGAAGGATGGGGCGTATAAGACGGCGTTTGCTCTTTTGCCGAGCATCCAAGAAGGGGATGAGATTTGGATTTCGGATGCGCGAGGTAGCTTGTTTGTTTACTCCGCAACGGCCACTTTGGTGGTTGGACCGAAGGATGTGAGCGTTCTAGACCAGCGCGGTCGTAAATCAAAAAGCCTATCGTTGCAGACCTCGTACCCGCTCGGCACGGCATTACGGCGTTTTATCGTTCAAGCAGAATATAAGAACGCGCGGATCTGTGATGCCGAATTAGATAAAGACGAATAGAAGAGCCAACGCCATGACGGCCATGGTGTGTGCGATGATGGAGGGGCGCTGGATGTGGAATTTGACGAAGATGTTCAGGACCAAAATCGAAAGGAGACCCACAAGGGTAATCAAGTAGAATTTACGCGTTGAGTCGCCGAGCCCATTGATATTCATACCAAGGACGCGTACCGGTTGCATCGGCTCCGTGCGGTATAGCTCGCCGACCTGATCGTTGGAGACCAGAACTCCTACAAGCTCTGTGGACGGCTCCGAGCCCGGAGCGCGCGTCGTTGCGTACACTTCTTTTGATGCATCGTTTATGTTTTTCGGATCAACTTGGCCGATCCACGTGCCGCTGGTCGCTTCTTTTTTGAAGACGATATCCGATTCGCCGATATGACCGCTTACAGATGTTGCTTCCGGAGAATCGATTTTGATTTGAAGCTTATCATTTTTTAAAACAATTTCGCTCTTGATTTCCTTTGGATTCACGGGGGAAGCTACAGGCTTTGTTGTGTTCGAGCGCGGCGCAGCAAAGAGCTGAACCACGACCATCGAGTCGTATCCTTCGATTTTTCCCTGCGAGAAGCCCACGCCGACTTCGGTGAAGCGCTTATCCAAAATATTGGCGCGATGTGTTGGGCTGGCGAGCCATCCTTGTTCCAGCGCTTCCGCCGTTTTGTAGTGGATGGCGAGATTCTCTCCGGCGACCGCATATCGATATCCGGATTTATTGAGCCATGTCCACGGACTTTCTCCGTTCGGACCTTCGTGGGAAAAGTATTGCCTGACAATCATGTCATCGGCTTTGGCTTGCGCGGCGCCGCGTAATGTCGCATTGATATCGAGCGTCGGAAGCCCGGCTTCGCGGCGGGCCTCATTCGTCATTCGAACGATATTGCTTTCATTGATCGCGAATGAATAAAGCGACGCGGAAGGGAAGGCGATCCCGACAATCACGAGTGCGGCCTTGGTTGCGATCAGGATTCCGCTATACGCAAGCAACGCACGATGCTTGAGCAGGTGGGGCGTATAATCATTCCCCTTGTGAGGAATGAAATGATTCTTCAAGTGTTTAACCACCCTCTTCATGGTCGAATATTAGCACAGAATGGCGCGAGCCAGCCAAGGACCTTCGCCTTGACTTGACCGAGAATAACCTTATAGTGATTTCGCTCTATGGAGCCGCAAAAGAATCAAGCTTCGCCACAGAATAAAAAGAAAATCCTCGTCGGCATGTCCGGCGGGGTTGATTCGAGCGTCACGGCCGCTCTTCTTGTTGAGCAGGGGTATGACGTGACCGGGGGTTTCATCAAAAACTGGTCTGATACGAAAGATTTGTGGACCGGTGAGTGCGAATGGCGCGGTGAGCGTCGCGATGCGATGCGTGTTGCCGCGCGCTTAAATATCCCGCTGCTTACCTTTGATTTTGAGAATGAATATCGTGAGCGCGTGCTTGGACGCATGTTTCGCGAGTACGAAGCGGGTATCACGCCTAACCCAGACGTATTGTGCAATGAAGAAGTGAAATTTGGTTTGTTTTTCGAAGCAGCGATGAAGCTCGGCTTCGATGGAATTGCGACCGGGCATTACGCCCGTTTACGACACGACGCTGATGGAACGGCACATCTTCTAAAAGCGATTGATCCTGAAAAAGATCAGTCCTACTTTTTGCATCGCGTATCTCAAGAAGCATTATCAAAAACACTTTTCCCGATTGGCGAATTTCCAAAAAGCGAAGTACGTCGCTTAGCAGAGAAGATGGAATTACCGGTTGCCAACAAACCCGACAGTCAGGGGATTTGCTTTGTTGGAAAGATCGACTTCAAAGAATTCTTGCGTAAGAAAATTGCGCCTCAGCCTGGAGAAATCGTGACACCGGAAGGCGAAGTGGTTGGAACGCATGATGGTCTCGACGCATACACGATCGGTCAGCGTCACGGCATCCGTGTCAGCAAAGAGGGGAAGACGTGGTATGTGGCAGGTAAGAACTTCACCAAGAATCAGCTTGTGATCGTTCCTGATCGTGAGCACCCGTTGCTCTATCGTTCAAAGCTGACGCTCGAAAAGATCCATTGGATTGCGGGTGAGCCGAAGAATCCCGAGATTGAAGTCGCCGTTCGTTACCATGCACCCTTGGTTGCCGCCACGTTACACGGTACGCGTTGCGAGATGCGAGAGCCTGTCTGGGCACCGGCTCCCGGCCAGTCTGCCGTGCTGTATCAGGGGGATGAGTGCCTGGGTGGTGGCTTTTTGGTCGAAGACGGGCTAGACTCCAGCGCATGAAAAAGCAGGGCCGAATCGAGTGGATTTCGATCATTTACCTCATTTTCTTCGTATTAGCCGTTTTATCGCCTTCCATTCACGCACGGCCATTGTTTGGACTGACTGAAACGCAACTTGAGGAACTGACGATTTTCGCTTTCGGTTTGGCCGGTCTGCTCACGTTTGCGACCTATGAGCGCTTGATGGAGCGTCGCGAAGAGGAGCGAGCCAAAGCCGATGCCGATTACGGTCGTGTGAAGCGCGAACTAATCGAATCATATGCCTATATCGGTTCAATGAACCGCAAAATCGAATTACTCAAGAAAACGGCGAATTCCGCTTCGCTTGGCATGGCCGACGGCAAGCTCGCGAAAGAATTGTTTCAAGCGGTGGCAGAAAATGCGCGCGCGGCCGCCGGCGCCGAAGCGGTGCTCGTCCGATTTGTTTCACCGGAGCCACTGCGCACGGAAGCGGAGTTTTTTCACGCGGGGACCGGTGTGGGGGCCATCAAGGTCGCTAATAAGGATTTAGTCTCGCTCAAACAAAATAAATCGTCCCATGCATTCGTCCGATCCGAAGACGAGAAAGAAATACTCGTCGTACCCTCTGATCATCACGAAACGGGTCGCGCGTATCTGCTCATGGTATTGAGCGGGGACAAGGTGCAAGAGCTCGATATTTCGCTTCTCAAGGTATTTGCGAATCAGGCAGAAATGCTGTACAGAAGTCTTACTCCCTCAAATGTATGATGACGGTCAACGACATCCGCCAAAAATTCCTGGACTTCTTTAAAGAGAAGGGCCACGCCATCGTTCCGTCGGCTTCGGTTGTTCCTGAGAATGACCCGACGGTGCTTTTTACAACCGCCGGCATGCAGCCGTTGGTTCCGTATTTGATCGGCCAGAAGCACCCAATGGGCGCGCGTTTGGCTGATGCGCAAAAGTGCGTGCGCACCGATGACATTGAAGAAGTGGGTGATAACCGCCACCTCACGTTTTTTGAGATGCTCGGTAATTGGTCGCTGGGTGATTATTTCAAGCAAGAGGCGATTACGTGGTCATTTGAATTTCTTACCGATAAAAAATGGTTGGGAATTGACCCGCAACGGTTGTATGTGACGGTGTTTGAAGGCGATGCTGATGCCCCGCGCGATGAAGAGTCTATCGGCATTTGGCAGGGATTATTCGAGACCGTCGGTATTGCCGCCGAAATTGGTGAGCGTGTTCGTGCGTATCCAAAGAAAAAGAATTGGTGGGGTCCGGCCGGACTTACCGGTCCTTGTGGTCCTGATACGGAAATCTTCTACGACACAGGCAAGAAGCACGACAAGGCATTTGGAGAAGAGTGCCATCAGAACTGCGATTGCGGACGCTTTGTCGAGATCTGGAACAACGTCTTCATGCAATATGACAAGCAGGCTGATGGCTCGTTCAAGCCGCTTGCCCAGCAGAACGTGGACACGGGTATGGGTTTGGAGCGCATTACGGCCGTGATGCAGGGTGTTGAAACAGTATTTGAAACCGACGCCTTCAAGCCAGTCATTAACAAGATTGAGCAGCTTTCCGGTAAGCCATACTCCGAAAACGAACGCGCGTTCCGTATTATCGCCGACCATGTTCGCGCTGCGACTTTTATTATTGGTGATGAGCGTGGTGTCTCTCCTTCTAACGTCGGTCAGGGATATATCGTGCGCCGTTTGTTGCGTCGCGCCATTCGCGAAGGACGTCGCATCGGCATCGCCGATGGTTTCACCCATTTGATCGCCGAAGTGTATGCCGGAGAATACGGCGGACACTATTCCGAGCTCGTGAAGAATCTTCCGAAAATTGTTGAAGAGATGAAGAAGGAGGAGGAAAAGTTCGGGAAGTCACTTGAAAAGGGCATCAAGGAATTAGAAAAGATGTTGGCCAAGGGCTCCATTAGTGGTGAAGACGCATTCTTGCTGTTCTCATCCTACGGCTTCCCGGTTGAATTGACCGAAGAAATCTTGAAAGAAAAGGGGATGCAGGTTGATCGTGAAGTATTCGCTGCTGAATTCAAAAAACATCAGGATCTATCCCGTACCGCCTCAGCCGGGGCGTTTAAGGGCGGCCTTGCCGACAACTCGGTTGAGACAACTCGCTTACACACGGCTACGCACCTGTTGCATCAGGCTTTGCGCACGGTGCTTGGTGATCATGTTGAGCAGAAGGGGAGCAACATCACGGCCGAGCGTTTGCGTTTCGATTTCTCCCACGGACAGAAAGTAACGCCGGAAGAAATCAAGAAAGTCGAAGACTTGGTAAATGAAGCGATCCAAAAAGATTATCCGGTTCACTGCGAGCGGCTGACGGTTGATGAGGCTAAGAAGTGCGGCGCCATCGGCCTCTTCGGTGATAAATACGCATTGATGGGCGACAAGATCAACGTCTATTTTGTCGGTAATGAAGAAAAGGGATTCTTCTCAAAAGAAATTTGCGGCGGTCCGCATGTAGAGCATACGGGCGAGCTCGGTTCATTCAAGATCCAAAAGGAAGAAGCGGTATCCGCAGGCGTACGACGCATCAAGGCTGTGGTAAAATAGAGTCCTCATGGAGGACGACGTTATCAACGCGCGCATTTCGCCGAAACGAATTTGGAACATGGTGCGACCGGCGGTCGGCGCGGTTTGGTTTTGGTATCCGTTGCTCGCCTTCCTTTCGATCTTGATGGCCGTCATCACGGTTGCGGAGCCATTCATCTACGGAAGCATTGTCGACATTCTGATTAGCTCGGTCAGCGCAAAAAAATCTGCTGGCGAAACCATCGGTACCCTATGGCCATTGCTGACGTGGTGGGGTGTATTGCTATTGGGCGAGTTGGTTGGGGCGGGGTTTTGGAATTACGTGCGTTGGTATGTGGGTAACAAGATGAGTACGCATTTTGCCGTGATGCTGTACGCGCGCATGCTCGAACTCGATGTCCGTCGATTTCAAGAGGAGAAGGGTGGAGAGCTATTGCGCCGTTTTAATAATGCGTGGGATGCATTGAGTCACATCAATAGCATATTGGTTAGCGAATACTTGAATGCGACGTCACGTTTTCTCATGGCCTTGGGTCTTGGGTTGTGGCTTGATTGGCGTTTGACGCTTGTTGCATTGATTCCTGTGCCGATCAATATTCTGATCGGCTTGTTGCACATTCGCGTCTCCGAAAAAGATCAGCTGAAGGCGAATAAGCTGTGGGATGAGGCGAGTGGCATGGCCGGCGACGCATTCGACAACATTACGTCGATGAAGGCCTTTCGCGGTGAGGCGCGAAGTGTTGGTCTCCTGAATAAAGAGGCGGATCAGGCTCGTCGATTCCAGATGCGGGTCAATGTTAAGTGGGCGATTGTCGAAATGGTTTCCGGACCAACCTACATTCTCGGGCGTTTGGCGATTTTTTTCGCGGGTGGCTATTTCGTGTTGAACGGAACCGCTACCGTCGGAACGTTGATCATTTTCCTCGGATTTGTTTCCGCTATTTACGGCGCGGTGCAGCAAATCATGAATTCTTTACCGGAATTATTGCGTTCGTTGGTGCGCATGATGCGTGCCGTGAACTTTTGGGAAGAGATTCCCGCCGTACGCAATACCCCCGGTGCCAAAGTGATCAAGCGGTTGAAAGGCGATATCGTATTTGACCATGTTTCGTATCGCTATCGCGACGGGAAGGACGTCTTGCATGGCCTCGATATGCATATTCCAACGGGGAAGACGTATGCCATGGTCGGCGAATCGGGCGCGGGTAAGTCCACCTTTGCGCAAATGTTGATGCGCTTTCACGATCCAAAATCCGGCCGTATAAAAATCGATGATATCGACATTCGCGATATCGATCTCGGTTCACTCCGCTCAAATATCGGTTTCGTGATGCAGGAGAATATGCTGTTCCACGACACGATTCTTAACAATTTGAAGTTCGCAAAACCATCAGCCACGGAAAAAGAAATCATCGAAGCGGCAAAACGGGCTCAAGCGCACGACTTCATCAAAAACTTGAAGCATGGATACAAGACCGTGGTCGGGGAACGCGGCGTGAAGCTTTCGGGAGGGGAGAAGCAGCGTATCGCCTTGGCGCGTGTCTTGCTGGCTAACCCGCCGATCCTTGTTCTGGATGAGGCGACCAGCGCTCTCGACTCCAAAACCGAGCATGCCTTGCAGGCTGCCTTGCGTGAAGTCATGAAGGATCGAACCACGCTCGTGATCGCTCACCGTCTATCTACCGTCCTTCAGGCTGATCGGATTATTGTCATGCATAAGGGTCGTATCGTGGACCAGGGGCGTCATGAGGAGCTCATCACCCGCGGAGGCCTCTACAAGCAGTACTGGGAGATCCAGGCCGGCGGTTATGTCTAAACGTTGACCCAATTTTTTGGCTCTGTTATCATCCAGCCATTATCTCCACCCAAATGATGACCCCAAAATTCGCCTATGGCAGCTAAAAACACCTCTCCGAACAAGGAATTCTTGCTTCTGAAGGGGACGATCGAGGAGAACCTGCCGGGGGCAACGTTCAAGGTAAAGCTCGAGAACGGACAGTCAATTTTGTGCTATCTTTCGGGCAAAATGCGTATGAATCGCATCCGTCTGACCCCTGGTGATGACGTTCAGGTTGAGATGACCCCCTACGATTTGACAAAGGGACGGATTACCTATAGGTTATAGCCCACAAATTCGCCTCGAACCCTATGGTTCAGGCCCGTCGGTGTAGGCTCGCGCCAACGATATCGACGGTCACTATTTCTTCCAGATGCTATGAAAGTACGCTCGTCCGTAAAAGCGATGTGCCGTAATTGCCAGGTGATCCGCCGCAAGGGTCGCGTGGTCGTTATTTGCGCTAACCCGAAGCATAAACAGCGTCAGGGCTAATCTTCTATTATTCTATGGCACGTATTGCAGGCGTTACCCTCCCGGCCAACAAGCGCGTTGATATCGCGTTGACGTACATCTACGGCATTGGCCTTACGACGGCGAAGGAGATCTTGAAAAAGACCGACGTCGATCCGACCGTTCGCGTGAAGGATTTGACCGAAGACCAGGCCACCAAGCTTCGCGACATGATCGAGAAGCAGTACAAGGTGGAAGGTGAATTGCGCCGTATCGTTTTGTCCAACATCAAGCGCTTGAAGGAAATCGGTGCCTACCGTGGCACGCGCCACGTTCGCGGCCTCCCGGTTCGCGGTCAACGCACCAAGACCAACTCGCGCACCATCCGCGGCAATGTCCGTAAGACGATGGGCTCTGGTAAGCGCAAGCTTGAGAAGACGTAATCTCCGAATGATCACTGACTACCAATATGTCTGAAGAACTCAAGCAACAGGCTTCCACCGAAACCGGCGAAGCCACCGTCAAAAAAGTCGTCAAAGCTAAGCCGAAGAAGGGCAAGAAGGCCAAGACCCAAGTTCCGACCGGCAAGGCTTTCATCCAGGCGACCTACAACAACACCATCGTCTCCCTCACGGACTTGAACGGTAACGTTCTCTCCTGGTCGAGCGCCGGTGTGAACGGATTCAAGGGTCCGAAGAAAGCCACTCCGTACGCCGCCTCCGTCATCGTCCGCGATGCGATCGAGAAGGCCACGGATTTCGGCCTGAAGGAAGTGAGCGTATTCATCTCGGGTGTCGGTCAGGGTCGCGAAGGCGCCCTCCGTGCCTTGAACGCCAACGGTGTCAACGTGCTGTCCATCAAAGATGTCACGCCGATCCCGCATAACGGATGCCGTGCGCCGCGTCCGCGCCGCGTGTAATCACCACACAGGCTGAACTGTCCCCCTATGAAGAAACTCCAACTCACCGCCAAAAAGTCGCGTCGCGAGGGCATTGCTCTCGGTGACGCCAACAAGCACGCCAAGGCCATGGCTCGCCGCCCGTTTGCTCCGGGCGTCCATGGTCCTGATTCGCGTAACCGTCAGACCGACTACGGCAAGCAGCTTCGCGAAAAGCAAAAGGCGAAGCGCATTTATGGTTTGAACGAACGCCAGTTTTCCAACTTGTTCGCCGAAGTGAGCAAGAAGCGCGGTAACACCGCGGAAATGTTGGTGCAGGAGCTCGAAGCGCGTCTCGACAACGTCGTGTACCGCGCGGGCTTCGTGAAGACGCGCCCGGCCGCGCGCCAGGTCGTCTCACACGCCCACATCAACGTGAATGGAAAGAAATTGAATATTCCTTCCTATCGCGTGCGTGCCGGTGACGTCATTTCCGTGCGCGAGAACAAACTCGCCAAGGGAGTGTGGTCGCAGGCCCAGGGTGAGAACGCCGTCAAAAAGGACATGCCGTCCTGGCTCTCTATGGAAAAGCCGCTGACCGTCAAAGTGACGGGTAAGGCGCAGGGTACCGAGCTGCAGCAGCCGTTCGACACAAAACAGATCGTCGAATTCTACTCACGCTAATTCGCGTCCCTTTTTTCCATTCCATATGGAACCCATCCTCCTCCCAAACAAAATCAAGTTCACCCGCGGCGAACGCGCCAACGAAGGTATTCTTACCGTCGAACCGTGTGCGCAGGGCTACGGCACGACGCTTGGCAACGCCATGCGCCGCGTACTCTTGTCCTCGCTTGCCGGTGCCGCTGTCACGGCCGTGAAGATCAAGAACGCCGACCACGAATTTTCGACCATCCCGAACGTGAAGGAGGACGTGCTCGAAATCATCCTCAACTTGAAGTCATTGCGCTTGAAGCTTTTCTCAGAAGAGCCGATCAAGCTCACGCTTTCCGCCAAGGGCGAGAAGGTTGTGACCGCTAAGGACTTTGCTAAGGATGCTCAGGTGGAAGTCGTGAACCCGGAGTTGCACATCGCCACTCTTACCGACCCGTCTGCTTCATTTGAAATGGAAATCACCGTTGCCCCTGGCCGCGGTTACCGCTCAACCGAAGAACGCGGCAAGGACAAGGCCGAGCTTGGCACTATCGCCATCGACTCATTGTTCAGCCCGGTGCTCTCCGTGTCTTACAAGGTCGAAGCGACCCGCGTCGGCGACCGTACGGACTACGACAAGCTTATTTTGCGCATTGAAACCGACGGTACGCTTGACCCGCTTGATGCAGTCAACCAGTCGGTCCTTGTGCTCATGGATTACGTCGGTGTCCTCAAGGACTTGACGTATAGTGAATAAACCGCTTCAATTAGCCCTGATTTATGAAACACCGCCGCGCAGGCAAAACACTAGACCGTAGCTCCACAGCCCGCCGTGCGTTGCTGCGTGGTTTGGCGACCTCGGTTATCTTGTACGAACACGTGAACACGACATTGGCCAAGGCCAAGGCCGTGCGTCCGTTGGTCGAACGCATGATCACAAAGGGCAAGGTGAAGACCTTGAACAGCCGCCGCCAGTTGGCGAGCGTGTTGATGGCTGAAACGGCCGTTAATAAGATTTTGGAAGAGCTCGGACCGCGCTACGCTAAGCGTGCCGGCGGTTACACCCGCATCGTCAAGCTCGGAACCCGCAAGGGTGACGGTGCCGAGATCGCGCAGATTCAACTCGTGAAATAACTATGGCCTGGAAGAACAAGCGCGGCATGACCGCCCAAAATCGTGAAACGGTAACCATCGACGCGACCGACAAGGTCTTGGGTCGTTTGGCGACTCATATCGCGAAAATCCTGATGGGGAAGGACAAGCCGACCTATGTCCCGCACATCGACTCCGGTGTGATCGTGAAGGTGACGAATGTCGACAAGCTTGCCCTTACGGGTAAGAAGTTGGAGCAGAAGGTTCACTTCCGCACCTCAAACCGCCCGGGTGGTTTGAAGCGCACTCCGGTCTCCAAGCTTATGCAGGAGAAGCCGGCTACCGTGCTCGAGCATGCGGTGAAGTACATGCTTCCGAAGAACCGTACTCAGAAGGAACGCATGAAGCGTCTCATCATCGCGTAATAATTTTATGACTGAAGAAACGAAGGTGGAAACCACCAAGGAAGTGAAGAAGAAAGCCCCGGCGAAGAAAGCCCCGGCGAAGAAGAAGGAAGTGGTCGCCGAAACGGCTGAAGCTCCGGTGGAGACGGCTGGCGGCTCCTACATCTACGCCATTGGCCGCCGCAAGACGGCGATCGCCAAGGTGCGTTTGATCAAGAACGGCAAGGGAACGATCACGGTCAATGGAAAAGCGTTGGAGAAGTTCTTCACGACCTTCGAAACGCGTAACATGGTTGTCTCACCGTTGAAGATCTCCGGTCTTGAAACCGCGGTCGACGTGAGCGCCCTCACCACCGGTGGTGGGAACCTCGGTCAGGCCGAAGCGGTCCGTCTCGGTATCTCACGCGCTTTGTGTGAGCTGAATCCGACCTACCGCACGGTGCTTAAGAAGCTCGGCTACCTCAAGCGCGATCCGCGCGCCAAGGAACGTAAGAAGCCGGGTCTCCGCAAAGCCCGCCGCGCCCCGCAGTGGTCCAAGCGTTAATCGCAAATCAACAAAACACCCCCGCATCGCGGGGGTGTTTTGTTTAACTTATTTCTGTCTTGAGACCTGGCGGTACGTCTCTTCCGAGATTCGGCTGATGACCGCGGGAAGAAGGGTCCAGTCCTTGCCCTTTGTCATGACGCAGAGAACATAAGGAGCTTTTGGATAGTAGATAATCCCGCAATCATGCAATTGGCTTACATCGATACTCGATCCTGCTTCTCCGAATTTGTGTGAAGCCTGTATGTCGCGCGGAACACCGGCCACGAGACCTTTTTTGAAGTCCGCCCTGGAGAGTATGCGTAGGGCCTGCTCTGATAGCTCGCGATCAAGATAGGAAGCGTTAAATAAGATGCGGAAAAAGGTAGCGTAGTTTCTCGTGTTGAGCGTTTCCTTGTTTTCCCCGAGAATGTCAGCCAGGTATCGCAAATCCGAATTGATTCCGGCTGGCGCATTCTCCAAAAACCCTTTCGCTTTAAGCTGGGCGATGGCATTAGTGTAGAGCAGTTCCGTTGCTTGATTGCTGGAGTAAACAATCATGTACTCCACTAATTCTTCAATCGTGTATTCTTTACCGACTTCGATATCTCGGCTCGGGGGATAGCGCTGAATGGTGTTTTGAAAAGGCGTTGTAAAGAGGATTTTTTCTTTGAGTATTTCCGGCTTAGATTCGGCAAGTTTGTAAAAATTTAGCATGAGTGGAAGTTTGAGTAGGCTCGCAGGCAGAAATTCCTCTCGCTCATTGATCCCAAACCATGGACCGTTGTTGAGGTCACGGAAATAGACGGCGGCCGATTCAATATGGCCCATGTCTTTTTCTTGCTCGACGATTTGTTCTATGTCCTTTTTAAAAGGAATAAGCCCGTCATTCAATCTGCCCTCGGCCGACTCACATTCAAGCAAGGGGTTGATAAACTCATATCCGCTTTGACGCTCAGAATAGGCATGAGGCGCTCTTGCATGATGCGAGCGGTCGCGCTCAACAGAAATTTGATATCCGCCTATAAATCCAATAGCCACTCCTGTGAGTGTTATTACAATCGTCAGTTTCAATGGCACATTTTGCATAAAGTAGCCGCTTTCTACCTACTACGGCCCGGTCTTGATCTGTTCATCAACATGTCTGTAGACCTCTGAAGAAATCTGCCTGATCATGGCCGGGAGTTCTTCAAATTTGTTCCCTCGAGTCATGATGCAGAGGATATAGGGACGGTTGGGGTAATAGACGATGCCGCAATCATGCAATTGTCGTTCGCCGCCCACTTGGCCGGCTTCACCGAATTTATGAGCCACGACCGTTCCGGCTGGAACCCCTGCTACTAGCGCATCTTTATATTCGACCATGGAAAGGATGCGTAATACCTTCTCGGACAGTTCGCGGTTGAGAAATGAGGCGTTATAGAGCACGCGGAAAAGACCGGCGTAGTTCTTCACGGACATGACGGTGGAGTTTGGTCCAAGGATTGTCTCCAGTACGTTTAAATCGTTTTGTAGCCCGGCATTTGTGTTTGTGAGATATCCTTTAGCTTCTAGTGTCGGTAGAGCTTCGTTGTAAAGGAGTCCTGCTGCCTGATTGTCCGAGAAGATCAGGGCACGATCGATTAAGCCCTCGATACTGTACTCTTTACCGATTTCAATCTCTTCTGACGGAGGTATGGTTTGTACTTCGTTCGGAAAAACGATTTTCTCTTTCAGCACGAGTCGCTCTTTCAGAAGCGAGGGGCGGCCTTCGGCGAGTTTAAAGAAGTTCATTGAGGTCGGAAGCTTCATGAGGCTGGCCGGAAAGAATTCCAACCGCTCGTCAATACCAAACCAGGGACCGTTGTTTAAATCACGGAAATAGACCGATATGCTTGTTATATCCTTGTTCCGTTTTTTCTCCTGAATCATTTCCAAGATTGAGGCTCGGAAGTTCTGGAGGTTTTTGTTGATTTTGCCTTCGGCAAGATCGCATTCAAGCAAGGGGTTTATATAGGTGTAACCCTGCTGACGAACGGAGCTGGGCTGTTCGATCGTGCTGTCTTCCTGGTCGTGCTGGAGCGTGTCGAGGGCCTCAGACGCACCAAAACCCAATGCAAAAATACACAAAAAGCCGAGAACGGTTTTTATGTGGCGAGTATTTCTTTGTGGCTCAAGGGCTTCAGGCACAGGTATTTTTGATGCGGCTAAGTATAGCCCGAGGGTATAAAAAAAGCATAAAGACCTTTTAATTAAGGCAAAAAAAGCGTAAGATGCCCACATATGGCTAAATCCCTGTATATTCCGGTTTTGTTGGGAACCGTCCGCCAGGGACGGGCGAGCGAGGCTGTGGCTCATTTCGTTCATTCTAAGCTCGCTGCACATCCGGATGTGGAGACCAAGCTTATTGATATCCGTGATCTGAGCCTGCCGATGACGGACGAAGGGGAGGGATTGGCTGAATTAAATAAGGACTATGTTGCTGAAATCGAGCGCTGCGATGGTCTCTTGATCGTTTCGCCGGAATACAATCACGGTTACCCTGGCTCGCTGAAGCGTGCGCTTGATATCTGCTTCGGACAGTATAAGCATAAGGCGGCGGCGATTGCCGGTGTTTCGAATGGCGTCTTTGGCGGGGTGCGTATGATTGAACAGCTCTCAAATGTTCTGCGCGATTTTTATATGGCCGTGTCCAGATACGACATGGTCTTCGCAAAGGCGTCAGAGGCATTTGATGAAGCGGGTCAACCTAAAGATCCAGCCGTCCACGGCCGCACTGAAGAGGCGATTAAAGAGTTGGTTTTCTTGGCTAAATCAATGAAGTGGGGGAGAGAAAATATCAAATAGCATGTCGCATACCAACAAAATTGCGTTGAATGCCGCCTGGCTCATGGCGGCCACGACAGTCCAGAAGCTCTTGTCGTTCGTCACCTTTACGATCGTGGCGCGTTTGGTTGGTGTGCAGGTTACGGGTGAGTATTTTTTTGCGATTTCTATTACCTCGATTTTTGTCACGTTTGCGGATTTGGGTTTGACACCGGTTTTGATTCGCGAGATGGCGGCTGACCTCAACAAGGGTCGTGCGGTTTTGGCGCGCGCCATGATGGCGAAGGCGGTATTGCTCCCGCTTACAGCGGCCGCCTCAATCGGATATGCGTGGTCCATTGGAGTGCGCGGAGAGACGTTTTGGGCCGTGGTGGCTGCCGCGCTATTCGTTATGGCGGCGGATGCTACATCGGTGTTGTGGTATGGCGCCATCCGCGGCAAGCGTGAGTTGCGTTTTGAGGCTGCTGGCATGTTTGTCGGTCAAGTCCTCACAGCCGTGATTTCCATCAGTGCCGCCTGGTTCAAGCTTGGTTTACTTGGTCTGGTATGCGGTCTCGCAGTGGCAAGCCTGTGGAATGTGGCCTGGTCAGTCGCGGTCGCCTATCGTTTGGGTATTGGTCCGAAAAATGCCGCCGACTGGGCCTGGAAACGCCTGGCCGTGATGGCCGCCCCTTTTGCTCTTGCTGGTATCTTTGTGAAGATTTACTCCTATGTTGATTCGCAGGTTTTGAAAGCGGTACATGGAGCCACGGCGGTAGGTGAATATGCAGTCGCATACAAGCTGACGTATGCGTTGCAGTTTGTGCCTATGGCGTTTGTGGCCGCGCTCTATCCAGGACTTTCGCATGCGGCCCAACACGACAAGGCAGCCATCCCAACCATTTTGCGCGGTTCGCAGCGCTTAATGTTGATTGCGAGCGTCCCCATGGCCGCGCTACTTTCCGCGTTAGCCGAACGCATTGTCCTTTTGATGTACGGCGAACCGTTCCGCGGTTCGATTGCTTCGTTGATTGTATTGCCATGGGTGCTGATTCCAATCTTTCTCGACTTTCCGATTGGCTCATTATTGAACTCGACACATCGAGCGCATCTCAAGACCGCCGCCATGGGAATTGCGATGGCCGTCAATGTCGTGGCGAACCTGATGCTCGTTCCGAAATACGGACCTGTGGGCGCGGCTTGGTCGGGAGTTGTCAGTTTTTGGTTATTGTTTTTTGTGGGCTGGTATTTCGTGCACAAAGAAATGGCGCTTTCGTGGTTTGGCCCTCTTTTCTTGCGCGGGTTGGGTGCCGCTTTGGCGACCTGGGGAGCCGTGACGCTCGCCATCGGTCCGATGACCGATCCATTTGCCTTTATCTTTGCGGGTGCTGCCGCTTTGGTGTTTTTGTTCATGTTCCGGCTCCTGTTGGTGTCGGATGTCATGATGGCTTGGCGTTGGATGCTCCGTAAGGTAAGTACACAGTATTCGGAGGAGGAAGAATTGCATGATAAGCCATGATTCTAGGCTCGCGCTCATAACCCTTGATTATCCGCCTGAACGGGGCGGTGTTGCTCGCTATCTTGGGAATCTGGTCCAGGAGTCGCGGGGAATGATTGGCGTATTCGTAAACGGTACCCATCAGGCCATTGGCCCTGGTCACGTCGAGGTGGTGCCCATGGTCCGCACCATGAAGCCGGCGTGGTGGCCGATGGTGCCGCTTATGCGCTCGCTCGGGCGTCGCGGCTATGATCAGGTGTTGGTGAGTCATGCATTACCCTGCGGAACCGCAGCTCTCATTGCCAAGATGCTCGGCGGTCTTCCGTATAGCGTGTTGATGCATGGCCTTGATTTGCGTCTCGCATTACGGACAGGACGCAAGCGTTTTTTATTGAAATATATTTTGTCACATGCAAAAGCCGTGTTTGTGAATTCCGAAGCCGTGGCATCGGAGGTTCGGGATTTTCACCCGAAAATCAAGCCGGTGGTCATCACGCCCGGCGTGGAGCCGATGAGCTTTCCTCCACGCGATGGCAGTCGTACATCGTTTGGAATTGCGGAAGATTCAATTGTCATCCTGTCGGTCACGCGGCTCATTTCTCGCAAAGGCATTGACCGTCTCATCGAAGCAATGAAATCTTTGCCATCGCATGTACAATTGGTTGTGATTGGGGATGGCGCGGATCGTGAGCGTCTCGCAACTCAGGCCGCTTCTCTTGGCGAGCGCTTTCGCATCTTGTCGCATGTTGAAGATAGCGAGCGCGATGCGTGGTATGCCGCGGCCGATATTTTTGCGATGCCTGTTCGTGATGAGGGTGATGACGTAGAAGGCTTTGGTATCGTGTTTCTAGAGGCTGCTTTGGCCGGATTGCCGGTTGTGGTCGGGAAGAGCGGGGGAGCGGTCGAAGCGGTCAATGATGGGGAGACGGGTTTGCTCGTGGAGCCGAATGATCTGTCTGCGCTCGTCGATGCGCTGAAGCGTCTTGAAGGTGACGCGAATCTGCGCAAGCAAATGGGTGCCGCTGGGAGGGCGCGCGCCATGGCAGAGTTCCGGTGGGATGCTCGCTGGGACAAGATGCGCCAGGTATTGGGCCTATGAAGCAGGCGCAGATCTCGGTGATTATCCCGGTATACAACCATGCGAAGGCGTTGCAGGCGTGTTTGCGCTCGCTTAAGCGCCAGACATTTCGTGATTTTGAAATCATCATTGTGGATGATGGCTCGAAGGAAGCGGTTCCGGGCGCAACAATCCGTTTTGATAAAAACCGTGGAGCGCCGGCTGCACGTAATGCGGGTTTCGCGGAATCGCGTGGCGAGTTCGTGATCTTTTTGGATGCGGATGCTGTGTTGAAGCCTGAGGCCCTTCAAAAAATGAAGGACGCGCTTGATACCAATCCCGATGCGGACTTTGTTTATTCCGGTTTTCGTTTTGGTTTTAAGACATTCCGCAGCCAGGCATTTGATGCGCAAGCGCTTCGACAAGCGAATTACATTCATACAAGCGCCTTGATTCGACGTGAGGCATTCCCAGGGTTCGATGAAGCTCTTAAGAAGTTTCAGGATTGGGATTTGTTTTTGACCATGTCAGAGCAGGGGAGAGCTGGATGCTGGATCGATGAAGAGCTCTTCGCGCTAAAAGCCCGCGGGACCATGTCGAATTGGATGCCGAAGATCGTATTCAAGGTTCCGTGGCCCGTATTTGGCTACATGCCGAAGACCATCAAAAAGTATCGTGAAGCGGAAAAGATCATTCGCCACAAACACAAGTTGCTGCCCCCTGAGCGCGCATCTTTTTGGAAAACAAATACGCCATGGGTGCTCGGCATCATTCTGCTTGAGATGCTCAGTATTCCGGCTGCGTATGATTCGGGTTTGAACTCCAGATTCGCGTTGGTGTTTGGATTCGCCATGTTTTTATTGGCGATATTCCGACCGCAGATTGCATTCGCGGCTTTAGTGACGGAGTTCGTCATCGGATCAAAGGGAAGGCTGCTCGCAATTGGTGCGAACGCCTATAACGATCTCGGCCTCGCGTTGCGTATTATTTTGTTCGGGGCATTCATACTCGGTTGGATTGGTTCTCTCATCCGCGAGAAGCGGCTTCCTTCCTTCACGATCGGCGTTGCGTGGTCGGCATTGGTTTTAAGTCTGTTCATGTCTTTTTTGAAGGGCTGGATGGCGCGCTATCCGGCCGTCATCACGGATGCGAATGCATGGGGTATATTGCTCCTGTTGATTCCTGCCTTAGATCTCGCAACGCGATATGGCAAAGGGTTTTGGGATGTCGTGAAGCAGGCATTTAGCATCGGTATCGCTTGGGTAATCGCAAAGACGCTGTTTTTGTTTGCATGGTTTTCGCACGATGTTGGAAATTATTGGGAACCGGTGTATCGCTGGATTCGTCGAACCGGAGTGGGGGAGGTCACGCAGATCGTCGAACAGACGAGCGCGTTTCGTGTCTTTTTCCAGTCACATGTCTATCAAGTGTTGGCGGCATTCGTGTTTGCGATTAAAGGGAAGCGTTTTTGGATGCTGGTTGGATGTTTGGCTACGATCATCATCTCCTTTTCGCGCAGTTTCTGGATCGGGTCTGCGGTAGGTCTTTTGATTTTCGCCGCCTATGTTTTGCGACGCAAGTCATGGAATCTTTTGAAGGAGTTCCTCGGTGCATCGGTTTTGGCTGTGATGTTGGTTGTCGCGCTTTTTTTCATCCCACCCCAGTCCGGTTTTTTGAGCGATGCCTTTCTCGCGCGCTTTAACTTGAATGAGAATGCGGCGGCAAGCCGCTGGACCCTGTTGCCGATCCTGACAAATAAGATTCGTGAAGCTCCGATGTTTGGCCATGGGTTTGGAGCAACCGTTACCTATCAGAGCAGCGACCCGCGCATCACGGCTGCCACGGGAGGCGTCTATACCACGCATGCCTTTGAATGGGGGTGGCTGGATATGGCCATTAAGACCGGTCTCGTGGGCACGTCGATTTTGATGTGGATCATCATCTCGCTCATCAGTCGTATTTCGCGTAGTAAAGAGACGGAAGAAAATAAGACGGCGATGATCGCGGTGATCGTGGTTTTGAGCGTGATTCATTTTTTCACACCCTATCTCAATCATCCTCTGGGCTTACTTATCCTCATCTTGCTGGAAGCTCGTTTGGCCTTTAAAATGTCTTGAGTATGAAACACTCGAAAATCTTGATCCTTCCGCTTGTTTTGTCTTTGCTTGGCGCGGGTTGCTCTCCTTCGGCGATGTTGCCGTCGGGTTCTGCTCCGACCACGCCCGGCCAGCAAGCCGCAGACAGCTGTTCAAACCAGTATTTTCCGTTCAAACAGGGAACCAGTATCACGTATAAATCCGTATTTAGCGGTAATACGAGTGAGTACAAGGTCGCTGTGAAGCCATCCGCAGCGGGTGTGCACGCTCTTGAATACACCTTTACGGTTCGTGGCCAGGCATACCCGATGACGCAGGAGTTCACCTGTTCCGGATCTGATGGCGGTTTGGTTGCAAAGGGGCAGTTGGATCTTTCCAGCGCCATGACTGGACGCAAGTTCTCGTATGAGACTGAATCAGTCGAGGGTATCTTCATGCCGAAGGATTTGTCCGTCGGAAAGAAGTGGGACACGACCTACAACGTCATCGTCCGCACGGATGATCCGCAGATGAAGGCGATGATCGACGGCAAGCGTCAGGTTACGCAAATCAAGAGCGAGGTGGTGGGTGAGGAAACCATCACGGTCCCCGCCGGCACCTTTAAGGCTTTGAAGCTGAAGCAGGATTTCAACATTGAAATCGATATCGGTACGCGTACAACCATCAAGTCTTCCAACTTCAGTTGGTTCGTGAAGGATATCGGAATGGTGAAGTCGCAGACCTTGAACCCGGATGGTTCAGTCGGCTCGACTTCGGAAGCCATCGCCATCCAGCGCTAAAAAAAGAGATCCCAGATGGGATCAGGATCGAAGAGCGCTCCCGAACTCGGGGGCGCTCTTCTTGATGGCCGCCAGAAGATCCGGCGGCAGAAGAGGGGCGACTTCGTCGATGACGTGGGTGGGCACGTGTCCGCGGAGGCGGACGAGGGCCGGGATGCGGCTGTCGCCGGCATAGGCCGCATGTTCGGTCAGGAGATCGCTCAGGGCGCGCTGCCACTTGAGCTTGCCGGCCTTGCTGCGGCGGCTGAGCAGCAGATCGCGCACGGGAGCGAGATCTGGCTCCTTGCGGGTGAGCTTGCGCAGCGTCGCCTCGAAGCGCGGCTCATCCCACTCGAACTCCCGCTTGTCGCTGAAGAAGAACAGGCACAGCAGAACCTTGGTCGGATCCATTCCCTGACTCATGACTTTCTCTCCCTTTTCTCCCGGCATTCCGGGGTTTGCAAGATAAGCCAAAAACGAGGCCATGTCAATCGTGACGGCCTCGTTGATAGTCTGCGTATGTCATCGGTTTTTTCCCCTCCGGTTGCACTTCGAGCGGGATAAAGGCGTCTCCTTCTACGCGCGCCTTCAATACCTTGATGCGCTTTCCATCTTGTTCAAAAAAGGTTCCCGGCCACGGCGTCATCGCGCGAACGAGGCGCTCCAATTCAACCGCTGGACGGGTCAAATCCAGACGACCATCTTCACGCGTCAGAAGCTTTACGCCCGTGGCTTTGGAATGGTCCTGTTCGATTGGTTTGATTTCTCCGGCGACGTGCTTCGCCAGCACATCAGGCAAGATCGTAGCGCCGAGCATGGCCATGCGCGGAGTGAGGGATTCGGCCGTGTCATCGGCGAGAATTGGTTCCTTGGCGATGGAGAGGATGGGGCCATGATCCATCTTGGCATCCATCAGCATGATGGTGACGCCCGTTTCGGTCTTTCCATCGCGAATAGCAGCCGTAATAGGGGAGGCGCCACGATATTCCGGCAAAATGGATCCGTGAATGTTCACGGCACCGTGCGGATACACATCCAGCAAGCGCTGCGGAATGATTTGGCCGAAACTCGCGACCACGGCTACATCACCGCCGAGATTTTTCAACGCATCATAAGACGCATCATCTTTCACGCGTTCAAACTGAAGAATCGGAAGCATGAGAGCTTCGGCAGCGATCTTCATAGCCGGTTTGGCTAGTTCTCCTTTGCGACCGGCCGGACGATCAGGCTGCGTCACAACGCCGATCACATCAAAACGCGCATCGCGGGCCAATGCTTCAAGGGCAGGAACCGCGAATGCGGAAGTCCCGTAAAAAACAACGCGAATCTTCATAGGATTAGCGGACGCGCTTCTTTACCTCGCCGTTTTTATCCAACTCAACAGTTTTTTCGGCCTTATCAATAAACAAAATACCATCCAAGTGATCAATTTCGTGTTGGACGACGAACGCGTCAAAGTTTTTCGCTTCGAATTCGAAACGGCGGCCATGACGATTCAGGGCGCGGACGCTGACCTTTTTATGGCGCTTCACGAGACCGTAGGTACCGGGAACGCTAAAGCAGCCTTCTTCGCTTTCAAGCAGCGCTTCCGACTTCTTTACGATTTCGGGATTGATCAAGACAACGGGATCCTTGTACGGATCAGGCTGAATGATGACGGCGCGGATATTCTTGCCGACTTGAGGTGAAGCAAGGCCGACGCCGCGCTCTTTAATCATCTTTTGAATCATGGCATCCAAAAATTCCTGGAATTCCGGCACCTTGATTTCGGCAACATCAAGCTCACGCGAACGCTCGCGGAGAGATGGGGCCGTCGTCGGCAAGAAGACCAATTCAGACATGTTGATCGCTTAGTCTAGCGGAAAAAGGCGATTGGGTCAAGGTCTATGATGGCTGTTTTTGCCAAAGGCAGCAAATGCCTTATGAGGGTTTCGCCGGTCACGTCTTTGGGCGGCAGAATATGGTAAATAAAGCGGTTTTTCTGGGACTTGGTTCGGAAGGCTACTGGATAGGGTCCGCGTAGCTCGAAGGGGGCTTTGTCTATAGTTCCCTCGGTGATCAGCTTTACGAGCCGTCTGGCGGGTGGGTATCCGAAAGCCGCTCTGAGCGTTCTCTCGGTTGTTCGGAAGGCCGCATAGCCCTCGGTGGTCAGCCAGGGTTCAACTTTGGGAGCTAATTGTTCGTCGCATTGGAGAGTGAGCTGGCCTTTGGCGATAGAGACACGGGCAGCCAAGCGTCTGATGGCGATTACGAGGCGTTCATCGCGTCGAATGTCCTCCACGACACCGGCCAAGAGATTGGCATCCGTAATAACGACCATGGCGCCTTCGGGAAAGTGTCGCTCAACTTCATCGACGGCCAAGGTACGCCACTCAACCTCGATATCAGCCTCATGCTTCTTCCAGGCGGCCTTGAGGCGATCAATCCCGGGAAGGGTCTTGCCCAAGTCATAGCCGCCGCAGGATCCGCACTCAAGCGGGGCGTCACCCTTCCATCCGCAGCGACGACAGATGGCTCGGCCCTCGATTCCGGCCGTCGCAAACCCACAGCTGGAACAGATGGCCTGCCAACCACAGTCGCGACAAGTGAAGCGGGCGCTATCTCCCCGAATGGGGTGGATGATGATGCGAGGGCCCTCATGTTCACGAAGTGTGTTCAACACATCAGGTTGAATCATGGGTATGGGGGAGCGCGCATTGGGATGACGAATTGAGATCGTAATGGATGCATCAATTGTCGGCGCTTCGTCATCGATATGGATGGTCGGCGTATTTCCAACAGCCTGGACTTCGACGCCGGCGTGTTGCGCGCACCAAGCCGCGATCTTTCGGGCGTCATAGCGCGGCGTGAGCTCGTCTTGCTTGTGATCGTCTTGTTCCGGTTGATCAAGCAAGACGAGATCCGCGCACGGTGAGAGCCATGCGCCGACGCGCGTGGTCACAAGAACGCCATGATCATCTGCCAACCATTCTGACCACGCGCGAAACGCCGCGCCGTCTGCGAGATCGCTCAACAAAAGACGCGCATTTGGAATAGCCTGTGAATATTGGCTCGCATTCGCTTTTTGAGGCGTGATAATTAAGACGCGTTTTTTCTTCGCGTGTTTTACTGCTTCAAAAATATGCGCCGCATTGTTGATTACCCAGAACGCTTTCATTGAACCGCTGTTAGGTTTGCGTGTCGCGTAATGTACGTCGAATGGAGTCGGAATGCGTTTCGGTAGATTGCGGACCCACGCATCAAATACCGTGGGACGAGAGGAGAATGTCCAGCTCGCCGTCCAATCAAGCAAGCCAACGAGAGATTCGGGGAAGTGGATCCCGGCGTATTCACCAATGACGGCTTGGGCCTTTGATGCGAATGGACTTGTATCCAAAATCGAAACGACTAACGCCGGAGTCGGTCGCTTACGGAACGGAACCATAACCAACGAACCGATCTTTAGTTTCAAGCCAACCGGAATAGAGTAATCAAAGTGTTCAACGCCGAGCGGAGTTCGAATAGCCGGAACAACACGGGCGAAAGACATGTCTCATGCCAAATCGTACCTGACCGTCATCAAACCCACACCAAACGGTGCTTCATAGCAAAGCTCCTTGGCTTTGAAGTTCATCCCTTCCAAACAGCCGGCAAGCATCACGATCGGCTTATATCCGGACTGGCCCGCTTTTTCGAGCATATTCGGATCGGCGGCCAGTAGGGCCGGACCATCGAGAGTAAGCGCTTGGGTGCGCATGAATTTGTCGAAGGCCTCGCCTTCAGGGAGCGCCCCTTCGGGCGAGTTCATGTTTGCATGATGCGACAGGTCTGCAGATGCGATGATGGCGACGCGGTTCGTTTCCGCATGTATGACATTCTTCAGCTCCTGTCCGAAACGGAAATGCGTGGCGGCATCGAGCAAAGACACGCCCAGCGGCACAAGTTTCCAGTTCTGCAAATTCTTCGTGAGATACATGAGGGGTACGGTGAAGCCGTAATCCAGCTCCTCCGAGCTGGTCATCGAGAAGGCGCAGTTACAGTCGCGCATGTGGCGATGGATGCGATCGAGCAGCATGAAATTCGCCTTGGCGGGGACCACCGTTCCATGATCGCCGAATTCCTTCAGCGTTGCTTTAAACGAGGGAGCAACATTGCCGCTAAAGGCATCGGGATACATCTGCGCATGCGGAGAAATAATCACGATGGTGTCGGGCTTTGCGAGATACAAAGCCTGCTCGATCTCGGCCAAGGCTTTGATCGTGCCCTCGAGTTTTTGTACATGATCTTTGCCAACGCTGGGCGCGAGCAAGGGCGTGTGGGGGACAATGGCGGCGGCGACAATCATATGGAGGTGAGAATCACGTCTTCTTCGGGTTCAGTTTGTAATTTGGGAGGGGATTGAATGCCGATCGGATCGCCGACCTGATAACCGCTGATAAGCGAGTCCGGCACCGTGACGACATTGCGCCATTGCCAGCCGAGTTGCTCAAACACTTCGCCGCTTGTGATGGGGCGTAGGATTCCGTTCTCCACCACGTATACCGACGAGGCCTTGTCAGACTTCACGATTTCTCCCGAGTGAAGCTGATAATTGTCGCCAACCTGATACGCCTCGAGCTGCTTTTGCGTGAGTGCCTTGGCCTTCTTGCCTTTGAAATACAAGTTCAGGACTGTCGTATTCGGGATCTTGTGGCGGATATTGTCTTGAATGAACCAGATGCCGCCTTTCGGATCTTTGGCCAGCAATCCTGTCGGATACTGTTCCGCGCTGTTGATGTCGCGACCATCAACGTAGGCAGTCAGTTCTTCCGGAGTCCCTTCGATGACATCATCCATGACAAAACCGAGTTTCGAAAATACGGTTTTATTGGCGATGAGACGCTTCGTGTCATTTACGATGAGATAGCGCTTTTCATCCGGCGTTTCCACGATGGAGTAGTTGGGGAACGCGATGCTCTTTCCGTCCGGATAGGCATTCAAGTCGCTGTCTTCGGCAAGCACGGCTTTGTTGATATCCGTCATGCTGGCGGCAATGAGGCGGCTCTGAAACAGACGCTTCTCACCCAGGCGGATCAGATAATACTTTTTGGATGATTTACCCTGGACCAAGGTTCCATCCGGGAAGCTCAGCGAGAACCAGCGGCGCCAAATGCGCCAGAGGTTCAGGTTTCCATGGATATGCGGTGTGTACGTGTAGAGCATCGCCGTCGCATTATTAACCGGCGTCACATTGATGCCGTCGATAGACACCTTTTTACCAGGCGCATGTCCGGAAATGGTCGTGCCGCGTCCGAGCAGTTGGATGAGATAGCGCTCGCGATGCTGTTTGGCGGCGTATTCAAGCTGATTGGCAAACCCTTTGAAGTCCTGGATCCGCGGATCATCCATGGAACAGGAATCGCAAACCGCAAAACCCGTAGCCCAATCAAATTGCTTTTGAGAAGGATTCAGGTCCTCGACAAGGCTCTGTTCTTTCTGAAGAAGGACCAGCAAATACTTTGGATTGAGTTTGTAGGATGTCGAGATACGCCAAATGATGTCCGCCGGGTACTTTTCGACTCCGTCGATGTCCTTCACCTTAATGCGTCCAAGTGTTCCGCGACTGTTTAAGAATGAGCGGAGTTGAACAAGACTCATGCCGTCTACATTGAAAATGTCACGATCATCCAAAACCGCATTGGGGTTGAAACCATTTGCCAAGTCTTTCTCGGGCACAATATCGCTTAGCAGCTTTATGGTTTGGGCCTGAGACAAGATCGGCTCAAAAGCGAGCCAGAACACGAAACATAGGGCCACGATGGAAGAAAATCGTCGCATGAGATAAGGTTAGCATGATGAAACGCTATCCGCACCTCCTATTCCTGTTGCTAGCGCCTTTTTTCTTTTTTCTGCCATTTTCGCAGCAGGTATTTTACGCGTCGCCCGATGAAACCGCCTCGGCTACGGTAGCTAGGGAGTTGGCTTGGTATGGTCGGGCCTGGATTCCGGAGCCTCTGGCCCAGGAGTTTCCCTGGCTGCATCCCCGTAGTTTTGTGACCCAAGGGGACAAGATTGTGCCGGTCGGATTCATGGCTTGGCCATGGTTCATTTCTGTGTTCATCCTTATATTAGGTATTTACGCCATCCCATTTCTGACCTCGCTGGCGGTACTGTCGAGTACGTATCCGACCTATCGTTTATTACGTGACTATTTTGATACCCGTCTAGCCATATTGGGAACCATCGTGGCGTACACATTTCCGGGCTTGATCGTATTTGCGAATCGCGGCATGTTCCCGCAAATCGCGTTGTTGGCGTTTGGCGTGTGGGCGATGTTCTTCATCAAGCAGCTGAAGAGCGATTCGCATCCGGCTTGGTATGGTCTCGCCACCTTTCTTGCGTTCATGACGCTTGCGAGTCGTCCGACGGAAATTATTTGGGTGCTGCCTTGGTTTGTGTGGGCCGCATGGGAACTTAGGCCGAATAAGAATCAGCGCATTGGTATTGCCATTGGCGCAGGAATACCCCTGTTGTTCTTGGGCTTTCATGCGCAGATGACATACGGCGGTTTTTGGAAAATGGGATATTGGATGCGTGATAATGTCCAAACACTGAGTGCTGTGCAACTTGCATCAGGTATCACTTCAACTGCCGCAACGAGTTCCGGTTTCCTGAAAAGTTTTTTCCCGTTCGGGATTCATCCGCTGTACATGTTGTGGAACATCAAATCATTTTTGCTGATGTTGCTTTTGCCTTGGACCTTGCTCATGTCTGCTGCGGCATTTCTTCACGTGCGCGAGGCGCGAGCGAAGATGTTGAAGGACGGTAAATTCCACCCTCGTTTTTATATCGTTTCCATCTTGGCGACTTGGTCCGTTTTGTGGCTCATCGTCTACTATGGCCAGGGATTGTACACAGATCATGTTCGAGCCGGTGCGGTGACCATCGCCAACTCATTTGTGCGCTATCTTGTTCCCTTGTCGCCGATCGGGGGATTGGTGGCAGCCTTTGTCCTATCCCGGCTCCCCAAAAACCGACCCTACGCCCCGATTGTTCTCACGGCTGCTTTTGCTGTGGCGGGTATCTATGTCGCCTTTGGGCATGATGATGAGGGACTGCTAGCCACCCGCCGCGAGCTTTTGCGCTACGCCGGTGTTCGTCAGGAGGCTATGAAGACCTTCCGACCTGGCGATGTGATTATTTCCGAACGGTCAGACAAGATTTTCTTCCCGGCTATGCGCGCTGTGTCGCCATTACCTCCTCATCAGGAAGTGGCTCGACTGGCAAAATCTCAGCCGGAAATCAAAATTGGGTTGTATGCGCGTCCGTTAAGCCAGGTTCAGGCCGACGCGTGGCGCAGCGCCGGATTTGAGCCTGTTGAGTTGGGTGTCTTTGCTCGTGAGAAGCTGTATCTCTTGCAACGCCGATGAATCTCCCTCGCTGGTCCAAAGTCCTGGCGATCATCATTCCTTGGAGCATCGCCGTGATCCTGTTTGGCTGGATCGTGTCTTTGCGTTTCCCGCCTGATGGGATCGTCCATTTTGGGTTTGTATTCGATGGTCGAAGTCCCTGGTTTAATCCGTTCCAGCCGGGAGAGCGTGTGACATCGCCCGGTCAGCAGCCTGACGGTTGGGTAGGTCAGCGTATTTTGAATGAGCCGGTCTATGCGAGCGCGCGTCAGCCTGGAGCCTATGACAAGGTAAATCTTTCATTTGAAGTGAAGCCCTTGCGTCAGCCGATTGCCGAAATGGGTTTGATGCGCGACGAAGCAAGTTTTTCCTTTGAGATGAAGCCGTTGTTTGCCGAAGCGCTGACTCAGGGGTGGCGCGCTGTGAATGTGAATGGCGTGAAGGGGATGGTGGCCGAGGGATATCCCGATGAAGCGCTGCTACGCTCGGGTTTTGATCGTTTGATGGTTTGGCATGCTAGTGCCACTTCACCCACACTTTCGGATACGGGCACGGGTGTAAGGCAATACGAAGTCAGTTTGCGCGGCGCCCATGATTTTTACGTGGTCCCGGTCGATGGATTCATCGAATTCAAATTCGGTTTGCAGGACGTGAATCGTTCACGCGAGGCCAAGAATCGCGCCGCTTTCCGCATTACGCGTGATGAGGAGGTGATCTCACTCGAATCTGTGTCCGTGAGCGGTTCGGCGGATCGGAATCCGAGCGCCGTATTTGAGCAAACCGTCACGCTCGCAAAAGTGCCTCCGGGAGTGTATCGAATTTCATTTCTTGCGGATGATGACTTTTTCATCCGCAGTATCCGAACAAATGTCAGGCGTTGGGTCATTGGACCGCGTCTCTATTTTGGTGATGAGGTCGGCTATCGCGAGAATCGCACGCCACCGGTGGTTTGGACGAATTCCTTGCATATCGCGGCTGACACATTTCACAAAGAGGGTTTGCAGCGTGTAAGCCTCGGCTCCGCGAATACGCAGATTAAGCTTACGCATACGCCGTATCCGCTGGATCGTCATCCAGATGAACGTTTGGGTGACAGTCAGCTGAAGACGGAAAAGGGGAGTATTCGTTTTACCGGCGACGGATTCTTTGCCTTGGAGCGCGATGCGTTGTTTTTTCCGCGGCCGCGCCGCCTGACTCCGGAAGCTGATCCGGTTGCCGAAGGGATCATTGCGATTCTCACGCCCTATGTTCCGGCTGAAGCGATGGGCGACGGGTGGTATCGAGTTCATGCGTCGTGGTCGCTTGCGCCGACGCAGGAGCCTTTGCGTTTCTCACTTGGATTACCGGGCATTGCCGTACGTAATGGCGCACTTGATATTCGTCATGTGGATTTGCAATACGTTCGCCCTGCGCTGTCGTTTGGCGAATGGTGGCGTGCACTGAAGCGCGAATTGGCGACGGCTTGGAAACGTCTATGATAATTCTTGAATGGTTGCGCTTGTTCTTGCGACAGGCGACATATGCCCTGAGCATTGTCACGGGTCTGCTTTTGCTTGGCGAGATTTTGATTCCGGGTTTAGTTCTTCCGTTTTTAAATTTGCATGTGTTGGTTGTTGCAACATTGGCGCTAAATCTCTGTTTGCCCGCCTCCGCACCCGAACCATCCAACAAATATCTACGCTTGATCCCGGTTCTCCCCGTCGCGTTGATGCTGATCGCGTATGGGGCCTTGCTGCTGGTCGGAACAGGTCCGTCTGCTATGCTTTTGCTCGGTGCTAGCGTTATTCTTATCATCTCAGCCGTTATTGCCACCACCTATGGAAACGATATTCAGTAAAATCATTGCCGGTGAAATTCCTTGCGACAAAATCTACGAAGACGAACGTGTGTTTGCGTTCCTTGATATCAACCCCGTAAATCCGGGACATGCATTGGTCGTACCTAAAGCTTGGTCAAAAGGGTTGTTGGATGCGGATCCGGAAAATCTCCAAGCCGTGATTATGGCGGTGCAAAAAGTGGCCAAAGCGCTCAAAGAGGCGACCGGAGCTGCGGGTGTGAACATTATCCAAAACGACGGAGCCGCTGCCGGACAAAAAGTCGATCATCTGCATTTCCACGTAATCCCGCGTCACGAAGGGGACGGATTTGAGCACTGGCACGGAAAGCCGTACGCAAATAGCGAAGAGTCGAAAATGCTGGCCACGAAAATTCAAACCTTATTGTAGGTTGCGAAGATAGATACCGGGCACCTTGTCCTTGAATCCGCCGATGACGAGCGAGTCGCCGACAATCGACATCGCATTGATGTGCGTGAAGCCGGTCACGAGTTCATCCATGTGACGGCCATTTCTGTCGTCCAGCTCAAGGACAAAGACATTCGTGCGTGAGGCGAGGAACACGTGAAACCCATCGCGATGCCACGCGGCTTCCACAAACGGTTCACTTTGGCGCATGAGTAGGATTGGAGATTCGCCGGGAGTCCAAAGCCACACTTCATTTCCGTTCAGCATTAAGGCGCGCGGCAAGCGACCTGCGTCATTCCAGCGGAGGCGATCGCCATCTGCGGTTTCATTTTCCGGTTCGCCATTGCGTTTCACGGCCAACCAACGACTGTCGCTTTGTAGCAGCGTGTAAGCGCCGTGCGTCTCCGCGACATGCCATTGACCACGGGGAAGCCCATAGAGCCGGCGCAACAAGGAATGCGGACGCAATGTCATGTCTCCGGTGCTGGTGCTGCTGAGCAAATCAAATGTTTCCGATTCTGCCGTTATGCCGGACGGAAGGGTTGAGCGCACGAGGGTTTCGCGTCGTGGATCCGCCGCGTAGCGCGTCATCCCGTCATATCCGACAATCAGCGTGCCCTCCCAGGCGTATTCCGCTTGAGGGAGATTTCCGGACGTACCTCCGCCGACATTGACCCAGCCGTCTTCACCCTGGCCTCGCGCATAATCCAAAAGAAACGCCGTGCCGCTTTCATTCCACACGATGCGCGGCGTATAGGTGGCTGAGAGTCCTGCGAGCGCGAATGTGCTTTGCAGGGCGCCGCTTTCATCGAGTATCGCCGCTTGGATGCGCCCGGTATCTTCTACGATCGCGGCGATCTGACTGCGTTCTGGATTCGCTTCAAGTACGAGTGCGTGCAGGGTTGCGGCTTGCACGGCTGAGCCCGTTTTCCAAAGGCGGACATTGTCGGCAAAGGTGACCTGCTCGGCACGAATATCGAGCGTTTTCTCCCACGGTAAATACCCCGTTAACTCGAAGCGCAGGCTGTATGGACCGGGCGCCAGGCCTTGCAGCGTTGTGGGTGTCATTCGACTCGTGGGACGGCCGTTTAAGAGGATAGTCGCATTGTTCGGTCTTGAGTCCGCAATCAGAGTTCCATTGCGTTCGATGGTGATTTTTTTGGGGTTGATGCGGTAGCCCGAGGTGTAAAAAATGAGGGCCGGCGCAATCAGCACAAAGGCAACGACAAATACCCACGGCAAAATGCGGCGGTGAAAGGGAGGTTGATAGACGGATCTTGGCATGAGGATACGGAAAGGATAACCTAGTTTCTGATTCTTAACACGGTTCGACCACTATGAAGATGCGTATCCACGGCGGCCAGCATTTGCGAGGCCGCGTCCAGATTTTCGGCGCCAAGAACGCCTCCGGTCCGCTGATTGCGGCCGCTTTGATGTTAAAAGGGCCTGTGCGTTTCAAGAATGTGCCGCGTTTGACCGACTTGCTCGGCTTGCTCGACATCATGCAGGACATGGGAGTGAAGGTTGTGTGGGAAGGGGATCATGAGTTGATGATTGATGCGAGCACACTCAATCCCGCCAAGCTCGACAAGAAAAAGATGAAGCGCATGCGTTTCTCTATTTTGTTGCTTGGTCCGATGTTGGTGCGCGCGAAAAAAGTTTCCGTGGGTGAGCCTGGCGGTTGTTCCATTGGCAATCGTCCGATTGATGCGCATCTCTTCGCGCTTGGCGCATTGGGTGCGGATATCGAAACCGACGAAGACGGAACGCTCGCGATGAGCACGAAGCAGCTCAAGGGCGCTTACGTGATCCTGCCGGAGTTTTCCGTGACCGCCACCGAGAACTTGGTCATGGCTGCCGTGACGGCCGATGGTCATACCTCCATCCGTCTCGCTGCCGCTGAACCGCATGTGGCTGATTTGTGCCGCTTCCTCAATTCGTGTGGCGCAAAAATCAAAGGCATTGGTTCGCACGAGCTCGAAATTGATGGCGTGAAAGAATTGAAAGCGCCGAAAAAAGCCTGGACCGTGATCCCTGACATGCTCGAGGTTGGAACATTCGCCGTCGCTGCCGCGGTTACGCGAGGTGATATTGAAATGGGTCCGATCGATGTTTCGCATCTAGATGCGATTCGTTCAACGCTTACGCGCATCGGTGTGCGTCACGAAATCACCAAAGAGGGATACTTCCGCGTGCAAGGCGTGAATCGCATGCAGGCCGTCTCAAAATTGCAGGCCAACATTTATCCGGGTTTTCCGACTGACTTGCAGGCCTTGTTCGGCTTGCTCGCGACGCAGTGTCACGGCACGACCTTGATTCAAGATCCTTTGTTTGAAGGGCGCATGGGTTATGTCAACGAATTGTTGAAGATGGGCGCCAATGCCGTGATCGCTGATCCGCATCGCGTCGTAATTACCGGTCCCACGCCGTTGCGCGGAACCGAAATTCGCTCACTCGACTTGCGTGCCGGCGCGACCATGGTGCTTGCGGCGTTGATCGCCGAAGGGGAGACCATTATTCACGACGCGGAAATTGTGTATCGCGGGTACGAAGATTTGGATGGACGCTTGCGCGGTTTGGGTGCGGAGATCGAACAGATTCACGACTAATATGGACGAATTGCGTAACACATATCGCCCGCGTGGCAGTTGGGTCAGCTTGGTCCTTATTCTGCTTGCGGGATTGGGGATCGGCGTTTTGGTTGGTCGCGGCACGATGATGGTCGGATCCGCATCGGCGAGCAATCAATCAACCACCATCGGTCAGCTTATCGGCATCGGTCAAAGCAAACCGTCCACCGTCTCTCAAGATGTTGAATTCAAACTGTTTTGGGAAACGTGGCAGATGTTGAAGGATAAGTATTACGAACAGCCGATCGCCGACAAGACGTTGTTCTACGGAGCGATGTCGGGCATGGCCGCGAGTCTCGGCGATCCATACACGCAATTTTTTGAACCAAAGGGAGCGGCGGAGTTTCAAGAGGCGTTGTCCGGAAAGTTTTCCGGCATTGGTGCCGAAATCGGTTTGAAGGAAGGGATCATTACGATTGTTGCGCCGTTACCTGATACGCCGGCTGAACGCGCCGGGATTCGTGCGGGCGATATCATCATGATGATTAATGCGAGCTCCACCGAAGGCATGAGCGTTGATAAGGCTGTTGGGTTTATTCGTGGCGAAGAAGGCACGCAGGTCAAATTGAAAATCTATCGCAAGGATGATCCGACCAAGAAAGAGCCGTTTGATTTGACGCTGACGCGCGCCGTCATCTCCATCAGCGCGGTGCGTGTGAAGTGGCCGGAGCCGAACATCGCGCATATTGAAGTGGCGAGCTTTAATGACGATACGCGCGTTCGTTTTGAACAAACCATCACGGATGTGCTAAAAAAGGAACCGAAAGGGATCATCCTTGATCTGCGTAATAATCCGGGTGGATTGCTGAATGTAGCGGTTTCCATGGCCGGGGAGTGGGTGGGGAATGGCGTGGTGGTCAAAGAGCGCCGCCAGGGCCAGGTATTTGAGAGCTTGCGTGGAACCGGGCGCAATCGTTTTGCTGGTATCCCGACCATTGTGTTGGTGAACAAGGGTTCAGCTAGCGCATCAGAAATCGTGGCCGGTGCATTGCAGGATTACGGTGCCGCGACCTTGGTGGGTGAGACGACATTCGGTAAGGGTTCGGTGCAGGATTATATCGACATGCGCGACGGTTCCGCGATCAAAATCACGATTGCGGAGTGGCTCACGCCCAAAGAACGGACGATTAACAAAACGGGATTGGAGCCTGATATCAAAATTGAACGCACGACTGAAGATTATGAAAAACAACGCGACCCACAACTCGACAGGGCCGTCGGCATCCTCAACGGGTCCGCGACCGGGACGTCCGCAACGAAGACCGCACCATAGCAATCAGCGCGTTCAAAACGTGACTGGGGCGGGGAGCGTTGTCTTTCGCCGACGCAATGGGATGTTTGAAATTTTCTTTGTGAAAAATGCGTACGGGTATTGGACATTTCCGAAGGGCAAACAGGAGCGTGGAGAATCCTTGGTTGATACGGCCATACGCGAGACGCGAGAAGAAGCTGGACTTACCGGTTTGAAATTAGTTGCACCGCTTGGACGAACCATGTTCCGTTTTCGTCAGAGCGGTCAGCTCGTGCAGAAGACCATTCACTTCTATTTGTTTGAAGTCGGTGCAGATGCAAAAGAGCACATGACAGGCGTCGAAGGGGGAATGTGGGAAGCGATTTGGGTAAAGGCGCAAGAAGCGTTTGCGACTTCCGGCTATCGCAACTTGGACCGTCTTCTTTCCAAGGCCTTGCGCATCATCGCGCATGAACGCCGCAAGCTTGAGCAGAATTTCCGTGACAGCCGCCAATACTCCGAACCGGGACCATTCGAGACGAGAAAGCCACGTATCACGTAACCCTCCCTTCCTCACTTATATTAAGGGAGGTGCGCTCTCCCCTTAGTATAAGGGGAGTTGGAGGGGTTACAGCTTGTTGCGAAATGGCATGCTGAACGGTAGAATACGCATATGTCTCTGAATCGTCCTTTTGCGGCCATTTCTTTTGTCAGCGCAGCGCTTTTTGCCATGCCGGCAGCCGCAGAAGTCATTCCTTTAGCTCCGGAACCGACTTTGCTCGCGGCTTCATCCACAACACAGGTAGAAACGCTTCAAATTTCCGCTCAAAGTACGTCACAAGTCTCGCCCACCATCTTAAAAATGGCTGACGGGACTTTTTATCATCCCGCGAGCGGCGTTAAGGCTAGAACCGAGAATGAATTGCGTTCATTAGTCGGACTTCCGTTGCTCCCCGGTTCCGAGCCAATTACTCCGGTTGTGGTTGAGCAGCCCAAGCCGACGATTTTGCGCGCCGTCTATCGCGCTCAGGAAGAATTGCGTGCTCGCATCAAAGCGGAGGGGATGGACAAGCTCGTATCAATGAAGCCCATTGGTCAGGATGCGCCACGTCCGGTTACGATCGCGGTTTGGAATCGCACGACAGACGAAATTACGTATGTGAAAGCGATGAAGCAGGGGAAAGACTTGGTGATTGAAACGCCAAGCCCGACCAAGATCACGGTTCACACCACGAACTGGATCAACAGCGACTACGACACGGCTGATCCGAACTTTTTGGTCGTGGCTGTTCGTTATCCGATCTACAATGAAGTAAAGGAAGGAAAGAAAGTCGTGAGCTATAACGCGGAACAGGCTGTGTACACGCCGTACACCAAGGAGTTCATGCAGCCGGAGATCGCCGTTGAGGGCGAGCGCTTGCTCGATGAGATGATCACGAATGCGTTGGCTGATTTGCGTGCTCGTGGGATCAAGTCGCGTCCGCATCCGGATAAGTTGATGGCGGATATTATCGATCGTCATCTGATTAAAGCGTTGGCGATTATCGAGCACACCGACGGAACTTCCCTCAAAGCGAATGCTGACACGGCTGTGAAGCGCGTCTATGTGACGTTGGCGCTTAATCCAGGTTCGGCCTACAACTATTCGCGTTCCAGCGCAGGCGCGCTTGGGTTGATGCAATTCATTCCGTCTACCTACAACCGTCTTGCCGCACGCACGCATCTTGGTTTGAAGCCCAATTTTCAAGATGGGATGCGTGATCACACGAATGCGCTGAAAGCATCGGTTATCTATCTAGACTCCGTGCTCGCAGATTTTTCGGAAGATGTTCAAGCGCAGCCCAACAGCCCGCGCACCTACGAATATCTCGCAGCCGCGTACAATGGAGGTTCGGCGAGGGTAAAACGCGCCGTTGTCATTTGGGATGATCAGATTAACGGAGTTCTAAAGCCGGTTGAGATTTTGAAACGCTCACGTTTGTTCCCGGAAACGATAGATTACGTAAAAAAAATGCGTCGCGCCCTGCCAGCTGTCATGGGACAGG